>CAIQBN010000532.1 GCA_903870065.1 uncultured beta proteobacterium | reverse complement strand
GGCGGGGTCGACCCACATGTACAAGGGATGCATCGCAACCTTGCTTTCCTGAATGATCTTATTTCAAGAAATGATTTTTCATCGCTGCATCGCGAGTCCAGACCCCAGATGCCGATGGCAGCAGGCGATAAATCAACTTAATGCGTGGAGTTCTTTCCACCTAACATTTGCCAAAAGCTTCCGGTCACGCGACGAAACAAGCCGCCCTTGGAAGGCGGAGCATCCGTTTGAGCAGCTGAATTGGCCACCGGCGATGCCGAGGCCAAGTCGTCAACCAGGGACTCTCGCATCTCCAAGTTGACGCCTTGCACGCGGTGCCTTTTGGCGAACGCGGGATTAAGTCGAAGCTGTGTTCGTTTGACCTTTGCCGCCGTCATGGCCAGCATGAGCGTGGTCGGCTTGACCGGTTTCAAGATGAAGCGGAATATTTGTCCCTGATTGATCAGGTTGATCACTTCGTCGGCATCCGAATTGGCGGTGTACACCACGGTCACAATTTCCGGGTGTTTCTCCTTGATGACTTTCAACATTCGCGTTGTGTCGACACTGTCTACTTTGGTGTCCGACAAGATGATGCCTACATCTTCTGTGTCAAAAATTGAAACTGCGTCAGCAATATTGGTTACGCAACGGACATTGACGGATTGGTGACCGGCTTCCTGTAGCATGCGCTCAACGTTGTCGGGATCGTCATCAACCACCAGGATGGAATCTCCCCCATCGTCCTCGCTTTCAGCCTCAACTGGAGCTGCGCCGACTGTCTCAGGTTCGGTTGCCTGTGCAATTTGCACTGCCTCACCAACCACTTGCATCAGTTCATTGAATTTCCATGGCTTGTGAATAAAGCGGAAGACCTCGCCCTCATTCACCGACCGCAATATCGCAGGTAAATCAGAATAACCGGTCAGCAGCATTCGCATCGTGCGAGGCGAGCGCAGACGCACTTCCCGCAAAAACTCGGACCCCATCATGCCTGGCATCCTTTGATCGGATACCACTGCATCAAAATCGTGCTGTGCGATTAGCGCCAGCCCATCCTGGCCACTGATCGCAGTGTGCACTTCAAACTCTTTTTGCAGCAACCATTGCAATGAGCGCAGAATATTTGGCTCATCATCGACGCACAAAATCTTGCCTTTTTTATTCTCCATAATACGTTCCAGTCTTACGCCCGCACTGGTAATGAAACAGTGAAGGTCGTTCCTTGTCCCACTTGAGTTTGAACCAAAATTTTCCCGCCATGCTCTTCAACAATGGACTTGGCAATCGCTAACCCCAGACCAGTTCCCTCTTGTTCCTTTTTGGTTGTGAAGTAGCTTTCCCAAATGTGTGGCAACACGTCTGCGGGGATACCACTGCCCGTGTCAGTGACATCAATGCGCACATTCTGACCATCAGCAGTACTTTTTACAACCACCGATCCATCACCCGAAATGGATTGCGCTGCGTTGTTAATCAAATTCAAAAAGACTTGATTGAGTTGCGAAGGATTGCACTCCAGGCTAGGTAAAGGGCTGAAATCCTCAACCACTGTAATGCGGGTCGGTATCACACTCTTGGCAATGTAAATCACATTGTGCAGACCTTTGTTGAGATCAAACTTGGCGACTTTGGTCCGATCAAGCCGTGTGAAATCGCGAAGATTCTCAACCATCTCTCGCATTTGCTCAATGCCCTGGATGGTGTCCTTCAACATTTCTGCGGGCATTTCGACTTCCAGATCCATTGGATCGACTTGACTGGCTTCTCGCATGTCCTGATCAATTGCCAGAGTTATCTCGCTGCCTTGTGCCAATTTGACCGATGCTCCCACAGCGCCAGCCACCTTGAGCGGCAATCTGAAGCTTTTTAATGCTTCCATTACCATGCCGACATTGTTGTAAGTAAAGGCCAGTGGGGTATTGAGTTGATGCGCAACGCCGGCCACCATTTGACCCAACGAAGCCATTTTCTCGGACTGCGACAATTTCTGTTGTGCTTGCTGGTTGTCATGCTCCTGGCTAGCCATGATTGCGGCAGCACGCCGCACGATCAAGAACAAGCCCACAAACAAAACACCCGTCATCCCCAGAAGGATTAACTGCATCTCGTTCTCGGATTCTTCGACACGAGTTTGACTGGACGCTGCAGCTTCCTCCACCTTTGCCTGGTTGCCGGTCGCGGTTGTTTTGATGTTGGCCGAGGTAGCCTTGATTTGGTCCAGGAATGGGGTCACATCGGAGTAGATTTCAAAAACGCCCACAATCTGGTCCGAGCCGGGCTGCAATACAGGCATATAACTTGAGATCAAATCGCGTTTTTCCACGACACCTTCAAACGCACTGAATTTGTCGCGGAACGTTAATTCGCTTTTCGGCTTTCCATCAACCGCTGCACCCCTCCAACCAGCGTTGGATGATTTGTCTTCACCCATTTGCCCATGCTCGGATGAATAGATGGTGACGCCTCGCAAGTCAAACACCTTGATCTTGAACACGGTGCTTTTCTTCATTGAGTCATACACTTTCGCGTTCAGTTCAGCGAAGCCCTTGATTCCCATAATTTTCTTACCGACCTCGGAAAAGCAAGCCTTTTTCTCAGGTGGTGCTTTCATTTTGCCGTCGGCTTCGTCTTTGACATCCGCAATTGCGGCGCACTCCTCGATGGAAATGTCCTGCGCCTTGGCAACAAAAGGAGCAAAGTCCTTTTCCCATAACGCATTGGCAAACAAACGCGTCAAATTTACATTGCCGGACTCATGTATTGCCAACAGGTCCCTGCGCGCGGCTTCATCCTGTTGTTTTGCGAAGCTCTCCTGGACCTGACGGAAAAACGCAATTTCGTCTTTTTTGACCTGCTGGAAGAATTCTCGCTGTTGATTCGAAAAGTAAGTCAACGCAGCCGCAACCATAAGAAACATGAACAAACTGGCCAGCGTGAAATACGGGACCAATTTGAACCGTTGAGTCTGAACCTGACTCAGGCCCGCCGACTTACCAGTCGCAGAACCCGTAGCGATGTCCGCTGATTGTTTGGAAGAGTTCATTGTGATTCTTTAGAGGTAGGTGCTGGCAAAATTAACCACTATGTGCGGGAAATGGCTTTATCAATCTCGGCAAAAGTCTGAGACAACTCATGTGATTGAAGCGCAATACCCAATTGGCGTGCGACCTGCGACGCCGAAAAAATACCCCTGATGACTGGCTTTTCCAGCATAGGATCCACTTCAACCACCAGGGCGTGCTGGCGACCAGAGTTTTTTAGCGTCTCAACGACATCGCCCACGTGGGCGTGCAGCACTTCATCGAGCGCCAAGACTTCAATTTGGTTGGCTCGCGTCATCACCTCGTGAACCTTCACCTCGCTAAATGCGAGCGACTGTTCCCGCATCACGGCCGTTGGGCGGTCACCCATCAAATCGCGTGCGGTGATGATGCCGGTGACATCCTGGCTCCCATCCACCACCAGCAACGAGCGCACACCGCGCGCAATCATTTTTTGTGATGCTGACTCCAGATCCATCTCTGCATGAACCACAGCAGCGGCCACAAAGTGCAGATCCGTCATCACCTCCAGTGCTGAAGAAGATACCTTAACCAAATTAGGTGAATTGAAATACGGACGGGCGTAACCCGTCTGTTCACGCAACGTAGTGATGGAGAGTGGCTTGAATTGGCTCATGGCTTGTCCTCCTTTATTGCCAGCGGGCATTGTAGTGGGGCCAATAATTTTGCCCAAACAAAGTTGCAGTTCCAAATTGATTCATGTCAACGAACGATCTCGTTAATTTCGATCGACACGCCCTTGGTGCCAACCGCCACAACACCCGTTCCACCGCCCTGTAGATCACCGGCTTGGGGTTTTGCGGTGCCGCTTTTACTGATCCGTGCGCCGATTCTGGCTTCCTTTACCAAAGACAGGCGCGACGTTGGAGTCATTGCAAATGTGTCATCCAATACAAATTCAAACGGCAGGTCCCTGACTTGCTTGCGGACAATAGCTAGCGGGGGCGCGCCATCTTGCAGGCTGCGGGCATAGATGAACACGGCATCATCTGGCGACACCTGCTTTTTCAATGCATCCGACAACACGACTTTGCCCGAAATGGATGCCTTGCCGGCGTTGACTGGTGCCGTCGCACCGGACGCTGCCATTCCTGCGCGTTCGCGCGCCTGTGCAATAGCCCGTTGTAATTGATTGGCCATGGGAGTATCGGGCTCCGCGCCTTTCAGGGCACGCTCCCACAGTGTGGCAGCCTTGGCAGCCTGACCCCGATTGAGTGCCAACGTGCCCGACAGTGCAAGTGCCTTGACGTGGTCAGGATCCAATGCAAGTGCCTTGGCAATGACCTTTTCGGGCTCGCCCTCCAAATTGCGCCCATTGGCCAACGCCAGCGAGTCGGCCAGGTCAGCATAGGCATGCGCATTCTTTGGATTC
>CAIQBN010000531.1 GCA_903870065.1 uncultured beta proteobacterium | reverse complement strand
CGTGGAACCTGGTTCAGATGCTGCAGACCCGTCGGCCAGTTCGGTAGCCTGGCTTGAATTGCAGGCCAGCACACTCCTGGTCAAAGTCCGCAAAGATTACTTTGCACGACCCGAAAAACTAGTGGGAGCCTGGGTTCACAGTCTGGCCATTGCAGCCAGCGGTGCCAAAGTCACGGGGATTCTGGTGGGTCGGGATGGTGTGGTGTACCTTGCCCCCATACCCCAAGACCAGGCGGTGCAGACCCTCAAAGGCTTGCTTCAAATCTGGCTGGATGGCATGAACGCACCTTTGCCCCTGCCGCTGAAAACCGCCCTGGCCTTTGCGGCACAAAAGGACGCAGTCACGACCTATGAGGGCGGCTACCTGTCTCGCGCGGAAGGGGTTGAACCCTGTCTGGCGCGTATGTACCCGGACTATGGCGCACTGGTGGCCGATGGTCGTTTTGAAGGCTTGGCCAAAACCGCATACGAGCCCCTGCTGGAATGGGTCAACCAGCATGTCAAAGTCGCGTTGCATGCCACGGCGCAAGAAGTTGCCGAGGTTGCCGCATGACTACCCATGCACTGAATGGCACCGCAACGGCGTCAGCAGATTCCGGCGCAAGCCAGGTTTTGCAGCCGGTTAGCTTTGATTTGTGGGGTAGCCGGCTCATTGAAGCCAGTGCGGGCACGGGTAAGACATGGACGATTGCCGCGCTGTGCCTTCGGCTGGTGCTGGGGCATGGAGGTGAGCACAGCTTTGGCCGCTCGTTGAAGCCTTCAGAAATTCTGGTGATGACATTCACACGGGCGGCAACCCGCGAACTCTCGGACCGGATAAGGGAGCGGTTGCTGGTGGCAGCCCAGTGGTTTCGTGGGCAAGAACCGGACGACGCGAGCGATCCATTTTTGGACTCGCTCATTCAAGCCTACCCACGTGGGCAAGCGCGCGACCATGCTGCATGGCTGCTTGACTTGGCGGCACAGAGCATGGACGATGCTTCGGTGCATACCATCGATGCCTGGTGCCAGCGCATGCTCAAGGAACACGCATTTGACAGTGGATGCCTGTTTGACGAAGAACTGGTGGCTGATGAGGAGGCCATGCGGTTGCAAGCGACACAGGATTATTGGCGCCAGTCGTGTTATCCGCTGCCGTTAGAGGCGTTGCAGCAAGTGCTTGCGGTCTGGTCCAGCGTGGACACACTGGTCGAGGACATGAAAGCCCTTCTGGGCCAGGACATTCCAACAGAAGCCGGTCTGGGCACACTGGCAGACGCTTTGGACAAGGCCATTGCACACCGTTCTGACACCTTGAGTCAACTCAAGGACGGTTGGGTACCGCGCGCGACTGCGATGCAAGACTGGCTGGATGCCCAGACCTCGGTCAGAGGCAACGGGTGGGACGGTCGCAAACTCAGCCCAAAAAACTACACCGCCTGGCTGACTACCCTTAAAGACTGGGCCAACGGAACTCTCGAAGGCGATGTTCCAGATTTGAAGACGGGATGGGACCGTTTTACACCTGCCGGACTTTTGTTAGCGCGCAAGGACGGTGCTGCTGATATCGAACTGCCAGAGATGTTTGCCGAGTTTGAGCAGCTCAAGGCAGCCTTGGAACAACTGCCATCCATCGCTGAGCCCTTGCGAAAGCACGCCGCTGCCAATGTGGCACAACGCGTGCTGGCGTTGAAGCGCCAAAGCGGCAGCTTCGGCTTTGCAGACATGCTAACCCGCCTGAACACGGCACTGCACGGCGTAAACGGCCCCCGCCTGCGCGAACGCATTCTGGCGCAATACCCGGTGGTCATGATCGATGAGTTTCAAGACACATCGCCGTTGCAGTACGACATCTTCGACCAGATCTACCGGACCCAGGCCAATGACCCACAAAGTGCTCTGCTGCTTATCGGGGACCCCAAGCAGTCCATTTACGGCTTTCGTGGAGCAGACATTTACAGTTACATGAAGGCGCGCCGGGCGACCATAGGGCGTCACTATGTGCTGGAGACCAACTTTCGTTCCACCGAGGCACTGGTCGGTGCCGTCAACCATTGGTTCGGTCAGGCCGATAGCGCACGCAGCGAAGGCGCGTTCATGTACCGCCAGGCAGATGACAATCCGCTTCCGTTTGTCGAGGTCAAGTCCCATGGGCGCAAGGAAGATCTGGTGACCTCCACCGGTGTAATGCCTGCCATGGCGCTGGTGCATGACCTGGAGATTCGCAATTCGCAAGCGTCCCGCGCAGTCTTTGCAGCGCGCTGTGCCGAGCAAATAGTGACGTGGCTCAATGATGCCCAGGCGGGCTTTGCCGAGGCGGGTAAAACGTTGAGGCCTTTGCGACCGGCCGATATCGCGGTGCTGGTTCGAACCGGAAAAGAAGCCGATGCGGTTCGACAGGAACTGGCACGGCGTTCGGTCGCGTCGGTCTATCTGTCTGACAAGGACTCCGTCTTCGACAGCGCGGTAGCCCACGACCTGGTGCATTGGCTGCGTGCGGTTGCCGCACCACAGGATGTGCGCCTGGTGCGTGCCGCATTGGCAACGGGCATGATAGGGCTGAGCTTGGACGCTTTGGGCTGGCTTGCCAGCAACGACGATGCATTCGATGCGCGCAGTCTGCAATTGCGTCATTTGCGAACCGTTTGGCAGACACAGGGGGTGCTGGCCATGTTGCGCCAGACCTTGCACCAACTCGGTTTGGCCGCGAACTGGCTGGCGGCTTTGGATGGTGAACGCAAGCTAACCAACTTTCTGCATCTTGCCGAATTGCTGCAAACCGCCAGCAGCACGCTGGACGGAGAGCAGGCCCTGATTCGTTGGTTGCAGACCGAGGTCACCGAGGGAGGCGCGCAGGGCGATGAGCAGGTGGTTCGTCTGGAGAGCGATGCTGATCTGGTCAAGGTGGTCACTGTCCACAAGAGCAAGGGCCTCGAATACTCGGTGGTCTGCCTTCCGTATGCCACCAGCTTCAGAAAGAAGGACAACCGGTTTACATCCTTCGTCAACCTCGCAGATGCGCATGGAAACCGGCATTTGCATTTGGACTTCAGTAAGGAAGAACTCGCAATGGCCGATAAAGAGCGCTTGCGAGAAGACTTGCGCCTGCTCTACGTGGCATTGACCCGAGCCCGGCATGCGCTCTGGGTGGGTTTTTCTGCGTTGAAGACGGGCAATAGCGATGCGTGCATCTCGCACCAAAGTGCAACCGGTTATCTACTGGGCGGCACTGAACCCATTGCAGCCTCTGACTGGCTGGGGCCAATTCTGCAATTGGCGCAAGGCAACAAGCACATTCATTTGAAGGCGGCGGACGACCTCACACCGTGTACCGAACTCACGCAAGTTGTGGCTGTGAAGGAATTGCCAGAACGGCCTGATTACAGGGCAGACTTTGAGCGAAACTGGAAGATCGGGAGCTTCTCCCAATTGACGCGGGACCTTTCGCCCACGCGGTCCGGTTCTGAACTGTCGTTGCTTCAAACCGCGCGGCCCGCCGATGATGAACCCGATGCGACGCACGCGTCAGACCCGCAAGCCCCCGCCAAAGCCGCGATGGTGCCAAGCCTGCACGCCTGGCACAAGTTCCCCAAAGGTGCCGAGGCCGGTAATTTTTTGCATGACCAGTTGGAGTGGCTGACTACTGAAGGGTTTTCTTTGCCGGGAAATGAGCATTTGACGCAACGACTCCAGCGGCGGTGTGAGCGTGCGGGTCGGGGCAAGCATGCTGAAGCGGTGGTTGCATGGCTGTCAGAAGTGGTCCAAACTCGCCTGCCCGGGCCCAATGCGTCACTGAGGGAGTTGGTGCATGTGCTGCCGGAAATGGAGTTTTGGCTGCCTGCCCAGCGCATAGAAGCCAAGGAAATGGATGCACATTGCCGCATGCATGTGCTCGCCGGTGTCGAACGCCCGGCGTTGGCAGAGCGGCAACTTCACGGCATGTTGATGGGTTTTGCCGACTTGGTGTTTGCACACGGTGGCAAGTACTGGGTTCTGGACTACAAGTCCAACTATCTGGGCGATGATGATGCCGCCTACAGTAGCGCAGCGCTTGCGCAGGCCATGGCCCATCACCGCTATGACGTGCAGGCCGCTATCTACATGCTGGCCCTGCACCGACTGCTCAGGCTGCGACTCGGTGATGCATACGACCCTGAACAGCATTTGGGTGGTGCGGTCTACCTGTTCCTGCGGGGCATCAAGGGGCCGCAAAGTGGTGTGTGCCTGGTGCCAGCAAGCATTGCGTTGATGGATGCGTTGGGCTCCATGCTGAATGTCGAAGAGGCCCCGCTATGAATGCGCTGACAGATACATCCACACTCTCGGGTGCCACACTGACCATTCTCCACGCCTGGGCTGACCAAGGCTGGCTGCGCCGTCTGGACAGCGCTTTGGCCACGTTCATGCAAGAGCTTGATGCGTCTGCGTCACCGGCTCTGCTGGTTAGTACCGCTGTGTTGGCGCAGATGGAGGGGAGGGGACATACCTGCCTGCCGCTAAGGCCATTGGTCACCCAACCTGATGACATCTTGGCCTGGCCACCCCAAGCGCAGGTGGAGCTGCAAGCGCTGTGGGATACGTTGCCCGTGAATCTGCAAGACTGGCTCGCTGTCTTGCGCATGAGCCCGCTGGTTCGCTCTGCAGCGGATCCGCTGGACTTGGGACAACCCCTGATTCTGGATGGAACCGAGCAGCAGCCATTGCTGTACTTGCGCCGCTATTGGCTTCACGAACAGCAGGTGTCTCAGCAAATTCTTCAGCGTTGTGCGTGCAGTCAAGAGGTGAATGAGGTGTTGGCAGCGAAGTGGCTGGATCGCCTGTTTGATGCGGGCGAAAAGCCGGTGGACGATGCAAACGCGGTGGACTGGCAGAAACTTGCCTGTGCGGTGGCGCTACGTGCCAGTTTGACGGTGATCACGGGGGGGCCGGGTACCGGCAAGACCTATACCGCTGCACGACTGCTGGCCCTGCTGTTCGCCATGAGCGCCGCTCCGCAAAGTCTGCGCGTGGCTTTGGCTGCGCCCACCGGCAAGGCCGCAGCACGGTTGCGCCAATCGATTGACATCTCCCTTCAGGAGCTGACATCGCGCCTGGGCGATACTCTGGATCTAGGCGCTTTGACGCAGCGCATGGGTGCGGCCAAGACCTTGCACTCCCTGCTCGGTGCCCGTGTCGATACGCGTGAGTTTCGGTTTAACGCCACCAACCTGCTCGATGTGGATATCCTCATTGTGGATGAGGCTTCCATGATTCATCTGGAGATGATGTCGGCCTTGCTGCAAGCGCTTCCGTCATCGGCAAAGTTGATTATTCTGGGCGACAAGGACCAGCTTGCATCCGTTGAAGCGGGAGCGGTGTTGGGTGACCTGTGCAGGGATGCGGTCGACGGGAACTACGATGCCGAGACCGCACGGTACGCGAGGGCAACGGCAGGTCAGACAGTGCCGAAGGGATATCTTGCGGTATCTGCGGCCCCAACCCCTTTGGCACAGCAGACCGTGATGCTGCGCAAGAGTCGGCGCTTTGGAGGCTTGATTGGGCAGCTTGCGCTGGCGGTCAACGCAGGTCAGCCCGACACTGCGAACGCGCTGGTCACCGGCGATGCCACAGGTGTTTTGCAAGCAACGAAACACCCAACCGTGGACACCATTTTGAACCTGGCAGTGAATGGCCGCACAGGTGCCATGGCCTGTTATGGCGACTATTTGCGGTTGATCAATGCACGATCCAAGGCGGAATCGGACAACACGGTGGCTCATGAAGCCTGGGTCAAGTGTGTTTTGCAGGCCTTTGACCGCTTCCGTATTCTGTGCGCCATTCATGACGGGGAATGGGGCACGCGTGGACTGAATCAAGCAGTGCAGCG
>CAIQBN010000530.1 GCA_903870065.1 uncultured beta proteobacterium | reverse complement strand
GCAAATTAGTTTTCGGGATTTCATGACACTCACTATGGAACGAATCTGGGACTGAGACACTGTAGCACCGCCCAAGGCCTCCATCCGCCCCAACCGACGGACTCTGCCATCTTCACCTTTGGCCGGTGCATACCGCCAGTCGCGTGACCGCAAAAAGTCCGAACCGCCAGAGACCCTAGCTTTGTCGGAAAACTTGGATGGAGTAGCTGCGCGTGCCCCCGCGGCACATCTGTACCACGACTACGCGCCACTTTCGCAACCATGCCAACGCCCTCGCCCAGCGTGGTGCGGTCCGATGCAGCCCGTGGAAGCAGGCCCCCCGAAAACCCAGTGGCACGAGCCAATACTCAAAGAAATCTGCGCAATAGGAACGCCGTAGTACGTTCACCATATGGACGTGACTGGCGACATTGGCGGCCGTAGACGTTGCATCGACGGCTACCTACAGCAAGAGCTGACAGAAGCCTTGGGCGAATCCACCAATAATTCCGACGACCAACCACAGTTACCCTGCGATAAATGCGCGCCGTTTTATGTGCGACATCGCGTTCCCCGGGCGCTGTTCAATGGGTCTAGCCGCCTGTTTTTGGGTTCACCACACGGGTGAAAACAACGTCATACTCAGTCCCGGTCGCTCGCTTGAAGGTGATCTTTTTCGGAACTCCCGGTACAAAGTCCATGTGTTCCTTGAGCTTCGCTGCGTTGTTGCCAGGCACCGTGATGTCCTGAATCTTGACGATCTCATCTCCAGCTAAAACGCCCGCGGCCAACGCCTGTGAATCCGGAGTGACCTGGGTGACGGCGACTTTGGCAATGGTCGAGCTGAAAATACCATCAGTGCTGACCGATATGCCGAAGCCAATTTTCTTTTCGGGTTGTTGGGCCCAGGCACTCTGCAAGGGTGCGACCACCAATGGTACGGCGAGCAAGACGCAAATCCATGGGCGGGCTATTGCGGCGATTTTGCATGTGAAAGGCGAGAGGGTCAGTAACGAGTTTAAATTCATGGCGTAGAACTTTAATATCAAATGGAAGCATTAACTTATTGTAATACAATATTTTATTGCTTTTAAACATGCACTCTAGGAGATGTTATGGTTGATCGTTTAGACACCCCCTTGCAACCCGACCCCTTGCAGCGCATCCGGCGCAACAGCCGATTGATGGCGTGGGCGTGTGTGCTAATCATCATGGCCTTGCCGGTAGCTTTGGCAGCCTATTGGTCCACGGTCACCAGCACCGAGCTGGCGGTGCAAGGCTCCTTGCCATCCCTGGCGATACAGCAGCAATTGCTGCCTTGGCAACGGTGGTCAGCAGGCGCCACTATGGCGGTACCTCTAGCGCTGATGTTGGTAGGCGTGTGGCAAGCGCGGCTCTGCTTTGCGCACTTTGCACAGGGGCTAGTATTCACCGCCCAAGTGGCGCGTTACCTGCGCAATGCTGCTGCCTTCATGGCCATAGCCGGTGTGGCTGCCGTAGTGTGTGGCGCGGCTGCTTCTGTCATCCTGACCTGGACCAATGCGCCCGGGACCCGGCAGCTGTCCATTGCATTCAGTTCCAACCATATCTTCACGCTGTTCTTTGCGGCGCTGATCTGGATGATGGCCGACGTGATCGCCAAAGGCCGCGCGCTGGTCGAAGAAAATGAGAGCTTTGTCTGACCATGCCCATCGTCGTTCAACTGGACATCATGCTGGCGCGGCGCAAAGTCAAGTCCAAGGACTTGGCTGAGCATGTCGGCATTACCGAAGCCAATATGTCTTTGCTCAAGCAGGGCAAGGTAAAAGGCGTACGCTTCGACACTTTGGAAAAAATCTGCGCCTATCTCAATTGCCAGCCCGGTGAGATTCTGGTGTTTGAGCCGAAAAACGACCTCAGTACCCCTGCGGGGTAAACCAACTTTCTATAGTATCCGCAATGACTAATGCTTCCTGGGCGCGGCACAGGTGCCCTGGCGCAAGATATCGGCCAGGGCAGCGATGAATCGCTGGTTGTCCGCCTCGATTCCGACAGAGACGCGAATGAAGGTCTCGTAACCAGTTTCCTTCCAGGGCTTGATGATGATGCCTTGCGACAGCAGGGCCTCGGCCACCTGTCCGTTGGGGCGGTGCAGATCCAGAAAAAGGAAATTAGCCGCCGACGGTGCCACCGTCACACCCAGGGCGCCCAGTTGAATGGCCATCAGGTCACGCTGCGCGACGGTATGGCGCACGCTTGTCATCATGTGATCCGGGTCGCCCCAGGCGGCAAGGGCGGCCATCTGCGCCGCCATGTTCACATTGAACGGCGTGCGCACCCGGTCGAGCATCTGAACCAGGCCGGCATGCGAGGCCAGGCCATAACCCACCCGAAGTCCGGCCAGCCCCCAGGCTTTGGAGAACGTGCGCAGAACAATCCAGTGACGATCCGTTTGACGCAATCG
>CAIQBN010000529.1 GCA_903870065.1 uncultured beta proteobacterium | reverse complement strand
TGAAAGTGGTCGACCGGAGTTTGGACGCCTTGCACAAGTTGACACATTTGCCACTGGAAATAGAACAGATTGACACCACCGATGCCGACGCATTGTGTGGTGTGTTAGCGGGGTATGAGACAGTCATCAATGCACTGCCCTACCACCTGGCTACTGGGGCCGCCGCTCAGGCTTTGAGGGCTGGCTGCCACTACTTTGACTTAACGGAAGATGTTGCAGCCACGCGTGAAATCATGCGCTTGGCCGATGGTGCAGCCACTGCCTTCATGCCGCAGTGCGGACTGGCGCCAGGATTTATTGGAATCGTGGCGCATCACCTCAGCAAAAAATTTAGCAAACTCCACGAGGTCAAAATGCGTGTGGGCGCGCTGCCAGCCTTTCCGACCAACTCGCTCAAATACAATTTGACTTGGAGTGTGGACGGGTTGGTAAATGAGTACTGCCATCCTTGCGAAGCCATACGTGACGGCACGATCATCGAGGTTCTGCCGCTGGAAGGCATGGAGCACTTCTCACTTGATGGTACGGAGTACGAAGCTTTCAATACCTCTGGTGGATTGGGTACTTTATGTGAAACCCTTAAGGGAAGGGTTGGAACGCTGGACTATAAAACCGTGCGTTACCCGGGGCACCGTAATATCATGAAAATGCTCCTGCAGGAGCTTGGAATGAAATCAGATCAGGAAACTTTGAAGGCAATTCTTCGACGTTCAATTCCGATGACCATGCAAGATGTCGTGCTGATCTTTGTCACCGTCAGTGGCGAACGCGACGGACATCTGGTGCAGGAGGTTTTCGCACGCAAGATCTTTGCCGATCGAAATGAACTGGCCCCGCTGAGCGCTATTCAAATTACGACCGCAGCCGGGATTTGTGCAGCAGTGGATTTGTTTCGTGAAGGGCATTTGCCCCAGCGTGGTTTTATCCGCCAGGAGCAGGTCGAGCTGCCGACCTTTTTGAGCAATCGGTTTGGCAGCGCCTATCAGCAGTCACGCCAGGTCGAATCGATTGGCTAACGGCGACGTCGGCAATCCCATGATCCAAACTTTAAATCCAAGCTTTGTGCAGGAAATGATGCCTTCTACTACCGAATACACACACGCCATTCTTCAATCCCTGGGCGTGAAATCTCAGGCTTATACGGGGGGCAATGTACGATCACTTTCACCGATTGATGGCGCTGCTATTGGATCGGTACACGCCCTGCCATTGAATGAGGTCGGCAGCATGATCGAAAAGGCTTACGGAGCCTTTCTATCCTGGCGTGTCATGCCGGCTCCCCGTCGTGGTGAACTGGTTCGACTGCTTGGCGAGGAGTTGCGCGCACACAAACAAGAGTTAGGTACTTTGGTGTCCCTGGAATCTGGAAAAGTCTTGTCTGAGGGCTTGGGGGAGGTGCAGGAAATGATCGACATCTGCGACTTCGCGGTTGGCTTGTCACGACAGCTTTATGGTTTGACTATTGCGTCAGAGCGGCCAGGCCACCGTATGATGGAAACTTGGCACCCGTTGGGTGTTGTTGGTGTGATAACGGCTTTTAATTTTCCGGTGGCTGTTTGGGCCTGGAATGCTGCATTGGCTTTGGTATGCGGTGACAGTGTGGTTTGGAAACCCTCTGAGAAGACACCCTTGTGTGCATTGGCGGTGCAGGCTATTTTTGAGCGAACATGCCTAAAGTTTGGAGTTGATTGCCCGGCCGGTTTGTGCCAATTGGCTTTGGGGCTGGCTGACGTTGGGCAGGAATTGGTGCAAAGCAAACAGGTAGCACTGGTATCGGCTACTGGCAGCACACGCATGGGCGGGCTTGTCGGCCCGAGTGTAGCTGCGCGTTTTGGGCGCAGCCTTTTGGAACTAGGAGGAAATAATGCAATTGTGGTGACACCCTCAGCGGATCTGGATATGGCTGTGCGCGCAGTTGCATTTGCAGCGGTCGGTACCGCCGGGCAGCGCTGCACCACGGCACGGCGTTTAATTGTCCATGTTTCGGTGCATGCCGAATTGGTGGCAAAACTGACCCGCGCCTTTGCC
Source organism: uncultured beta proteobacterium (assembly GCA_903870065.1). Taxonomy (GTDB): domain Bacteria; phylum Pseudomonadota; class Gammaproteobacteria; order Burkholderiales; family Burkholderiaceae_C; genus Allorhodoferax. The sequence goes on along the minus strand of CAIQBN010000529.1, from coordinate 877 downwards.
AGTTTTGCAATTGGATCTCCGCTGGAGCAGGGAACCTTGGTCGGACCATTGATCGATGGCGCAGCTTTTGAAGCAATGCAAACAGCCTTGCTACAAGCGCTCGAACAAGGCGGAACTGTGATCGGGGGAGATCGCATTCTGCAAGACCAGTTCCCTGATGCCTATTATGTGCGTCCAGCACTGGTTCACATGCCGGCCCAGACCGATGTCGTTCGGCATGAAACCTTTGCACCAATTTTGTACATCTTGACCTATCAACAGCTACCAGACGCGATAGCGCTGAACAACGATGTACCACAAGGTTTGTCATCGTCAATTTTCACAACCGATGTGCGCGAGGCAGAGACGTTTCTGTCTGCTTCGGGGTCGGACTGTGGAATTGCGAATGTGAACATCGGAACGTCGGGCGCGGAAATTGGCGGCGCATTTGGCGGTGAAAAGCAGACCGGGGGTGGACGCGAATCGGGCTCTGACGCGTGGAAAGTCTACATGCGGCGCGCTACCAACACGGTAAATTACTCACGTGAATTGCCGCTGGCGCAGGGTGTCAAATTTGATTTGCCGTAGCAGTGTGTCGGGTGATAGCGCAGTGGTCAAACGCTGATGTGTTCTTAGACACTTGGAATTGCACTACCGGCGCGCCTCAATGGAGCTGGAAGCTGAATGATGAACTTGGTGCGACCTGCTGTTGACGTGGCGTTAATTTCGCCTTGGTGAGCAATCACTATGGAGCGGGTAATTGCAAGCCCCAAGCCGGTTCCTTCGCCACTGGCGTGGTTGCGCGAAGGGTCGACGCGGTAGAAGCGCTCAAACAGGTGCGCCAAATGATGGGCAGCAATCGTCTCGCCTGGGTTTTCAATTGATACTTGCACATGAT
>CAIQBN010000528.1 GCA_903870065.1 uncultured beta proteobacterium | reverse complement strand
CTGCCGGTGAGGCCCAACACGCCAAGCAGGGCAAACTGGGGCGCCCTGCGGCTCACACTCAATGCGAGCACGGAAAATACCAAAAATCCACCCGTAAACAGGGCGACCAGCGCCAGCACGGTCAAATTGACCCGGTATGCCCGTGACAAGGCGGAAATGCGCTGCAGTGCATTGCCCGGCTCCACCAGGCGGGCCTGTTCCGGCCAGTCCACAGCAGCCTGCACTGTGCGCGAAAACTCGGCGCGATCCACGCCGGCGCGCAGCCGCAGATCAATACGCGTCAGTCGTCCCGGCATGCCAAACAGGTCCTGCACGGCAGCAACATCCATCACCGCCAAAGGCGCGCCGCTGGCAACAACGGATCCAGCGACGTCAACCGCAACAAATTGCATACCCCGTTGCAGTCTCAGAGCGTCGCCCTGCAAACGGCTGCGCGCACTGGCGTTCAGGAACACGGTGTCGGGTGCAAAAATATCCATCCTGTCCCGCTCGGGCTCGACCTGCACCAGCAGGTCCGGGCTCAACGCTGCGACGCGCAATGCGTCGACCCCCACAATGCGCAGCAACACGCGTTGCGGGGTGACATTGGACTTGGCTGCGCCCAAGGCGTAGGTGCTGAGTTCAAGAACCGGGCTGGCAACGGCGACATCCGGGTGATTCGCCATTCGGGCGAGCCAGGAATCGTCCACGCCGCCTGACTGCGCTGCAACGGCGCGTAGCTCCAGATCAGGCTGTCCGCCCACCGAACGCATGGCCTGCGCAAACTCATCCAGCGCCGAAGCATTGATCAGGTGCACCGAGAATGCCAATGCCACGCCGAGCATCACGGACACGATCGCTGCGGCATTGCGCCACGGATGGTTGCGCAACTCTTGCCAGGAAAAGCTGATCAACAGGGCCGGCAGTGGTGAGGTGCGCAAAGCATTCATGGATACGATTGTGAAGGTTCGACAGCTAAAATGCCTGTCACCCTCCATCCCGACGAATGAAAAGTCTGCGTTTGAACCATCACCTTAATTTTTTCCGGCACACATGGAATTGCAGTGTTTGGATGGCTCGCCTGCTGACTGTAGGGTTTATTGCATCAATTTTTGGCCTGGCTCAGGCCGCTGAATTGCGTGTACTAACGCACAGTTCGTTTGCTCTGCCTAAGGCGCTACTCTCGCAGTTTGAGAAAGATGCGGGTGTCAAACTGCGAATCACCAAAGCCGGCGATGCTGGCGAAATGCTCAACAAGCTCATTTTGACCCGCGCCCATCCCGTTGCCGATGTTGTTTTTGGCATTGACAACGTGCTGGCGCCCAAGGCACTGGCCGCCCATGTGCTGGATGTAGACACCACCGTTGGCTCGCTCCAAGACGCCACTGCCTCAGGCAGTCAAAAGTTCCCGGTTGTGTTGCCAGCCGGATTGGTCGCGGTTGACTATGGCTTTGTCACTTTGAATTACGACAAGGCCTGGTTTGCAAAGAGCGGACTGGCCTTGCCAGATTCATTGGAAGACCTCGCCAAGCCAGCCTATTCCGGGTTGCTGGTAGTCCAAAACCCGGCGACATCATCGCCCGGCATCGCCTTTTTGCTGGCAACCATTGGTGCCATGGGCGAAGAGAAGGCGTTTGCCTGGTGGGCCCGTATGCGCGCCAACCGCCTGAAAGTGGTCAGGGGATGGAGCGAGGCCTACTACACTGAGTTCAGCCACAACGGGGGTGCCCATCCACTGGTGGTGAGTTATGCCAGCAGTCCCGCGGCCGAACTGGCCTACAGCAAGGT
>CAIQBN010000527.1 GCA_903870065.1 uncultured beta proteobacterium | reverse complement strand
TTTGGCGTTACCAACGATGACGGCACCGGGTCCAGAGACCGCTTCCTAAACGCAACGCTCGATGACGTGCGAATCTACGACCGCGTCCTGACCCCATCACAAATCCAGGCGATCTACGCCGTCGAAAACAACAACCTGGGCATCGACGCAGTTCTGGACAACGATGGCGGCGCGGTGCGGTTCACCGTTGCTGCAGCCAACACCATCGCTGTAACGGGCGTGACGATCACTGGCGCGCCTGCGGGTTCCGTCCTGACAGATGGCGTGCCAGGTCACTCGGTGAGCGTCGGCAACAGCACAGATGTTATTGATATCACCAATTGGACCCACTCCGAGATGTCCATTACTCTGCCCGTGGCATCGTCCTCCGCCATGCTGGAAGTCACCGCCATCGGCAGTGGAACTGGCAACTCAATGGCCCAGTACATCAACATCGTGTCCGGATCCACCGTCTTTAACGGCACAGGCGGCGCAGACAATCAGACTGGAACTGCTGGCTCAGACTTCATGAGCGGTGGTGACGGTGCTGACTCAATAAACGCCGGCGACAGTGACGACAGGGTTCTTGGCGGAGCCGGTGGTGACACGATTGTTGCCGGCGCGGGTGACGATGTCATTTCTGGTGGCGCGGGCGACGACAACCTTACGGGCGGACTCGGTTCCGATGTTCTGCGCTGGTCGTTGGGTGAAACCGGAACGGATACAGTTGTTGGCTTTGGCACCGCGGCAGCAGGTCCAGGAAGCGACAGTGATGTATTGGACCTTCGAGACCTTTTGGCAGGCGAACTACATGGTGGCAACGATGCGGGCAACCTGGCAAACTACCTGCACTTCACAACGACCGGTGGGACGACAACTCTCAGTGTCAACGTCGATGCTGCAGCTGGCGTCGAGCAAACGATCATTCTCCAAGGCACGGATCTGACGCTTGGCGGCACTTTGACCTCGGACAATGCCATCATTCAGGACCTGCTGACAAAAGGAAAATTAATTGTCGATTAGTGCAGCTGAGTGCCTGTAGATGAGCGGAGTGCCAGAATGATCTTTATCCAGGGCCATGCAAGCTATTTTGACTTCCAGCCCTCGTAGATCATGCATTGCTAGCTGCATTTTTCATAGCATTCAGTCATCAAGACACGCTGCGCAATGGCACCTGAACTGGATATTCTGACCGCCGGACTGACCGGACACCGCCTGCGCGCGCTGTGGCCGCTGGACGCAGACTGCCACTTTTTGAACCACGGGTCCTATGGTGCAACTCCATACTTTGTCCTGCAGGCCCAGAATACATGGCGCATGCAAATGGAACGCCAGCCGGTTCAATTTATGTGCACCGACTTGCCTCTCGCCTTGCGCGGTGCCGCTCGTCACTTAGCGACATTTCTGGAAACCGAGCATAACCGACTCGCATTTGCCGAAAATGCGTCTGCCGGCATCAATGCGATTTTGCGATCAGTTCACTGGCGCCGAGGCGACGAAATTGTTATTGCCAACCACGCTTATCAGGCCGTGCGCAACACGGTGGACTTTTTGACCGAGCAATTTGGGATCGGGGTCAGACTAGCGACAATCGCATTTCCGGTCCTTGCAACCGAGGACATTGCGCACTCCTATTGCGACGTGATCACTTCCAAAACACGGATCGCGATTGTCGACCATGTGTTTTCCCCGTTGGCGGTGATCACTCCACTTGAAGCGATCATCCAACATTGCCGGAATCTAGGTGTTTGCATGCTGGTGGACGGAGCACATGGCCCCGGCATGCTGGCGCTGAACCTCGACAGTCTTGGGGTGGATTGGTATGTGGGTAATTGTCACAAGTGGTTATGCGCGCCAAAGGGTTGCGCATTTATTCACAAGGGGCGGAATACAGCCACCGAAGTACACCCTGCAGTGATATCCAACTTTTACCGAACCGGGTACACCCAGGAGTTCGATTGGCAAGGTACAAGGGACTACAGCGCTTGGTTATCCGTGTCAGCGTCTATAGAGTTTCTGCAGACTTTCGGCGTTCAGCGCTACCAGAAGTTCTTGGCCGACCAAGCCAGCGAAGCGGCACACATGCTGTGCCAACACTGGCAAGTTGAGCTGCCTGCACCACCACTTGCATTTGCTGCCATGGTGACGCTGCTCTGGCCCAGGCCAGAACCCGGGACACTTGAGAACGCAAAACGCCTGCGCGCCTGGCTCTGGGCAACACACCGGATAGAAGTGCCGATCATCGTGATCAATGGCAAGCTCTGGTTAAGAATCTCTGCACAAATCTACAACCAAATGTCGGATTACGAGGCGCTGGCACAGGCACTTTTGCCCGATTGACAATCCCGACTCAACACATTCGAATTCGACTCACCCTGTTTGTTACACCCCTTCACAAACGAAAAACTGGGCGGCAAAAGCCGCCCAGCAGGGTAAATCGCTGACCTCACGCAGGGTCTACATCATCCCCAGCATTTTCGGGAACCAAGTCGACAAACCTGGCCAGTAAGTGACCACAACCAGAAAGCCCAGCATCGACAGCAACCAGGGCCAAACCGCCACGGTCAACTCGGTTATGCCCATTTTGGTGATACCAGAGGCGACATACAAATTAAGCCCCACCGGCGGATGGCACATACCCACCTCCATGTTGACCACCATGATGATTCCGAAATGCACCGGGTCAATGCCCAGCTTCATCGCGACAGGAAACAGGATGGGAGCAAAAATCAGCACAATGGAAGATGGCTCCATAAAGTTGCCCGCCAACAGCAGAATCACATTGACCGCCAGCAAGAAGGTGATCATGCCCAGACCATTACCCAGCATCCAATCGGCCAAGGCCTGAGGAATGTTCTCGTTGGTCATGATGAAACTAAACAGCACAGCATTGGTGATGATGTATAGCAACATGGCCGACATATTCGCTGAATTGAGCAAGACTTTGGGCACGTCTTTGAGCTTCATGTCCTTGTAGATAAACACTGCGACAAAGAAGGCATAAACCGCGCTCATGGCCGCCGCCTCCGTTGGCGTGAACATGCCGCTATAAATTCCGCCCATGACGATGACAATCAGAAGCAGACCCCAAACTGACGCTTTGAACGACTTCAGACGCTCCGCCCAAGTCGCCTTGGTCAGGCGCGGGTAGTTGAACTTACGAGCGCGATACCAAGTGACCCCCCCCAAGACCCCAGCCAGCGCAAGGCCCGGAATCACACCTGCCATGAACAAGGCGCCAACCGATGTATTGGTGGCCACGGAATACATAACCATCACAATGGACGGCGGTATCAAGATGCCCAATGCACCCGAGGTTGTGATCACACCGGCCCCAAACCCCTTGGGAAAGCCAGCCTTAGTCATCGCCGGCAACAAGATGGATCCAATGGCGACTACGGTTGCCGGAGAAGACCCGGACACCGCCGCAAACAGCGCACAGCCCAACACACCCGCCAAGCCCAGACCGCCATACCAGTGGCCCACCATACTGGAGG
>CAIQBN010000526.1 GCA_903870065.1 uncultured beta proteobacterium | reverse complement strand
TGGCAATGCTGTCGCGGCTCATGGCACCAAGCAAGACTGCACTTTGGAAGGCAATGCTTTCCAGTGCAGCACGCGCAATATGGGCCAACGTGGTGCCTCGGGTTATTCCGGTGATGGTGCCGCGCGCGTCCGGATTCCAATAAGGCGCGCCCAATCCAGTGAAAGCCGGGACCATCATCACCCCACCAGAATCTGGCACGCTGCGCGCGAGATCCTGGACTTCATTGCTTGACCGGATGGCTTGCAGACCATCGCGCAACCACTGGACGACAGCACCGCCGACGAAGACACTGCCCTCGATGGCATACTCGGGCGTCGCCGCAGTTTGCGCTGCGCTGGTGGTGAGCAGGCCGTTGTGCGAGGCCTGAAACTGCTTGCCGGTATGCATCAGCATGAAACAACCCGTGCCGTATGTGTTTTTGGCCATGCCGGCCTCAAAGCAGGCCTGGCCAAATAGGGCACTTTGTTGGTCACCAGCCATGCCGCCAATCGGTATGGGCGCACCCAACAAGCTTGCCTGCGCGCTGCCAAATTCGGTGCAGGACGGGTGCACCGCCGCCAACATGCTGGACGGAATGTCCAGCCACTGCAGCAAATCTTCGTCCCACTGGTTGGTGTGCACATTGAACAGCATGGTGCGGGAGGCATTGCTGACATCAGTCGCGTGCACCGCATGTTGGCGGCTGCCGTCCTGGCTGCCGCCGGTGAGCTGCCATAACAACCAGCTGTCGATCGTGCCGAAGGCCAACTCACCGGCCAGCGCCTGTGCACGTGCGCCGGCCACGTTGTCCAAAATCCATTGCAGTTTGGTGGCGGAAAAATAGGCATCAACCAATAAACCGGTTTTAGTCCGAATTGAATCGGCCTGCCCGCTAGCGCGGAGTAGGGCGCAGGAAGGCTCCGCACGGCGATCCTGCCAGACGATGGCGTTGTGAATAGGCTGGCCTGTCTTGCGATTCCAGACCACGGTCGTCTCGCGCTGGTTGGTGATCCCGATGGCATGTATATCCGCTGCCTGCAAGCCCGCTTGGGCGAGGGCTTGCCTGGCAGTGTGGAGTTGCGTATTCCAAATCGCCACGGGGTCATGCTCGACCCAACCCGGGCGGGGATAGATCTGGGGTAACTCCTGCTGGGCCATCGCCACAATGTGGCCCCGACGGTCAAAAACGATGCTACGTGAGCTGGAGGTGCCCTGATCGAGGGCGAGCAGGTAGGTCATGTCCGCTGAATCCTGGAAAGACAACAATAATGACAGGATAGCCAAGAAAACAAGCGCATGACAGCCCAATTGCAATCATTGCCTCCATTGCCAACCCAGCGGGCCGATTTATTGGAGCGCCTGCGGCAGCCCCGCACTTATGACTTGGCGATTGTGGGAGGTGGCGCAACCGGGCTCGGCGTTGCGCTGGACGCCGCGTTGCGAGGCCTGAGTGTGGTGTTGCTGGAGTCGCATGATTTTGCCAAGGGCACGTCATCCCGGGCCACCAAGCTGGTTCATGGAGGGGTGCGCTACCTGGCGCAGGGCAATATTGCATTGGTCAGCGAAGCGTTACACGAACGCACGAACCTGCTGCACAATGCGACCCATCTGGCGCAACCACTGGCCTTCGTCATGCCAACCTACCAATGGTGGGAGGCTCCGTTCTATGGTGTGGGTCTCAAAGCCTATGATATTTTGGCAGGCAAGGCGGGCTTGGGTCCGACCGAGTTTTTGAGCGCAAGCCAGACCCGCGCACTCCTGCCTACAGTGAATCCCCGGCATCTGTTTGGCGGCGTTAAATACTGGGACGGTCAATTTGACGACGCCCGGCTTGCACTTGCCCTGGCTCGCACCGCCGCTCGGCATGGCGCGTTACTGGTGAACTACTGCGAAGCGTTGGAGGTTCTGCACGCGGACGGGCAGGCAACGGGTTTGCGTTGTCGCGACACTGAGTCCGGCGCCACCGTCGATGTGCGTGCCCGCTGCGTTGTGAATGCTACCGGGGTCTGGGTGGATGCATTGCGACAGCAAGATAGTGCAGCGTGCGGAC
>CAIQBN010000525.1 GCA_903870065.1 uncultured beta proteobacterium | reverse complement strand
GGCGGTTTGCATCTCGTCACCGGTGCGGTCCAGGAAGCCGGTGTTGATGAACGCGACACGGCTGCTGGCGGCGGCAATACAGGCTTTCAGGTTAACGCTGGTGCGGCGCTCTTCGTCCATGATGCCGAGTTTGACGGTGCTGTCGGCCAAGCCCAGCATTTTTTCCACGCGGCTAAACAGTTCAGCCGCAAATCCCACTTCGGCCGGGCCGTGCATCTTGGGCTTGACGATATAGACCGAGCCTTTGCGCGAGTTGCGGATGGCGTCCTTTTTGGAGCGTTTCAAGTCATGCATGGCAATGGTGGTGGTAACCACCGCGTCCATGATGCCTTCTGGGATTTCTTTCGTCGTGCCATCCGCAGCGGTGTAGAGGATGGCTGGGTTGGTCATCAAGTGGCCCACGTTGCGCACAAACATGAGTGAGCGGCCATGCAGTGTGACTTTGCCTTTGCCGTTGGCAGCGGAGTACACGCGGTCCGCATTGAGGCCACGGGTCAGCGTCTTGCCACCCTTCTCAAAGCTTTCCACCAGCGTGCCTTGCAGAATGCCTAGCCAGTTGCCGTAGGCCTGTACTTTGTCGTCGGCATCCACCACCGCTACTGAATCTTCCAGATCCAAGATGGTGGACAAAGCGGCTTCAACGACCAAATCGCTGATGCCTGCCGGGTCTGTTTTGCCGATGGCGGTGGAGCGGTTGATGATGATGTCCAGGTGCAATCCGTTGTGTTGCAGCAGCACCGAAGTGGGCGCCTTGGCATCGCCCTGGAAACCAATGAACTGGCTGTTGTCTTTGAGTTTCGAGGTGCCACCATCTTTTAGTGAGACGACCAGTTGACCGTCCTTGTTGACACGGTAGCCGCTGGAGCCGACGTGAGAGCCCTTCTTTAACGGGGCAGTGCGATCCAGTACGTGGCGTGCATATTCGATGACCTTCTTGCCGCGCTTGGGGTTGTAACCTATAACTTTGCCCTTCCTTTGGCCGACTTTCTCGCAGCCCTTGTCTTCCGAGATGACATCGGTGCCGTAGAGCGCGTCATACAGACTGCCCCAGCGGGCATTGGCCGCATTCAGCGCGTAGCGCGCATTGGTGATTGGCACCACCAGTTGGGGGCCGGCCTGCTTGGCCAACTCGGCGTCGACGTTGAAGGTATTGATCTTGACTTTCTTGGGGTTGTCCACCAGGTAGCCAATCTTTTGCAAATGGGCGGTGTAGGTCGGCATGTCCGTGATGGGACCGGGGTTGGCCTTGTGCCAGTTGTCCATCTCGAGCTGAATACGGTCGCGTTCGGCCAGCAGGGCGATGTTCTTTGGTGCCAGATCAGCCACGATGGCGTCAAAGCCGGCCCAGAATGCGGCGCTGTCCACGCCGGTGCCAGGCAAAACCCGGTTTTCGATGAAATGGTGCAGGTTACTGGCAACTTGCAGGCGGTGGGCTGCGGTACGTTCGGTCATGGAATCGCCTTGGTTGAATGGATGGAAGTGGTAAGTGCAGGGAAAAATTCGAGGGTGTCGTGCAGGCTGTGGCCGGTGCGGCTGGGTTGCGTGTCGAGCTCTTCAAAGGGCTGCTGGTAGCGGTTGACCCACAAGGTCTGGTAACCAAACCAAGTTGCGCCCAATGCGTCCCAAGCATTGCTGGAGACAAACAATATCTTGCCGGCTGCCAGCCCCAAGGTTTGTTCGCCGAGTGCGTAGGCCTGAGGGTGGGTCTTGTACTTGCGAACCGGATCCACGCTGATGACATGGTCCACCAGATCGTGCAGTCCCGAGGATTTGAGTGCCAGTGTGAGCATGGCAGTGTCGCCATTGCTCAAAATGCCCGTGGGAACACCCAAACCTCTGAGGGTCTGTAAAACTGCCCGGTTTTCAGGGAATGCGCTCAGCGACCGATACTGGTTCATGAGCTGATCGACTTGTGCGTCAAACGGGTCACTAGCCCTCGTGGAATATGCACTTAGTGCTAATTTTTTGATAGCAAAAATAAGTGCTGCCCGGGTCAACTCCCAAAATGGGCGATAGTGCGCTCCGTCGTTGCTGGTGGTGACCAGGCGGGTGTACTCAATTTGTTTGTCGCGCCATAGGACGCTCAGCGCTTGCCCCTGGCCGGGAAACAACTGCTCGGCCAACAACGCTACGCTGTAGACATCGAACAGCGTTCCATAGGCGTCAAACAGCACTGCCTGCGGGCAGGTTGCGGGTAAGCTGGTGGGCCTCTCGGCCATGGATTTAGACATGCCTCTACTGTATTAGATACCTGGTGAATGATTAAATGGCTATTATTGAATGCATTAATGACTTAAATGCGGGTAATGTATGCAGAAAGAGAGTTCCCAACCTGCCTCTTCCACACCGTCTTGCCCAGCTCCGCCGAACGCCAACTTACCTTTGACGGGCATCCGGGTCGTGGAGTTCACCCACATGGTGATGGGGCCAACCTGTGGCATGGTGCTGGGTGACCTGGGTGCAGAAGTAATCAAGGTGGAGCCGCTGGCGGGCGACAGCACGCGCAAGCTGCTAGGCAGCGGCGCCGGTTTTTACCCGCTCTTTAATCGCAACAAGAAGAGCCTTGCGATAGATTTGCACAGCGCTAAGGGGCGCGAAGTGGTGTTGCGTCTTATTTCCACCGCCGACATTGTGAGCGAGAACTTCAAGTCCAGCACCATGCAACGGCTTGGACTGGACTACGCAGCACTGCGCAAACTTGACGAGCGGCTAATTTACGTCAGCCACAAGGGCTTTCTACCCGGTCCCTATGACCATCGCACCGCATTGGATGAGGTGGTCCAAATGATGGGTGGTCTTGCCTACATGACCGGGCGCCCTGGAGATCCGTTGCGTGCAGGCTCCAGTGTGAACGACATCATGGGAGGTATCTTTGGCGCGGTGGGCGCCATGGCTGCACTGATGCAGCGCCAGCAGTCGGGCAAGGGGCAAGAGGTTCAAAGCGCCTTGTTTGAGAACAACATCTTTCTGGTCGCGCAGCACATGATGCAGTTTGCTGTGACGGGCAAGGCGGCAGCCCCAATGCCCGAGCGGATTTCCCCCTGGGGTATTTACGATGTGTTCAAAGTCAAGAACGAAGAGCAAATTTTTTTGGCTGTGGTGGGCGACACGCAGTGGAAAGTGTTTTGTGATGCATTTGGTTTTTCCGACTTGTATGCGGATGTACGTGTCACAAGCAACAACGATCGCGTCATTGCGCGCAACTGGCTGATTCCGCTCTTGCGTGAAAGACTGGTGTTACGGACTTCGGCTGAGCTGTCGGCCGTGTTTGAGCAACACGGACTGCCCTTTGCACCGATTACCGATCCGCAGAGTTTGTTTGAAGACCCGCACCTCATGGCCACGGGTGGGTTGGCACCGATGGAATTGCCTGATGGACGCCGCACCCGTGTTCCATTGCTGCCCCTCAAACTCGGCGGTGAGCGGCTGGGTCTGCGCCTTGATCCGCCCAAGCTGGACGAGCACGGCACGGAGTTGTTGCGGGGCGTGGGCTATAGCAACGCGGAAATTGCCCAGATGCGCCAGGATGGCGTGCTGTTGCCGCAAGCATCGCCTGAGTCCATCAGTTAACCAGGCTGGCCGGCCTGTGGATAAGCTTAAACAACTGGAAACCTTTGTCTCAGTCGCGGCACGCGGCAGTCTGACGGCGGCAGCGAACGCCGAGGGCGTGGCGCCAGCCATCATGGGGCGTCGATTGGACGGACTGGAGGAGCGCCTGGGTGTCAAGCTGATGCTGCGCACCACACGACGCATTACCCTGACGCACGAGGGGAGTGCGTTTTTGGAGCATTGCCAGCGGATTTTGGCTGATGTCACCAACGCCGAGGCCAGTGTTAGTGCCGGGGGCGTCAAGGCCAGTGGTCATCTGCGGATTACCGCTCCTGCCGGATTTGGGCGCCGCCATGTCGCGCCGCTGGTGCCCAAATTCCGCGACCTGCACCCGGAAGTCACCATTTCTCTGAATTTGTCGGATCGAATTGTTGATATTGCTGGCGAGGCTTATGACTGTGCCGTGCGGGTCGGCGACATGCCGGACTCATCGCTGGTGAGTGTTCGTTTGGCTGACAACCGCCGCCTGTGTGTGGCAACTCCCGCCTATTTGGCGCGCCATGGAGCGCCACAAACTCCCGCTGATCTGGCGCGCTTTGACTGCTTGACGCTATCGAGCGATGCATCCCAGACCCGGGGTTGGGCTTTTCGCAACATGGGCAAAAGCGACGCAGTCGTTTACCTTAAACCGGCCGGGCCTCTGGATTGTTCGGATGGCCAGGTCTTACATGATTGGTGCCTGGCGGGATGGGGCATTGCCTGGCGCAGCACCTGGGAAGTGCAAGCTGAAATCGCAGCGGGAAAATTGGTCGCTGTATTGGAGGATTTTGCCGCGCCGCCCAATGGAATTTACGCAGTTTTCCCGCAGCGCAAACACCTTGCTCTGCGGGTAAGGTTATGGATTGACTACTTGAAGCACCACTATGGAGCACCAGGGTTTTGGCAGGCGCAAGTGAAAACCAACAGTCAAGCGTGATGCTCGGCACAAAACGAGATGCCAAATGACCTGCTGCATAGTCCAGGGTCGATCTCACTTACCCCCAAATTCCCGACCCAGTTCGCCCGCGCGCCGGTGGGCGGCGAACAGTGCCTTGGCAAACAGAGTCTTCATGTCGCTTTGGTCCATGCAGGTGATGGCGGCGTGGGTCGTGCCCCCTTTTGAAGTGACCTGTTCCCGTAGTGTTTGCGGTGGCTCGGTGGAAGCGCGTGCCAGCTCTCCAGCGCCAATGAAGGTGGCCACAGCCAACTCGTAAGCCTGTTGCCGCTCCAATCCCATTTCAACGCCCGCATTGGTCATGGTCTCCATGAAGTAAAACATATAGGCAGGGCCTGAGCCAGACAGCGCGGTCACGGCGTCAAGCTGCTCCTCGGTGGTCAGCCAAACGACAGCGCCCGTTGTGCCAATCACCCGGGCCGCCCAATCCCTATCCTCCTGGCTAACCGCAGGGCGGGCATACAGGCCCGAAATTCCTTTGCCGATCAACGCGGGTGTATTGGGCATGCAGCGAATGATGCGCTGGCTATGAAGCCAGCCTGCAATGCTGTCACTGTTTATGCCGGCTGCAACGCTGAGATGCAATGCGCCGCTGCAATACGGCGCGGCCTGCTGCGCCGCCGCTCCGAACATTTGGGGTTTGACGGCCCAAATTACCATACTTGCCTCACCCGGAAACAATTCAGCCGCGGCGTGCGCGGTGATGCCAAACTCGGTCAAAAGGCGTTCTCGCGCCGGGGCAAAAGGTTCTACAACGTCAATCTGCTGCGCGGTCATACCGGTGCGCAGCAGCCCGCCAATGATTGCGCAGGCCATATTGCCGCCGCCTATGAATGCAATGCGTTGTGTCATATAAAACCAAAACCGGCCGGCCGGTCTCCATGCAAGAAAAATGAAATTGTCGCCGTACTCACTACCAGTTGAAGTCGGCAGGCACGCGCAACCCGCGCAGAGCGTAATTATTTGCAGCCAAGTAAAAAAAGCTGTTGACCTTCGGATATATCTGATGCATACTTGCGGGCTTCGCTCGAAAAGAGTGAAGTTCTTGCCCAAATGAATGTGTTGTGAGTGGTTTACAGCGCAGACAGCGGGCCCAAGACTGACTCGTTGTTGGTGTTTGCCAGAGAGCTGGTGAATGCTGCTCCTGGTGCAAGTTGGGAATATTGAAATGATCCAGACTGAATCTCGATTAGAAGTTGCTGACAATACTGGCGCTAAGTCCGTTCTGTGCATTAAGGTGCTCGGCGGTTCCAAGCGTCGCTATGCCAGCGTTGGCGACATCATCAAAGTGAGTATCAAAGAAGCTGCGCCGCGCGGTCGCGTTAAAAAAGGCGAGGTCTATAGCGCTGTGGTGGTTCGCACTGCAAAGGGCATTCGCCGCGGCGATGGTTCTTTGGTGAAATTTGATGGCAACGCGGCAGTGTTGCTCAATGCCAAGTTAGAGCCAATTGGCACCCGCATCTTTGGACCGGTAACGCGTGAATTGCGTACCGAAAAGTTCATGAAGATCGTGTCGCTGGCTCCTGAAGTTTTGTAAGGACGCGCCATGAATAAGATTCGCAAAGGCGATGAGGTCATCGTTATCGCAGGACGCGATAAGGGTAAGCGCGGGACAGTGTCTCTGCGCAAGGATGACTCTCATCTGGTTGTCGAGGGTGTTAACTTGGTGAAAAAGCACACCAAGCCCAACCCTCTCAAAGGTGCGGCCGGTGGTATTGTCGAAAAGACAATGCCCATCCATCAGTCCAATGTGGCAATTTTTAATGCTGCAACTGGCAAGGCGGACCGTGTAGGGATCAAGTTGCTGGCTGACGGCAAGCGCACACGCGTTTACAAGTCCAGCGGCGAAGAAATCAAGGTGGCATAAGCATGGCACGTTTGCAACAACATTACCGCGAAAAGCTGGCTCCCGAGTTGATGGCCAAGTTTGGCTACACCTCGCCAATGCAGGTTCCGCGGCTGACCAAAATCACGCTGAATATGGGCGTGAGCGAAGCGGTAGCCGACAAGAAGGTTATGGATAACGCCGTCGGCGACCTGACTAAGATTGCAGGGCAAAAGCCTGTGGTGACCAAGTCCAAGAAAGCTATTGCCGGTTTCAAAATCCGTGAAGACCAGGCGATTGGATGCATGGTGACATTGCGCGGCGTCCAGATGTATGAATTCCTGGATCGCTTCGTTACCGTGGCGTTGCCTCGGGTGCGCGACTTCCGTGGTATTTCCGGGCGTGCCTTTGACGGCCGTGGAAATTACAACATCGGCGTCAAAGAGCAGATTATTTTTCCTGAGATTGAATATGACAAGGTTGACGCCTTGCGCGGCCTCAATATCAGCATCACCACGACGGCCAAGACCGACGAAGAGTGCAAGGCGCTCCTCACTGGCTTCCGTTTCCCGTTCAAGAACTGAGGTGACCTGTGGCTAAAATGGCTTTAATCGAGCGCGAACTCAAGCGCGACAAGTTGGCTGCAAAGTATGCCAAGAAGTATGCAGAGCTGAAGGCAATCGCAGGTGATGCTAAGCGCACTGACGACGAGCGTGCGGCAGCCCGACTGGGTCTGCAAAAGCTTCCTCGAAATGCAAACCCAACCCGCCAGCGTAACCGTTGTGCCATTACTGGACGCCCACGTGGCACGTTCCAGCACTTTGGACTTGGTCGCGCCAAAATTCGTGAAATGGCCTTTGCAGGGGAAATCCCCGGCATCGTCAAGGCCAGCTGGTAAGCGACAGGAGAATCAAATATGAGTATGAGTGATCCCATCGCTGACTTGTTGACACGCATTCGCAATGCACAAATGGTTGCTAAGACAACCGTTTCTGTGCCTTCATCCAAAGTGAAGGTCGCAATTGCACAAGTGTTGAAAGACGAAGGCTATATCGACAACTTCAAAGTGACCACGGATGGCGGAAAGTCCGAATTGGAAATTGCGCTGAAGTACTATGCTGGGCGTCCTGTTATTGAGCGCATTGAGCGAGTGAGCCGCCCTGGCTTGCGCGTTTACCGCGGCAGCGACGCAATACCCCAGGTTCAAAACGGACTGGGTGTTGCCATTGTGACCACGCCTAAGGGCGTCATGACTGATCGCAAAGCGCGTGCCTCCGGTGTCGGTGGCGAAGTGCTGTGCTACGTCGCTTAACACTACATTGAGGAGAAATTAAAAATGTCCCGTGTAGGTAAATTACCTGTCGCCATCCCCGCTGGTGTGGAAGTGTCTGTCAAGGACGCCACCATCAGTGTCAAGGGTGCTGGCGGCACGCTCGAACTAAGGTTAAATTCCCTGGTTTCGTTGCAAAACGAAGCTGGCAAACTGAACTTCAAGGCTGCCAACGACTCCCGTGAGGCTGATGCCATGTCAGGCACGATGCGTCAGCTCGTGAACAACATGGTAGTTGGTGTCTCGAAAGGCTTTGAAAAGAAGTTGAGCCTGATTGGTGTGGGCTATAAGGCCCAGGCCACTGGAGCCAAGTTGAACCTGGCGGTGGGCTACTCCCACCCCGTCAATATCGATATGCCTGCTGGTATCAGCGTTGCGACGCCGACACCGACGGAAATTCTGATCAAGGGCGCTGATCGCCAACGTGTCGGTCAGATCGCCGCTGAGATTCGTGCTGTTCGTCCGCCAGAGCCTTACAAGGGCAAGGGCATCCGCTATGCGGACGAGAAGATCACGATCAAAGAAACCAAGAAGAAATAAGGAGCTGCAACATGTTGACCAAAAAAGAGCAGCGTCTTCGCAGAGCCCGTCAGACCCGTATTCGCATTGCTACGCAAGGCGTTGCACGTTTGACCGTCAATCGTACCAACCTGCACATTTATGCCAGCGTAATTTCTGGCGACGGTGGCAAGGTTCTAGCTGCAGCATCTACCGCCGAACTCGAAGTTCGCAAGGCCTTGGGAGCAGCTGGAAAAGGTGGCAATGTCGCAGCAGCACAAATCATCGGCAAACGCGTGGCGGAAAAGGCCAAGGCGGCTGGTGTTGAGAAAGTTGCATTTGACCGTGCAGGTTTTGCGTACCACGGCCGTGTAAAAGCGCTGGCTGATGCGGCACGTGAAGCTGGCTTGCAGTTCTAAGCAGATCGGAATACAGAATGGCTAAAGTTCAAGCGAAGATGCAGGGTAAGGCTGAAGGGCCTGAGGACGGCCTGCGGGAAAAAATGATCGCGATCAATCGCGTAACCAAGGTAGTGAAGGGTGGCCGTATTCTCGGTTTCGCTGCACTGACCGTGGTTGGCGATGGCGAAGGTCGTATTGGCATGGGCAAGGGGAAGTCCAAGGAAGTCCCTGCTGCCGTGCAAAAGGCGATGGAAGAAGCACGACGCAACATGATCAAGGTTTCGCTTAAGAATGGTTCTATCCACCACAAGGTGATGGGCCATCACGGAGCCGCCAACGTCATGATGGCACCCGCCCCCAAAGGGACGGGCATTATTGCCGGCGGACCAATGCGTGCGGTGTTTGAAGTGGTCGGGATTACAGATATCGTGGCAAAGAGCCATGGTTCAACCAACCCCTACAACATGGTGCGTGCAACTTTGGACGCGCTGTCCGTGTCGACGACACCTTCTGAAGTCGCAGCCAAACGTGGCAAGACTGTTGAAGAACTCTTCGTCTGAAAGCGAGCTTCACCATGACAACACAACAAACCGTCAAAGTCCAACTGGTACGAAGCCCAATTGGATGCAAAGAGTCTCACCGCGCAACCGTGCGTGGTTTGGGGTTGCGCAAACTTCGCAGCACCAGCGAGCTGGTGGACACTCCGGAAGTGCGCGGCATGATTAACAAGATCAGTTATCTGGTCAGGGTGCTTTAAGAGGCAAGATGATGGAACTCAATAGCATTAAGCCGGCGGATGGTGCGAAGCACTACAAGCGTCGCGTTGGACGTGGCATCGGCTCTGGTCTGGGGAAGACTGCAGGTCGTGGTCACAAGGGACAAAAATCACGCGCTGGCGGATACCATAAAGTTGGTTTTGAGGGCGGTCAGATGCCTATGCATCGGCGTCTGCCCAAGCGGGGCTTCAAATCGCATTTGCTTCAGTTCAATGCCGAGATCACGCTGACAACGCTGGAAGTTCTAGGACTGCCCGAAGTAGATTTGCTGACATTGAAGCAGGAAAAATTGGTGGGCCAAATGGCCAAGGTCGTCAAAGTTGTCAATACAGGTGCGCTGACGAAAGTTGTCAAACTGACAGGCATTGGTGCAACTGCAGGTGCAAAGCTCGCTATTGAAGCGGCCGGCGGCAGTGTTGCCTGATTGAATAACAGCTGAAAGATAACCTAGTGGCAACTAACGCAGCTCAAATGGCAAAGACGGACAAGTTTGGCGACTTGCGTCGTCGGCTGGTGTTTTTGTTATTGGCTCTGGTAGTGTACCGAGTGGGTGCACATATTCCAGTACCGGGAATTGACCCCGCGCAGTTGCAGCAATTATTCAAGGGACAGCAAGGCGGCATCCTGAGCCTATTCAATATGTTTTCGGGCGGGGCGTTGTCCAGGTTCACAATTTTTGCTCTGGGGATCATGCCGTATATTTCGGCGTCGATCATCATGCAATTGTTAACCTACGTGTTGCCAACCTTCGAGCAGTTGAAGAAGGAGGGGGAAGGCGGGCGTCGCAAGATCACGCAGTACACCCGTTACGGCACGTTGGGCTTGGCCCTGTTTCAATCACTGGGAATTGCACTTGCACTCGAGTCATCCGCTGGTTTGGTGATCGCTCCTGGGTTTGGATTCCGCTTGACTTCGGTCGTTACGTTGACAGCCGGAACCATGTTCCTGATGTGGTTGGGCGAGCAAATCACCGAGCGCGGTCTAGGTAATGGAATATCAATATTGATATTCGGTGGTATTGCTGCTGGCTTACCAAATGCTATAGGCGGTTTGTTGGAGTTGGTGCGCACTGGCGCTATGAGCATCATCGTCGCGCTGATGGTGGTAGTGCTTGTGGCGCTGGTTACTTACTTTGTCGTGTTTGTTGAGCGTGGTCAGCGGAAAATTCTGGTGAACTATGCAAGACGCCAGGTTGGCAATAAGGTGTACGGCGGACAGTCTTCCCATTTGCCATTGAAGCTGAACATGGCTGGTGTCATTCCACCTATTTTTGCCTCATCGATTATCTTGCTGCCTGCGACAATTGCGAATTGGTTTAGTGCAGGTGATTCCATGCGATGGCTTAAGGATATTTCGAGCACCTTGAGCCCTGGGCAACCTGTCTATGTCATGTTGTACGCGGCCGCTATCGTGTTTTTCTGCTTCTTTTACACCGCGCTGGTTTTTAATAGCCGCGAGACTGCTGATAATCTGAAAAAGAGCGGAGCATTTATTCCTGGCATTCGTCCCGGCGACCAGACGGCGAAATATATTGATAAAATACTGCTCCGTTTGACGTTGGCAGGCGCAATTTACATCACATTTGTTTGTCTGTTGCCAGAGTTTTTGATCTTGAAATACAACGTGCCATTCTATTTTGGTGGCACCTCGTTGCTGATCATTGTGGTGGTGACCATGGATTTCATGGCACAGGTTCAGAACTACATGATGTCGCAGCAATACGAGTCACTGCTGAAGAAGGCTAATTTCAAAGCATCTTGAGGGTGGATGGATTCAGATGTCGAAAGATGACGTAATTCAGATGCAGGGAGAGGTTGTAGAGAACCTCCCAAATGCAACGTTTCGCGTGAAGCTTGAGAATGGACATGTCGTACTAGGGCATATTTCTGGAAAGATGCGGATGCACTACATTCGCATCCTGCCAGGAGACAAGGTAACTGTTGAATTGACGCCGTACGACCTGAGTCGGGCGCGCATAGTGTTCAGAGCAAAGTAAATAGCGCAGGTTCCGCGCGAATCGAAGTCGGAACGGAGCGAAGGGTTTTAGGAGAGAAATATGAAGGTTTCGGCTTCGGTCTAAAAATTTTGCCGTAACTGCAAAATTTTCCGACGCAAAGGCGTTGTTCGTGTGATCTGTACCGATCCACGTCACAAGCAGCGCCAGGGTTAATTGC
>CAIQBN010000524.1 GCA_903870065.1 uncultured beta proteobacterium | reverse complement strand
GTCCCTATTGCCGCTTACCGGTGAGCAGTTTCAGAGCCTTACCGACCCACAAATTCAAACGCTGGACCAGTTCATTTTGCGTTTTACAAAACTGCAAGATGCCATGGGTAGCCACCTTTACACATCCATTCTTGACTACCTACAAGAGCCGCTGGAAGATCGTCCCATGCTTGACAAGCTCAACCGCCTGGAAAAGCTCGGCTATCTTGACAATGCAGAAATGTGGGCCAGTGTTCGTAGCATCCGCAACAAATTTTCCCACGACTATCCCGACGATCCCGAAAAGAATGCGGCACTGATCAACATTGCCATCGAAGCGGCTCACAGCATGGTCTGTATGCTGGCTGCCATAGCGAAAAAGCTACGACAAGAGCACCCAGCCCTCCAGCTAGAAGGCTCCGTGCCGTAGCGGCGGCGGTGCAGCCCCCAGAACCATCCGCATTAGCGGCTTTGCAGTGAACGTCAGCGTGGAATAATCGGCTCTATGCCAGCGCACGCCGATCCTGTCCAAACCCCACCTATTGCCACGCCACTGGCTGGTGCGCGCACGGTTCTCCGGGCGCAAGCGGACCTGGTGTTTTCCGTGCTGGTCGGAAGCCGGGCCAAAGGCACTGCGCACGCGGACAGCGACTGGGACATTGCCCTGCAATGGACCCCCGGCCTGGACCTTTGGGCAGTGCTCGCAAGCACCGAAACCCTGCGCCGCGCGCTTGCGCAAACACTACAGGTTGCAGAAAGTGCGGTAGACCTCATAGACCTGCGCCGCGCCAACCTGGCAATGCGTGCCAGTGTGGCCGAAGAAGGCCTGCCGTTAAGCGGTGAAGACTCCCTGGCCTGGTCCCAGTTCCTGACCCGCACCTGGCGTGAGCTGGAAGACTTTTATTGGGAGCAGCAGCATGCGGCCTGACCTTTACCAAGCCGAAACAGCCCGAGTTGCCGCACAGCAAGGTGTGTTGCTGCGCGAGGCAAAAGACATTGTTGCCCAAGGGCGCGCGCTGTCCCCGCTAGAGCAAGGTGGCGTGCTGCATGCGCTTCAAGTGCTCATTGAAAACGCCATCGGCAAAGCCAAACAAACGCTCAAGGCCCGTGGTCAGCCCGTGCCCGTGTCCGTCTACGACGCTTTCGCTGCCTTGACCAGCGCAGAGCTTTTGCCTGCGCAAGACCTCGCCGCCTGGAATGCCATCGTCGGCCTGCGCAACCGCATCGTCCATGACTACATGAATATCGACTTTAGCCAAATTGCCGCAGTGCTTGCGGCTGACAAAGACCTGTTCGTTATTGAGTTCCTGCTAGAACCGCCACAGAAGCCGAGAAGAATGGCTATGAGGTGAACGTCAGCGTGGAATAATCGGCTCCATGCGCCTCACAACCGATCAAATTCACGCTATCCAGTCCGTCGTCCACGAGTTTGCGGGTGAGGAAGCCAAAGCCTGGCTGTATGGGTCGCGCCTGGACGAAAGTCGACGTGGGGGCGATGTCGACTTGCTCGTGCAATCCAACCCGGAAATTGGCTTGCTGCAACGCGCACGCATTAAAAACCGGCTGGAACTTCAGCTCGGCTTGCCTGTTGACGTAATGTCCGCAGCCATTGAAGGCAACTTCCCGCCCTTTGTCAGGATTGCAATGGCGCAGGGACTGCGGCTGTGACGCAAGTTAACAACCCGCACGAACTTCTGGTAGCCCAAAAGGCCCACCTGAGCAATCTGCTCGAAGCCATCCAGCGCTGCGTGTATTTTTTGAACGCTTCCGATACAAG
>CAIQBN010000523.1 GCA_903870065.1 uncultured beta proteobacterium | reverse complement strand
CCTGCGGTGCCGGCGCCAAAGATCAGGAACCGGCTCTCCGAGCGCTGCCCCTGCGCGCTCAAACCGGCCAGCCAAAACCTCGCAAAAGCACGGCTGCCACCCACCAGCAGAAAGAAGATCAGTGGCTGCAGCAGGCCCAGGCTGCGCGGCACGCCCTGCCATTGTTTCCACAGCAGCAATGCCAGCAAGACCATTGCATAGATGGCAGTGGCCTTTGCGGTGGCCATCAGTGCGGCTTGCCCGGTGTAGCGGAAAATGGCGCGGTACAGCCCAAACCGGATGAATATCGGAATAAAGAGCAGGGGGGTCAGCGCATAGACCCACCACTCGGTATCGACCGGAATATGCAGGGTTTCAAGTCGGAGCGAAAACGCAAGCCAAGTGGCCAGCACGCCCAGCCCCATGTCCAGCGCCACCACAATCAACCTTTTGGCCGACCGCGACCACCCCAATACGCTGCGCTGCATTGAACTCCGTTGCCCCGACTCAATTAACTGGTGATCGCGAAACTTTCCTTGGACTGACCTTGCTCCACCAGAGTCGCCAGCCAGCGCGGTGTCAGGCCACGCCCACTCCAGGTTTCACCATTGGGACCGCGGTATTTGGCCGCAACGGGTTTGCCAGCGTTTTTGCGTTTGCTTACTGCCGGTTTGGCCTCCGCCTTGGTGGACGGACGTCCGCGACCTTTTTTGCTACCGCTTGCTGGTGCCTGCAGGTCTTTGACCGTGATACCAAAGGCCTGCATTTTCGACAGAATATCGCGCACGGTCGCATCAAACTCGCGCGCCCTGATTTCTGATGCCTGTTTTTGCAGCTTTTGAATTTGGGACTGGATATCGATCAAGTTGCTCATATAACACCTATAAAAATCAATGGGTCACATTATCCCGCCGAATCACTTTCAGAAAGGTCATCAGCAAAATTTTGATATCAAACCAAAATGACCGCTGTTGCAGATATTCCACGTCAAGCGCAACCTTGCGGGGAATAGGCAACTCGTCGCGACCATTTATTTGCGCCCAGCCGGTAAGACCCGGAGTTAATTTCTCCACTCCGTACTGAGTCCGCAGTGCGATGAGGTCATTTTGATTGAATAAAGCGGGTCGTGGCCCCACAAAACTCATGTTCCCATTGAGAATACTCAGCAGTTGCGGCAATTCATCCAGGCTGCTTTTGCGTAGCAAACCCCCAATCGGGGTGAGGTAGTTTTCCGGGTTATTCAGCAAGTGGGTGGCCACAGCAGGCGTTTCCACACGCATGCTGCGAAACTTCGGCATACGAAAGTCTTGGTTATTGCGCCCGATTCGATCGGACCAATACAGCACGGGGCCTTTTGAAGTCAACTTGATTGCCAAAGCAACCACCAAGGACAACGCCAGAACGGGTGCTAAGGCGATGCTTGCCAGAACGATGTCAAATAGTCGTTTCATCCTAAAGATGTTTTTCCTGCTGCCCGGTGCAGCCCCTCATCCACGGTAATAGGCGGTGTCCAACCCAGTAGTTGGCGGGCTTTGGTTATGTCAACTTGCAAATTGCCGCAGAGCCGCTGAAAAATATCCTGTTTGCCAAGCCCCATCGCGCCCAATCTCAATAGTGCGACCGGAACAGGCAACAGGCGGACCGGCCTACCTACGGCGCTGCCAATACGTCGAATCAAATCCGGGGTCGACAGGTCTTCTCCGTCGCTGACTAAAAATGTCTGATTGGCAGCGCTTGGATGCTCCAGACAAACTGCGATAAAGTCCACCAAATTATCGAGTGCGATCAAACTGCGGGAATTGCGGATGGCGCCCAGGGGCAGAGGCAAACCACTTGCAGTCGCACGAATCAGTGTCATAAAGTTGGCGCGTACGCCAGGGCCATAAACTAGCGGGGCTCGAATAATGACGACTTCCATCGCAGTTTCGGTCGCAATAAGCCGCAGACCCTGTTCTGCTTCCATTTTGGATATGGCGTATGCGTCCTGAGGTGCATAGTCGGCATCTTCTGTCAATGGATGTCTTGGAGCGGTCTTTTCGCCGTGCACCTTGACGGAACTCATAAATATAAACCGTCGCACGCCCGCATCGGCAGCCTGTCTGGCCAAGTTGAGCGTGCCTGCCACGTTGGTGCGCCGAAACTCATCGAGCAAGCTTTCTGACCGCTCTGAAATCGAAGGGACACGCGCGGCGGTGTGGATGATGATGCGT
>CAIQBN010000522.1 GCA_903870065.1 uncultured beta proteobacterium | reverse complement strand
GGTGAAATTGACACGGCGATGGCGTCGCTCAAACTGCTGTCAACTGATGCGGCTGTGCGCCGGGACGCAGTGAAGACACTGCAAGGCGAAGTCGACGAAAGCAAGCTGCCCCTGATCGACAAGGCGTTCGCACAAGAGACCGTGCCCGACATCAAGGATCGATTGGGTTTGTTGCGCGCAGCAGCACTGTTGAGTAGCTCGGAAAGCGCCAAACGCCTGGAGGCCGCCAAGTTGCTGGCGGAGAGTTCACAGGCCACAACCAAGACACTGCTGATCGAACGGCTAAAGACCGAGCCGGATGCACAAGTGAAGGCGGCACTTCAATTCAGCCTCAGCCAGGTCGAATCACGACTTGCCTGGGGTGACCGGTTGGGTGCTGTGTTCAGCGGCATCAGCCTTGGCTCCATCCTGTTGCTGGTGGCGTTGGGGCTTGCTATTACATACGGGTTGATGGGCGTCATCAACATGGCCCATGGCGAGTTGATGATGATTGGTGCCTACGCCACCTATGTAGTGCAAGGAGTGTTTCAGAAATATTTACCATCGGCCTTTGACTGGTACCTGCTGGCCTCGGTGCCGGTGGCTTTCATGGCGTCCGCCCTGGTGGGTGCGGCGCTGGAGCGCAGCGTGATCCGATTCCTGTATGGCCGCCCGCTGGAGACCCTGCTCGCCACCTGGGGCATCAGTTTGATGCTGATGCAAGGTGTGCGCACACTGTTTGGTGCGCAGAATGTGGGGGTGGAAAACCCGAGCTGGATGAGTGGCGGCGTGCAGGTACTTGGCAATCTTTCACTGCCCTACAACCGCTTGGTGATTGTGGGTTTTGCGCTGGCTGTTTTGGGCGGCGTGGCTTTTCTGATTGGCAAGACGCGGCTGGGCCTGTTTGTGCGTGGTGTCACGCAGAATCGACCCATTGCCAGTTGCATGGGTGTCAATACCGCCCGAATCGACACCTATGCCTTTGCTTTGGGCTCCGGCATTGCCGGGCTGGCCGGTTGCGCTTTGAGTCAGGTGGGT
Source organism: uncultured beta proteobacterium (assembly GCA_903870065.1). GTDB lineage: Bacteria > Pseudomonadota > Gammaproteobacteria > Burkholderiales > Burkholderiaceae_C > Allorhodoferax. Next base: position 8,393 of record CAIQBN010000522.1, on the reverse strand, counting down.
AACGTGGGTCCGGACTTGGGTCAGGGCTACATCGTGGACTCGTTTATGGTGGTGGTATTGGGTGGCGTAGGCCAGCTTGCCGGCACGGTGTATGCGGCGTTGGGGCTGGGCATTTTGAATAAATTTCTGGAAGGCTGGACCGGTGCCGTGTTGGCCAAGATAGCCGTGCTGGTCTTCATCATTGTCTTCATTCAAAAGCGCCCGCAAGGAATTTTCGCCATGAAGGGTCGGAGCGCAGAAGCATGAACAACGAGACACTTCCCTCGACATCCCCGCTCATGACGCGCACTGGCTGGGGCGCCTGGCTGGCGGCCCTCATTGTGCTGTGTGCGCTGGTGCCGGTGTTGAACCTTGCTGTGCCTTCTGGCAGCGTGTTCCACTTGAGCGACTTTGCCGTGGCTCTGGTGGCCAAGATCATGTGCTACGCCATTTGCGCCCTGGCCATGGATCTGATCTGGGGTTACACCGGCATTTTGTCGTTGGGTCACGGACTCTTTTTTGCGTTGGGAGGTTATGGCATGGGCATGTACCTGATGCGCCAGATCGGCACCGACGGCAACTACAAAAGTAACTTGCCGGACTTCATGGTGTTTCTGGACTGGAAGGAGTTGCCCTGGCATTGGACGTTCAGCGACAGCTTTGTGGCCACCTTGTTCCTGGTGGTGGCGGTGCCTGGTTTGGTGGCGTTTGTGTTTGGCTATTTTGCTTTTCGCTCGCGCATCAAGGGGGTGTATTTTTCCATCATCACCCAGGCCATGACCTTTGCGGCCATGCTGCTGTTCTTTCGCAATGAGACGGGCTTTGGCGGCAACAACGGCTTTACGGATTTCAAGCGCCTGCTGAACATCCCGATTGCCACACCCAGCATGCGCATGGTGCTGTTTGTCCTGACATCTCTCACGCTGCTGCTGTTCTTTCTGCTCGGGCGCTGGTTGGTAAATGCCAAGTTTGGCCGTGTGTTGCAGGCCGTGCGCGATGCCGAGACGCGGGTCATGTTCTCGGGCTACAACCCCATTGGCTACAAGCTCACCATCTGGACGTTGTCGGCCATGATGTGTGGCGTTGCGGGCGCGCTGTATGTACCCCAGGTTGGCATCATCAACCCCAGTGAAATGAGCCCCGCGAATTCCATCGAAATCGCCATCTGGGCAGCCGTTGGCGGGCGCGCCACACTGATTGGCCCCATCGTTGGCGCATTCATTGTTAATGGTGCCAAGAGCTGGCTCACTGTGACGTATCCCGAGTTCTGGCTGTACTTTCTGGGGGCTTTGTTTATAGGAGTCACTCTCTACCTGCCCGATGGGGTGGTGGGTCTGGTCAAGAAGCTCAAGGGAGGCTCAAAATGACGCCAGATCTTTTGGAGCAGGGCGCCAAGCGCATTGAAGCGCACAAGGCGGCGCTGGCGGCGCGCAGCGGACAGACCGAGTCGGGTGGACGCGCGGCGGGCATCGGGCGCGTTGTGAAAGACCGCGAGGTTGACATCACGCATGGCCGCATTCTGTATCTCGAAGACGTGCATGTTAGCTTCGATGGCTTCAAGGCAATCAACGGTTTGTCATTGGATATCGCGCCAGGGGAGTTGCGCTGCATCATCGGCCCCAACGGTGCAGGTAAGACCACCATGATGGACATCATCACCGGTAAGACGCGCCCCGATTCTGGCACCGTCTTTTTTGGTAGCACGATTGACCTATTGCGCTATACCGAACCGCAAATAGCGCAGTTGGGGATTGGCCGCAAGTTTCAGAAGCCAACTGTCTTCGAACAGCTCACAGTGTTTGAAAACCTGGAGCTCGCCCTGCACACCGACAAAGGAGTGAAAGCTTCCATGTTTTTTCGGCTGGACTCAGCCCAGGGTGACCGACTGGCCGAGGTGTTGCACACCATTCATCTCGCGGAGAACGTCGGACGGTTTGCGGGCAACCTGAGCCATGGTCAGAAACAATGGCTGGAGATCGGCATGCTGCTGATGCAGGAGCCCAAGCTGCTTCTCCTGGATGAGCCAGTGGCGGGAATGACCGATGAGGAGACCGAGCGTACGGCTGAACTATTTCTGTCACTCAAGGGTAAACATTCGCTGATGGTTGTGGAGCATGACATGAGTTTTATCCGCACTATCAGCGACATCGTGACTGTTCTGTGTGATGGCTCGGTGCTAGCCCAGGGAACGCTGGATCAGGTCCAGAGTGACGAGCGCGTGATTGAAGTCTATTTGGGCCGCTGAGTATGTTGAACATCAAGAACATAAACCAGTATTACGGCGGTTCGCACATCCTGCGCGATGTCAGCCTGCAAGCCCAGCTTGGAAAAATCACGGTTATCCTTGGGCGCAACGGCGTTGGTAAGACCACGCTATTGAAGTCTTTGATGGGCCTGGTGCCCATCAAGACCGGTTCGATTGAATTGGACGGAAAGACAATCCACAAGGCCACGCCATACGAACGGGCGCGTGCCGGAATGGGCTTTGTGCCACAGGGTCGCGAGATATTTGGACGACTCACCGTGGAGGAGAATCTCCTAATGGGATTGGCCTACAAGAGTTCCCGTACGCCCATACCCGCTGAATTGTTTGAATTGTTTCCGGTATTGAAACAGATGTTGGCGCGCAGGGGCGGCGACTTGTCGGGCGGACAGCAACAGCAGTTGGCCATCGCCCGCGCATTGGTAGCCAAGCCGCGGGTTTTGATTCTGGATGAGCCCACCGAAGGCATTCAGCCCAGCATCATCAAGGACATAGGCCGCGTCATTCGCATGCTGGCTGACCGGGGCGATATGGCCATCGTGCTGGTGGAACAGTACTATGACTTTGCCCAGGAACTGGCGGATCAGTATGTGGTGATGGAGCGCGGCGCTGTGATCGCTAGTGGCTTGGGGAAAGATATGGAGGCCAACGGCGTGCGCGGGTTGGTGGCGATCTAATGTGGCGGCGCGCCCTGTGCTTTCACTCAGGCAGGTAGTCGGGGCGGGGAGGGCGCGCGTTCCGTTGATTTGGGTGCGGGCGCGGAACCGGTGCGCAAAACCAGTCCACCAGCCTGGCGTTTTTGCTCACCCAGCGACGCCTTCACGTGATGCAGACCGAACTTGGCGCGTAGTTCCTGCACAGAGACCCCTAACTGCTCAGCTTCGCGGATTTTTCCTGCATGTTTGATCATGACTTGATGCGCGTTATCAATCAAGCGTGCGTTCAGCGTCTCCCTTCCGTGCAAAATCAAGTTTTTGACGGCAGCAGTCGGGTTGCCAGACATGCTGAGGGACATCGCGGTTTCAGCCATTTCAAGCACTTTGGCCTGGCATCTGCGCATGCGTTCCGCGTAAGGGGCGTGCGCCACGGAACTCGCGGCCAGGAGTTCGGTCTGTGACCGGTTGCTGCAAAAACGCAAACCAATCGTATCAACGACGGACTCCACTTCATCGAGCTGAATGGCCTTGTGCGCCAATTGGGACATCAGGGCCAACACGTTACTGGCTGACTCGAAGTCAAATTCGCTGCTGCTTACCGTTTTTGCAAAGCGCCGCACCGCCTCCACAGACTGGGCAAACTGGTGTTGCTGGATTAGGTTGAGTGCAATGACGATGTCCGAGAGTCGCAAGATCCGAGCGTTGTCGGGGCTTCTTTCCAAAAGGCGTGAAAAATCGTCCTGGCACCGTTGCAGGCCCTTACGGTCTCCGTTTTCAAGCCGGGTAAAGGCCAGCAGCACCAGAGTTTGGCAGTCAAACATCTTGGACTCCAACCCCATGCGCGCGGTTCTGTCGAGTAACTTTTCTGCCTCGACATGGTCACCGGCGTAGTAGGTCATCATGGCCAGGTTTTGCAGGCGGCTGATCGATGCCGGCGTGAGCATCGCGGCCATCTTGTAGGTTTCCAGTGCCTTGTCGAACTTGCCCAACTCGAATTGCGCACGGCCCATCACGTCGTAGGCATCACTGAAATTGGGGTCGGCGCTGATCAGGTTTTCCAGGGTACTGGTGGCCTGCGTCACTTGGCCTGCGTCGAGTTGTGAGCGCGCAACGCCGAGCTTGGCCCAGGGCAGGGTCTTTGCTGCGACAACCGCCTGGTACAGCTTTTGTGCTTCCCCGGGGCGTCCGACTCGGAGCAACAACTCGGCCCCGACACGTGCTGCGTACAGCCAGAACAATCCTTTGGACTCGAACCGTTCCATGCACAGGCGCGCAGCATTTTCAAAGTCTTCAGCTTCAATAGCAGAAAAAATGCCCTGCAATGACAGCTTGCGAACCCGCGCCTGGCGCAGCCGTTCGCCCAAATGCGCGGCCTTATGTGGTTTTAGCAAATAACCGTCCAAAGCGGACTCGGCAGCCTCGGCAACCTTGGCATAGGTCGCCTCACCGGTAATCATGATGAAGATCGTTGAGAAGGGCAGTAGCTGGTTGCGACGCAAGTCGTCCAGTAGATCCTGGCCAGAAATTGACTCATTAGAAAAATGCAGCTCACACAATACGAAGTCAAATGCCTTGAACTCCAGTTGACGCCTTGCGTCGGTCGCCCGCGCTGCCTGCGCGACGGAACCCACCCCAAAGTCACGTAACTGCGCCACCAGGATGGAGCGCGAGGTTGGGTTGCCGTCCACTACCAGGGCAGAACATTGTGATAAATCGTCATCGAACGTGGCCATTTACATTGGCACAGGTGTGCTCCAAATCAAAGCGGTAATTCCCGTTTTCTTTTTTTCAATCGACAGTGTTATCAAAATAATAGCACTACATGGACCAAATCCGGGGGCTTGATGCCGATTTGTTCCACAGGGTTTGGCGCAGCGCGCTGCGCACGCAGCGTAGCAAATCCATTGCGGGTTCCACAACAGATGCCAGCACGCGCACCACTACGACCTGCGCATGGGGGCTGGTTGCGCCGGCCATCTCCTTCAGTGGATGGTTAAAAATGACAGTGCGTGCGCAATCCAGGGCTTGCTGTCTGCGTTCGCGCGCCAAGGGTGTGCCGCAGACAAAAAACAGCGTTCCCATGCAGCGCTGACCATTCAATCCGACCGGTCCGTCTAGCAAGCGGATGTCGGACGCGTTGATGGTTCCCCGCTCCAGCCATATTCCCGGAAATTCGATATGTTGGCGCACCGAGCCCAACACAAATGGCTGGTTGGCGTGGTGCAACCCGAGCGCAGTGATGTCCCAGCCTAGCAGCTCGGCGCCAGGTGCCAGGTCCAGTGTGACGTGGTTTTCAGCAATGCATCCGCTATAACAAATGGTCTCGAGCGGCAGCCATTCAAGTCTGGCTTCTTCGTCCAGTAGCAAGTGGGTGTTCTGCACGGCTGCAAGCCCGTCTGAGCGATAAAAGCGTGTCGCGCCGGGTGTGGTGATAAGGCCATGACTCTCGCGGCTGGCATGTACACGAATATCCAGTGTGTCGCCCCCGACCAGTCCACCCGGCGGATGCACCAGCACGTTATGGCAAATCGAATCACCTTCAGGGTAGAGGCTTTGCAAAACGCGCAGCGGGCCGTTGTGTGTGTGGCGCGCTACGGTGCGTTCTGATTCAACACTGTAGTCCAGCGCAAGTTGGGCGTGCCAGGGCATAGGGATCGGTTCTGGTACGCAGCGTGCGTTGTACCTGCGCGTTGTTAGTGCGCGTCGGCCTGCTTGGCAGCCGCAATGGCGGCAGAGTCGTCTCCCTTGCTGCCATTGAAGAAAAGATTCATCAGCACCGCGGTGATGGAGGCCAGCAAAATACCCGACTCAATGAGTGGATGAATGCCGTGTGGCATCCACTGCTTGAAGTTTGGCGCAATGAGCGGAACCATGCCAATGCCCAGAGAGATGGCCACAATCAGCGCATTAAATCGATTGCCCTTGAAGTCCACTGCGGCCAGGATTCGAATGCCGGTGGCCGCCACCATGCCGAACATCACCAAGCCGGCGCCTCCGAGCACCACGGTGGGCAGAGACTCCACCAGGGCGGCCATTTTGGGTAGCAGTCCCAGGACGATCAGAATGACGCCGCCTGCCACGCAGACAAAGCGGCTTCGCACACCGGTTAACGCCACCAACCCGACGTTTTGTGAAAAACTGGTGTAAGGGAAGGTGTTGAACAGGCCACCAATCAAGGTGCCTAATCCATCGGTGCGCAGGCCGCGCGCCAGCTCTGGCTGCGAGATGGTCTTGCCGGTCATTTCGCCCAGCGCCAGAAACATGCCGGTCGACTCAATCATTACCACGATCATGACCAGGGACATGGTCAGGATGAGCACTGGGTCAAACACCGGCATTCCGAATTGCAACGGCAGAACCAAGGCAAACCAGTCAGCCTTTGCGACCTTGTCAAAGTTCATTAGGCCCAGACTGGCAGCGACTGCGCCACCGATGACGATGCCAAGAAGTACCGAGATGTTGGCCAGAAAACTCTTGGCAAATTTTGAGATCAACAGAATGGATGACAACACCAGTGCAGCCACACCGATACCGCCTAGATCGGCATATTTGGGGTTGGGAACGCTCCCAACCAGCGCAAGCCCTTTGGGAACGGGCGCCAATGTTGAACCCGGTACGGCTGCTGCTGCGGCTGCATCGGCCAACCATTTAGCATGCTCGGGGTTGACGACACTGGGGGCGGTTGGGCCAAAGGGGTTGCCAAAAATCCAGTTGATGCCAATGCGCATCAAGCTGATGCCAATCACGGCAATGATGGTTCCGGTAACGACAGGGGGAAAGAAACGCAGCATGCGGCTGACTACGGGGGCGATCAGGATCGCCACGATGCCAGAGCCGATGATGGAGCCAAAAATGAGTTGCGCACCCGCCGCGCCTGGCGTGGCATTTGCCATGGCAACCATGGGGGCGACCGAAGCAAAGGTGACGCCCATCATGACTGGCAGCTTGATACCAAACCACTGCGTCGCACCCAGGGATTGGATCAGTGTGACCAGGCCGCAGCAAAACAGGTCGGCTGAGATCAGCATGGCAACTTGTTCGGGGCTGAGCTTAAGTGCGCGTCCCACAATGAGTGGCACTGCCACAGCGCCGGCATACATCACCAGCACATGTTGCAGGCCCAGGGCGGCCAACTTGCCCGTGGGCAAGTGCTCATCGACAGGGTGGGTTGCATTTGCCATCTTTGTTTCCTCAAGGCCTTTGTGGGCCGGCTTTAATAAAAGGGGTCGCGTCCGTACAACTCAACTCAGTAAATCACACAGCGTGCGTGCAATCACCTTGGTTGCACGCCGCAGGTCGTCCAACTCCAATCGCTCATCTGCGCGTTTCGCGTGCGACTCCAGCACCGTCCGCGGCCCCGCACCATAGATCACCCCGGGGATTCCAGCTTCACAGAACAGGCGCACATCGGTATAGAGTGGCGTGCCCAGGGCGGGAATGGGTTCACCGAACACCTGTTCGCCATGCTTTTGAATCGCTTCGACCAGTGGCTGGTTTCCTGGGAGCGGCTGCAAGGCCCGTGCCAACAAAATGCGCCTGATCTCAACGGTGATACCCGGCAGGCTGGATGCGATGTCCTCGATCAGTTTGCGCAGTGTGGCTTCCACTTCCGAAGGGTTTTCTTCCGGAATCATGCGCCGGTCGAGTTTGAAACTCACGCGCCCGGGCACCACATTGGTGTTGGTGCCACCCTCGATAGTGCCAATGTTTAGGTAGGGGTGGGTGATGCCGGCGACATTGGATGTAATGCTCTGGTAAAGCGTGTTCTGCGCGTAGAGCGCGCTCAGAATGCGGTTGGCGGCCTGTAGTGCGTCGACGCCGGATGTCGGAATGGCTGCATGTGCCATCTTCCCGTGCACGGTGACTTCCATTTGCAGGCATCCGTTGTGTGCGGTGACCACCTGGTAGCTGAACCCGGCGGCGATCATCAAATCGGGGCGGATAATTTTGTGTTTGAGTAGCCAGGCCGGCCCCACTTCACCGCCAAATTCCTCGTCGTAGGTGAACAACAATTCCACGCCACCCCGCGTGGGCTTCGCGACCGCTTCAAGTGCACGCACAGCAAACGCGTAGGTGGAAAAGTCGCACTTGCTGACCGCCGATGCGCGGCCGTAGATCTTGCCGTCCTCGATTTCGCCGCCATAGGGGTTCTTGGTCCAACCCTCGCCGGGCGGCACCACGTCGCCATGGGCGTTGAGCAGCACGGTGGTGCCAGCGCCGTATTTGCGGCGCACGATCAGGTTGGTGATGGTCTCCAGTCCGGCGGCGTGCACTTCGGCGTCTGGCACGGTGTGCTTTTCCACTGCAAAGCCGAACCCTTGCAGCAGTTCGGCGGCGCGCTCGGCGTGCGGTGCATTGTTGCCCGGTGGCGTGTCCGTGGGCACACGGATCAACTCCTGCAGAAAGCGCACTTGCTCGTCAAAGTGGGCGTCGATCCAGGCGTCGAGCTGTTGGTAGGTGTTCATGGTTTTTGGCTTCTTTGAATAGGTCGGAGT
>CAIQBN010000521.1 GCA_903870065.1 uncultured beta proteobacterium | reverse complement strand
CTTATGCCCTGTGAGGTGCCCTATGCCGGTGCGACTGCACCGGTTTGGCGAATTGCACCAATATGACCCCGCAACTCGTGCACGATATCGGAGAACTCTTTGGTGTAGGTAATTTCAAGGTCACGCGGTCGCGCCAGTTCAATCTCGCGCTTGACCACAAAGCGACCTGGGCTCTTGCTCATCACATAGACCGTGTCGGCCAGAAAGACCGATTCACGCAGGTCGTGCGTCACCAGAATCACGTTGAACCGTTGTTCGGTCCACAGATCCCGCAAAATGCACCACAGCTCCTCGCGGGTAAACGCGTCCAGTGCACCGAAGGGCTCATCGAGCAGCAGCATCTTGGGCTCATGGATCAAGGCACGGCAGATACTGGCACGCTGCTGCATGCCACCCGACAACTGCCACGGGAACTTGTCTTCGTAGCCACCGAGCCCGACTTTTTGCAGCAAGCGGCGCGCGCGCTCCTCATATTCCTTGCGTTTGGCCTTGAAACTGCTGCGGTAGGGCTCAACAATCTCCAGCGGTAGCAGCACGTTGTCCACCGTGGTGCGCCATGGCAACAGGGACGGTGCCTGAAAAGCCATGCCCGAAATTTTGAGCGGACCCGTCACCGGATGTCCATCAATCATGATCTTGCCCATGGACGGCATCTTCAAGCCCGTGGTGAGTTTCATGAACGTGGATTTACCACAACCCGAGGGGCCGACAATTGCAATGAACTCGCCTTGGCGCACTTTGAGATCAATGGCCTCAACCGCGAAGTGGTTTTGCTGCAGCAACTCATCGTTGTATGCCAGCCAGACGTCCTGGAAGTCGACAAACCATGGCGATGGATTTTGTAGTTTTTCAGTCATCAAATTGAGCTCTAGCCCCCGTATTTATTGCTTAAGAAGCTATTGAATTGTGAGCAACTGCGGGCAACACCTATCCATCACTTTTTGGGCAAGATGGCCAGTTCTGCCTTGGATGGCAGGAAGGAACCATTCCAGACCGTATCCGCGTTGATGCGGGTTTTGGTATTGAACGCATCCGAAACCTGACTCGCCATCAGCGCCATGCGGGGGGCGCTGACCTGGCCAAAACCTTCAGCGCGGGCGTTGGGGCTGTTGATCACGGTATCGATGGCCAGTTTGAGGCGACGGGTTTCCAGTTCCACGTTGATGATGCCGTCACGTGCCTTGACATCGGCAATGGCGGCCGCCGGATTGGCAAGCACGTCTTTGGTGCCCTTGGTAAAGGCCAGCAGAAACGCCTTGACTGCCGCCGGGTTGTCCTTGAGCAGCTTGGGTGACACGATGATGGCGTTGCCGTACAGCTTGACGCCAAAGTCAGGGTACGGCATCACCACCACGTCGTCGGCTTTGACACCGCGCGCTTCCAGATTTAACAACGAAGTAAAGGTGAAACCTGTGATCGCGTCGACGTCGCCACGCACCAACATGGTTTCACGCAAAGGCGGGTCCATGGCCGTCCACTGGACGCCCGTGACCGCGTTGGCCTTGGCAAAAATCGGGAAGGCGCGGCGGCCGGCATCAAACACCGGCGCTCCAAGCTTCTTGCCACTCAAATCCGCAGGTGTCTTGATGCCCGACTTTTTGAGTGCCATGACGGAAGCGGGGGTGTCGTTGTAGACCATCATCACCGCAATGGGTTTATTGGGCGCATCGGGGTTGTTGGCATGGAACTCCATCAGCGCGGCCAAGTCGGCCAGCCCCATGTCGTAAGCGCCCGAAGCCACCCGCGTCACCGTGCCGCCGGAACCGTTGCCTGCGTCAATGGTGACATCGAGCTTGGCGTCTTTGAAATATCCCTTGGCGGCCGTTGTCAAAAACAGGGCGGACGGACCTTCAAAACGCCAGTCCAGTTGAAACTTGAGGGCTGTGGTCTGGGCCTGTGCGGTGCCCGTCGCAAAGGCGGCGAGGGCCAAGGCGGTGCATGCAAGGAAATTGCGTTTGATCATGGGTTCTCCGGCAGATTGATAAAAATTGGATGTTCATCGGGTACCAGCAAGATTGGTGCCGACTTTCATTCGCTCGGTAACGGGGCGTTTTTTTCCGGGTATCCTTGGCTACTGGCCCACTAATTGCTTCAATGCAGAGTGGGAACCACGTACCTCCTCAACTTCACATGGAAACTGTTATGACGCACCGAAAAGTTACAAGCGCCGCCATTTGTGCGGCCGCATTAAGCTGCACATTTGCCGCACAGGCCGCCACGTTCAGCGACACTTCAATTGGATACCGCTATGGAACGGAATTTGCGGAGCCCTTCAACAACAACGCCATCAGCAAAGACATCATCAATTTGAACCACGTCAGTGGCTACAAATACGGCACGAACTTTTTCAATGTCGACATGCTTTTGTCCGACAGCAAGGATCCCGCCGGCGCCGGTTCCAACAACGGCGCGCAGGAGGTCTACGTCGTCTACCGCAACACGGTTGAACTGGAGAAGCTCACTGGCTCACCGTATAAATTTGGACCCGTGCGGGGTGTCGGTTTGACTGCGGGGTTTGACTACAACACCAAGACAGACGCCGGATACAACTCCAAAAAGCGCATGCTGGTCGCTGGCCCCACTTTCATGATGGATGTGCCTGGGTTCCTGAACGTCAGCCTTTTGGTCCTGTGGGAAAGCAACGCACCCTACAACACCTTCAGCAAGGTCTCCACACCCCGCTATTCTTACGATGCGCACGCCATGTTAGGAGCTGCCTGGGGCATTCCATTGGGCGCGAGCGGATTCTCTTTTGAAGGATTCGCCAACATCATTGCGGCCAAGGGTAAAAACGAATCTGGCGGCAACACAGCGGCGGAGACCAACATTGATATGCAACTCATGTACGACTTGAGTGGCGTAATCGGAGCGCCTCCCAAAAGCTTGAAAGTCGGCCTTGAGTACCAGTACTGGAAAAACAAGTTTGGCAATGATAGCGATGGCGTTGCTGGACGCGGTGCGTTCGCCAAAACGCCCATGGTCCGCGTCGAATACCATTTCTAACTTGGATCGTCTGGCTTGATCGCGCTTTTGGCGACTGTCTTATGTCGCCAAAGCGCTAATTGCCAGGCCAGATTGTGGCGGTGCAATTCGGATAGGAATAGTCACCGGCCCATCGTTCACCAATGCAACCTGCATGTTGGCGGCAAATTCACCAGTCTGAACGTCGGTGTGCTGCAGCCTGGCATCGGAGACGAATGTTTCGTAGAGCCGGCGACCATCGGCTGCGGCAGCCGCCCCCGTAAAGCTGGGACGATTGCCCCCAGTCACATCAGCTGCTAATGTGAATTGACTCACGATCAGCAATCCACCCTGTCGACCCTGGCCATCCATATCTTGTAAAGAGCGGTTCATCTTGCCCTGTGGGTCATTGAAGATGCGCAGCTTCAGTATCTTGTCCAGCAGTTTGCGGACCTGTACTGGCGTATCACCCTGCTCGGCACAGAACAGCACCAGCAAGCCAGCACCGATTGCGCCAACGGTTTGCCCGTCCACCACCACGCTGGCAGAACTGACGCGTTGCAATACCGCAATCACGGGCTACAAGCTCAGGCCAGCGTGACGCGCGCAAACTTGCGCTTGCCCACCTGCAGCACATAACTTCCAGCGCCGAGTTTCAGCCCCTTGTCGCTGACCACACTGGAGTCAACCCGCACGCCACCGCCATCGATCAGGCGATTGCCTTCGCCGCTCGAGGCCGCCAGGCTGGCCATTTTTAACAGCGCAGCGATCCCCACCGGGCCACCGCCGTCGCCCAACGGCAAACGGATCTCGGTAATTTCATCGGGTACGCCACCTTTGCTGCGGTTGATGAAGTCCTGCTCTGCAGCATCGGCTGCCGCCACGGAATGAAAGCGGGCTGTGATTTCCTTTGCCAATGCAACTTTGGCATCCTTGGGATTGCGCCCACCATCCACTTCCGCCTTAAGGGCTGCAATTTGCGCCTCGGATTGAAAGCTCAAAAGCGTGTACCAGCGCCACATCAACACGTCAGAGATGCTCAAAACCTTGGCAAACATGGTGTTGGGATCCTCGGAGATTCCAATGTAGTTGTTTTTGCTTTTGGACATCTTCTCGACGCCATCCAGCCCTTCCAGCAAGGGCATCGTCAATATGCACTGCGGTTCCTGGCCGTATTCGGTCTGCAACTGGCGCCCTACCAGCAAGTTGAACTTTTGGTCAGTGCCACCGAGTTCGAGGTCGCTGTGCAGCGCTACGCTGTCGTAGCCTTGCATCAAGGGGTACAGGAACTCGTGAACGCTGATACTCTGTCCGGCCTTAAAGCGGTCGTGGAAGTCATTGCGCTCCATCATTCGCGCCACTGTATAACGGCTGGCAAGCGCAATCATGCCGCGCGCACCCAGAGGATCACTCCATTCGCTGTTGTAACGAATTTCAGTTTTGGAAGGATCAAGCACCAGACTGGCCTGCTTGTAATAGGTCTCGGCATTGACCTTGATTTGCTCGGCCGTCAGCGGTGGACGCGTACTGTTACGCCCAGAAGGGTCACCAATCATGCTGGTGAAGTCACCAATCAGGAATATCACGGTGTGCCCCAAATCCTGCAATTGGCGCATTTTGTTCAGCACCACGGTGTGACCGATATGAATGTCCGGGGCGGTTGGGTCCAACCCCAGCTTGATGCGCAGCGGTTTTCCGTTGCGCTCCGACCTGGTCAGCTTCTTGACCCATTCGTCCTGGGGAATGAGCTCATCGCAACCGCGCAGCGACACCGCAAGCGCCTCGCGAACACGATCACTAATAACGGGCGGGGGGCTTGACGCTTGATTCATAAGGGTTTCTCTCGATGCCGGGGTGCAGGGGCCAGTTATACTGCCAATCCTCTCCTGCGACCTTGTGGAGCCAGCGGCTGAATTTTAGTCGTGCCACCTTCGCAGTTCGGGGTTTCGCGCCACAAGTCGCAACCCCCCACTACACGGAGCCCGAATTTTGAAACACCGCCTGATCCAGGACGCAGAAGATTTTTTTGCTTTCGCCGCCGGACTGATACAAAAACACCCCAAACAACTGACCACCGCGCTCACTGCGATGCTTCTAACCGGTGCGGGTGCTACATTCGCCGTTGCCACGATGGCGCCCGATGCATCTGACCTGCCGGTTCGCACACTGGTTGAGGACGTCGCAACATTGCCCGTGTTGGAGCAGTCTGAAGCCTTGCAAAACCAGGCTTTGCGCTTGTACCGCTCGGACACCACCCGTTCTGCCGACACTGCCGAGTCGCTGCTGAAGCGTCTTGGCATATACGACCCGCAGGCTGCTGCTTTTTTCCGTGCAGACAGCACCGTCCAGCAAACCATGATGGGCCGCGCCGGACGCAACGTTACGGTGGAGGCAAGTGAAAACAATACCTTGCTCAAGTTAAGTGCCCGCTGGAGTCCGGAAGACGACGGCATGTTCAAGCGATTAACGATAGAAAAAACACCCGCAGGTTTTCGATCGCGTGTTGAGACGCTGCCCATGACCGCATCGTCACGGTTAGCCAGTGGAACCATCCACTCATCGCTGTTTGCCGCAACTGATGAGGCGCGTATTCCCGACACAATCGCCATGCAACTGGCTGACATTTTTTCCGGCGATATCGACTTTCATCGTGCCTTGCGCAAAGGCGACCGTTTCTCCGTAACCTACGAAACTCTGGAGGGCGATGGCGAGCCGATGCGCGCTGGTCGCGTATTGAATGCTGAATTTGTCAATGCCGGCAAAACCTTCCAGGCTATGTGGTTCCAGGAACCCGTCGCAAAGAGCGGCTCTGCGGCGTCCACCGTGAGCCATACCCTGACCAAAGGCGGCTACTACACCCTGTCCGGAGAAAGCCTGCGTAGAGCGTTCCTCGCATCCCCGATGGAATTCTCTCGCGTGACCAGCGGCTTCAAAATGCGGTTTCACCCCATAATGCAAACATGGCGCGCTCACCTCGGTGTGGACTATGCAGCGCCAACCGGTACCCCCGTACGCAGTGTTGGCGATGGTGTGGTCGAATTCGCTGGCGTCCAAAACGGCTTTGGCAATGTCGTGATGGTCAAACACGGCAACAAAAATCTGACGGTCTATGCGCACTTGAGTCGCATCAATGTACGTGGCGGCCAAACGATCAGTCAGGGCCAAAACCTGGGCGCGGTAGGCCAAACTGGTTGGGCAACCGGACCCCATCTTCACTTTGAATTCCGTGTGAACGGAGCCCACCGCGATCCTCTGACCATTGCGCGACAAAGTGAATCCACTCCAGTTGCCCAGGCATCCAGGGCGATTTTTGCGAAGGCGGCAGAGCAGGTTCGAACCCAATTGGCCTCTGCCTCGCAATTGATCCCTGGTAGCGCACAATAAATTACCATTAACTCGATTGCAGCGTTTGCCCGGTGATTTTTTCATTGGACTGATGTCGGGCACCTCGCTGGACGGGGTTGACGCGGTGCTTGCTGATTTTTCCGGTCCAAAACCTCTGGTGCTGGGTCACATCAGCGCGCCGATGGGCAACTCGCTCAAATGTGAACTGCTGGCGCTGAATTCCCCCACGGACAACGAATTGCACCGGTCTGCGTTGGCAGCCAACGCACTCACCAGGCTGTATGCCGAGCAGGTTCACCGTGTACTTCAACTGTGCGGAATCGAGCGATCATCGGTTCGTGCCATTGGTGCACATGGGCAAACGGTCCGCCACCGGCCACAGGAATTTGATGGTACGGGCTACACCCTGCAACTCAACAACCCATCCCTGCTGGCTGAATTGTGCGGCATTACGGTGGTAGCGGATTTTCGGAGTCGGGATGTAGCCGCTGGCGGACAAGGTGCGCCGCTGGTGCCGCCCTTTCATCGCGCTTTTTTCGGCCGTGTTACCGAGTCGTTAGCGGTACTCAACATTGGCGGCATTTCCAATATTACTGTGCTCAATCCGGCGTCTGCGGATCTGTTGGGTTTTGACTGCGGCCCAGGCAATGCTTTGATGGACGCTTGGTGCCAAACGCACACCGGGCAGCCATTTGACGATGGCGGCCGCTGGGCTGCGCAGGGCCTCGTCTATCGACCCTTACTCGATCGTCTCCAATCCGAACCATTTTTTGTTTTGCCACCGCCCAAGAGCACCGGGCGGGATTTGTTCAACATGCCATGGCTTGCTAACAAGCTGGCTGGTCTGGAGCACTTGGCCGCTCAGGATATTCAAGCAACGCTGACCGAACTTTCAGCACTGGCCTGCGCGCGCAGCGTGCTTGATACCGCGCCGCAATGCTGCACAGTCATTGTGTGTGGTGGCGGAGCGCTCAATGACTACTTAATGGGTCGATTGCGCAACGCCCTGCCCGCACAAACAGTTGTCACGTCAACCGCTTTTGGCCTTCCCCCGCTGCAAGTCGAAGCGACTGCTTTTGCCTGGCTTGCGCAGCAGACGATGCTTGGGAAAGCCGCCAGCGTGCAGAGTGTTACTGGCGCGCAAGGCGCCCGCATTTTGGGTGCAATCTACCCTGCTTGAGCCTTCCTGACAGTTATTAGGAAAAGGACGATCCACAACCGCATGTAGTGGTGGCGTTTGGATTCTTGATCACGAATTGCGCCCCTTGCAGATCTTCCTTGTAGTCGATCTCGGCTCCCACCAGATACTGGTAACTCATGGCATCAATCAGCAAGGAAACCCCATTCTTGGTCATGGTGGTGTCGTCTTCGTTGGTGATCTCGTCGAAAGTAAAACCGTACTGGAAACCGGAACATCCCCCTCCTTGTACAAACACGCGCAACTTGAGATCGGGGTTACCTTCTTCAGCAATCAGATCTGCAACCTTGGCCGCTGCACTGTCGGTGAATAAGATGGGGGCGGGCATTTCGGTCTGGATAGCTTCGGCTACTGCACTCATGGTTGGACTCCAGTTAATTCAAGGGATTGACTCAATAGTACAGCAATTCGCTCGGGAATTTTATTACTGATTATTTGCCGCCAGTTTCAATGTGGGCTTTTCCTCTTCGGCAAGAATCGGCCGCAATTGCCCTGTTATCAGTGCCCCCTGGTGCATCTCCAGTGCGGCGTAATGGATATCGCCTTCAATGCGTGCCTTAGGTTGTAATTCAAGCATCTTGCGGGCGTGAATTGGTCCCTTCACGCTGCCATTGACGATGATGTGATCCGCAATAATCTCCCCCGTGATCGTGGCCAGTTCGGAAATCACCAGTAGGCTCACAACATCATCCCCGGCGTGGATGTTTCCAACAACTTTGCCGTCAACCCGAAGACCGTCCGTGAAACTGATATGACCGTTGATTTGGCTGCCGTCTGCAATCAAACTCTTGATAAATGGCTGTTTTTTCTTGTTGAACATGAAAATACTCCGTAAGAACTTACAACTTGATGGACTGGGTCGCTCGCATGGTCGCACCATCCATTACCTTGACCGAAACCCCTTTAACTACCACTTGTGCTGGAAGCTCAAATTGACCGCCAATACGCCCGTACTGGCGGACCTTGATTGCTGGGGGTTCACCTGGCAACGTGGCAGACCACGGCTTGCCATTGAGTACGCCGGAAAAAATCAGCTCCAAGCGCCCGTTGAATTCGGCCTGCCCCTTACCCGATTGGATCACCAGAAGCTGCCATTTTAACGTGCTACCGTTTTGCAGCTCGGCTTGCAAGCCGCGAATCGCCAAGCCTTCCACACCATTCGCCGGGATCAGCTTTTCAAAAAAACCAAGATCATCACGCAGTGAGCGATTCTCGATCTCAAGTTGCCTGGATTGTGTAAGCAAACTCGCATGCGACGCCTTTTCAGCAGTAACCAACGCGTCCGCTGTGTTCGCGATTGACTGCGCCTTATCACGCTCGCCTTTGACAAGCGCCAATTCCGCATGAACCGAACTAAGTTGCGCATGCAGCCGGGACAGTTCCTCCTTGGATCCTTTCTCAAGTCCGGCAATGTCTTTGCCAAACTCAAAGGCCCATAACCCGATCGCAGCACAAAACCCCAGCACGATGGCCAGCATCGCCCAGCGAAACGGCCAAGGCAAGGCACTTCGCACGGCCATGCGCGGAGCACTGATCGTCAACCGTCGACGTAGCAGACGAAACCGCATGGTGTTGTCTCCTGCAAATGAAAAAACCGCCCAAGCAAAGCCGGGGCGGTCTTGTTTCGGTGAAAGCCCCGATTAACGCTTGGAGAACTGCTTGCGACGGCGGGCGCCGTGGAAGCCGACCTTCTTGCGTTCCACTTCGCGCGCGTCACGCGTCACGAAGCCAGCCTTGCTCAGCTCAGGCTTGAGCGTCGCATCGTAGTCAATCAGGGCACGGGTAATGCCGTGACGCACTGCACCAGCCTGGCCGGACTCACCGCCACCAGCCACATTGACCATGACGTCAAATGTCTCAGCATGATTGGTCAACAGCAGGGGCTGCTTGCAAATCATGATGGAGGTTGCACGACCAAAGAACTTCTCAATAGCCTTGCCATTGACGACGATCTGGCCAGAGCCTTTTTTCAGAAACACGCGGGCGACGCTGGATTTGCGACGGCCGGTGCCATTGTTCCATTCACCGATCATTTGGCTGCCTCTTTCTTCACTGCGTTAGCAGAAATACCGGGGATATCCAGAACCTTGGGCTGCTGTGCGGTATGGGGGTGCTCTGCACCACCATACACCTTGAGCTTCTTGATCATGGCGTAGCCAAGCGGTCCCTTGGGCAACATGCCCTTGACGGCTTTTTCCAGAGCACGACCCGGGAAACGCGATTGCAAGTCACGGAAATTGGTGCTGGAAATGCCGCCAGGATAACCGGAGTGGCTGTAGTACATTTTGTCCAAAGGCTTGGCGCCTGTGACACGCAGTTGGGCTGCATTGG
>CAIQBN010000520.1 GCA_903870065.1 uncultured beta proteobacterium | reverse complement strand
TGCGTGGCATTGTTTAGGATTCGCCGCCGGGCCGCCCCAAGGCGAATCGCGCCCCCTCGGGGGGCAGCGACCCACGCGCAGCGGGGGAGCGTGGGGGCTCAGGATTTTCCGCCTTGAGTTGTGCCAGCTCGGCTTCCAACTGGGCGATGCGGGTTTGTCGGGCGTGCTGTTCATCGGACGCGTGGTGGTGGTGCGCTGGCGCTTCCAGCAGCCAGTCCAGCCATGCCTGCATGCCTTCACCCGTTGTGGCGGACAGCTCCAGGATGGTGATGCCGGGGTTGACTCGGCGCGCGTAGTCCTTGCAGCGCGCCACGTCAAAGCTCAGGTGCGGCAGCAGGTCGATTTTGTTGAGGATCATCAGCTGCGCGGCAGCAAACATGTCGGGGTACTTGAGTGGTTTGTCCTCGCCCTCGGTGACCGACAGGATGGCGACCTTGGCCTCTTCGCCCAGGTCCCACAGCGCGGGGCACACCAGGTTGCCAACGTTCTCGATGAACAGCAGCGACTGGGCGCCATGAGAGTGGTGCTCGTGCCCATGGTCGTGATCGTGGTGATGACCGTATTCATGCCCGTGATTGTGGTGGTCATCATCGTGCGAATGGTCATGCGGGTGCGCATGGGCATGAGAGTGTTTATGCGCATGCTCGTGCGTGGACAGTTGCGCAAACGCCTGCGCCACCATGGGCGCATCCAGGTGGCAGCCTTTGCCGGTATTGACCTGGATGGCGGGCGCACCAGTGGCACGGATGCGGTCTGCATCAAAGCTGGTTTGTTGATCGCCCTCGATCACCGCAACGTCCACATTGGGCGCGTGGGCTTTCAGCGCGTGGATGGTGGCGCACAGCAGCGTGGTCTTGCCCGATCCGGGGCTGGACACCAGATTCAGCGCACGCACGCCGTGGGCTGCAAAGTGTGCTCGATTCTGTGTAGCAATAACATTGTTGGCGCCCAGCACATCTTCTTCGATCTTGATGGTGCGTTGTTGGGTTAAACCGGGCACCGACACCCGGGCCGGGCCGGCGCCAAAATGCAAATCACCGGTGGCGGGGTGAACTTCGGGACTTGAATCCGGTTTGCTGGTTCCGGTCTCGCTACAGCCGCAGACGACGCACATGGCATATTCCTTGTTGGTTTGATATGAGTTTATTCAACCTGCATGTCCACTACCCGCAGCTCGGTACCCCCGGTGGGTTGCAGTTGGTGGCCACCGCACAGCGGGCAGGGGTCAAGTCGGGATGTTATGGACACACTCTGGCCGCATGGGAGGCACCAGGCGTCGCCCGGTGGTTGATCTATTTCGATGCTGGCCCCCGCCAGTATTGTATTTTCTGCTATTGAAGTAAGAGCAAAACGTAGGGATTCGATTTCCACGCCTGCCAGCGCACCAACCTCCAAGCGAAGCTGGGTGATGCGCTCGAACGGGTCGCGCACACGGGTTTGCTCCAGCACCCGCAAAATGCCACCGGCCAAACTGAGTTCATGCATCGTGAATTTCCTGAGCGTGGACACTGCAATCCACACAGGGATCGTACGCCGAAGTGAGGCACCACGCAGCGTTCGCGTCCCCGGGATCGAGTTGGCTCAATTGCTTTGAAAGCGCACCATCCGGGTGGAAGTTCCATTCGGTGGGTGCCAGCACCCGGTAGTCCAGCACACGGTGCTGTTCATCCAGCTGCACCCAGTGCATCAACAAACCGCGCGCCATCTCGCACCAGGCAATGGCCTGCCCATCGCCCAGGTGCATGGCGCCGCTACTGAGCAGGGGGGAAGGTGGTTCGGTCGGTGCGGAAATCAGCTCCAGCAGTTCTATCCAACGCGCCTGCAATCGGCTCCAGGCGCTGGTGATGGCTGGCGCGGTTTGCCGCAGGTGCAGGCGGCTCCACACGCCAGTTTCAGCACAAGCCTCCAGCCACTGCGGGCGCAGGGCAAAGTCGGGGTCGCTGGCCAGGGCAGCGGCGACGCAGCGCAAATTCGCGGCTTGTTGCTCAGGATTGATATCGAGCACGTCTAGCGTGCGGGTGCCTGGCTGCAAAGCCAGTGCGCTGGCGTGCCACTGGGCCAGGCATTGCAGGGGTTTGGCGCGATCGGAGTTGTCCTTGCACCAGTTGGCAAAAGCGGTTTCGTCGCGGTGTTGCGCCAGCCACTGGGGCAGTAGTGGCGTGCACAGGATGACCGACTCCAGCCAGGTTCGCAGTTGCGCTTGCTGTGCGGCGGTTTGCGTGGGTGTCAGCTCTTGCGCAGGGGTTGCCAAGTGCACAGGGCATTGCGCCAACCAATGCAGCAATTCAGGTTTGACCGGATTGCCCATTTGCCGTTGCGGCCAATCCAGCGCCATGCTGCGCAAATGGTCGCGGGCGGTTTCCAGTTGCAGGGAACGGGTCGATTCCAGGGCAACTTGCACCTGCTGCTGCTGCTCGGCTGCCCATAGCGCCATATGGGCTGTGCGGCGCTGCGCGTGGGCGCACAGCGTGAGAACACCGCCCAGCATTTGCACCACGGATTCACCACGCTGTCCGCGCAGCAGGCGCCCAAGGCGCGCGCCTCCCATGACCGGCCGTGAGCCGGTGATGCCGGGGCGACCTCCAGGATGTAACCGATACTGACCAGCAATGCTCATGTATTGCCAGATCGGCGCCGTGCTTGCGTGAGTTGGGTTCTGACCTGTCGCGGGCTCAGACCGGTCTGACGACCTGTCCGAATAGGTGTTCCGTCAAGCAGTTCATACCTGGCTCACGAGATACAGACCGGTCAGCCCCAGAACCGAGCCCAGTGTGACGACTACCGAAGTGGCTTTGCGCGCCATGAATTTTTGCAAACCCAAGCCAGCGCAAACGCCGCCGAAATGCAACACCGCTGTGGTGGCCAGGAAGCCCAGCGCATAGACCGCAAATCCACTGGCTGGTGCCTCAGCACCATGGGCCATGCCGTGTGCCAAAGCCGACACAGCGACCACGCCCAGTCCCAGCGTGGCGGGTACCTTGTAGACACTCATCATCAGCATGGCGCCAAAGAGCACCACGCTCAGGGCAATCAACTGTTCCAGCATGGCAAACTGAAAGCCCAGCTGCCCCAAGACGGCACCCGCTACCAGTGCCACCATGAACAGGGCCGGGCCTTGCCAGGCGCGCTGCGAAGGAAGCACCCTTACCGACCACAAGCCAACCGCCAGCATGGCCAGCATGTGATCCAGCCCCAGGGGATGGAAAAGGCCAGAAACGAGACTCGATGCGTCGTGACCGGTGTGCGCGTGTGCGCTGCC
>CAIQBN010000519.1 GCA_903870065.1 uncultured beta proteobacterium | reverse complement strand
GCTAACGCTTAAATTGGAAAGACCTGCTGCCGCCGCCGTGATGGTGAGGGTCTGGCTGGCGCTGACGGTGACGCCGTTTTCCACATAAGTGGCGGTGATGGTGACTGGCGTGTTGGCGCTGACGCTGGCGGCAGACAGCACTCCGCCGGGTGACACCGAAGCCACAGCTGCGTTGGAGCTGGTCCAGGTGGGGGTTACGGGTTTCATGGCGTTATCGGCGTAGGTGGCTGTGGCGGTCAGCGTGGTTCGGCCGGTGGATTGCAGGGTGGAGGGGGCTGTGACGGTCAGGGTGGTGACTGCCACCGGTGCGGCCTGAAAGCTGGCGCTGACCGCCTTGGCTGAGTTCATGGTCAGGCTGCAGGTGGGAGCCGTGCCGCTGCAGGCACCGCCCCAGCCGGCAAATACGGAGCCCGATGCAGTGGCGGCTTTCAGGGTTATCGTGGTGCCACTGGGGTAGGACTTGGTGCAGTCAGGGGCTACAAAGTAACTTGTGCCAGGCACCGGGACGTAGCATGAAATGCCGGAGTCGCTGGAAGACACATCGCCGTAGCCGGTGCCGACAGGGGTCACGCTCAGGGCGAAGGTGGTGACTGGGGCGCCGAACGCGTCGAAAGAGGCGAAGGACTGGCCGCCGCGCACCAACCGGACCTCGCTGTAGCTGCCCCAGTTGCTGCCGCTGCTGATTGGGCCGTCGTAGAAGTAGACGACCCACGCGTTACCCCGAATAGGGTCAACGGGCGAACCCGACCAAAACCACGAACTCGGTGTGTTCGGGAAAAGGCTATCGTTAATACTGGGGCTGTAGCGGCAAACCTCGACCAGGCTGCGCAACTCTTTCAGGTTAGGCAGACGCCAGTCGGTGTAGCCGCCGGTGCGGTCAGTTACCCCTTGCGTCAGCGCTGTGCTCCAGGTATGGCTGCTGGCGGTACCGCTACATGCGCCACTAGAGAAAATCTGGCCCTGAGCGCATTTTTTCCACATCAGTCCGTTGCGACCGTCGATCACGGAGCCGTTACCTGCGTCCACATAGACGCTGTCGGGGTTGCTGGGCGGAATGGTGGGGTCGCTGCAGGTCACGGCATGGGCGGCACCAACGCCATCCAGCAACGTCAGTGCCAGTAATACTGTGCGGAGAATTTTCATGACATACCCTTTGGGAAATGGCGGACAAAGAAGAACATTGGCCAGAATGGTCACTTTCGAGATGGAAAGAACGACTGCGATGGCAATGGGCGAGCGTACGAGCTGCTCAACTCCTACAGAGCAGCAATTGGCTTTGCGCCAGATCGGCGTCTGCCGTTAGTAGGGGCCGCGCGTGACAATGCAAAAACATCCATCAAAGAGCAAAATCACTGTCCACCGCGCACCGACCGGACCGCGAAGCCTTCGGTCCGGTAGGTGCCGCCCGTGGCTAAGCCGTCGCTGAAGCGGACCCACCACGCGTCGAACGAACCTCTGGCAACGGGCGAACCCGACCAAAATCTCGAACTTAAGGTATTCGGAAAATAGGCCGGATCAATCGCCGGATTTGATCGACCCAGATGAACAATGCTTTCCAACTCGTACACGCTGGGCATGCGCCAGTCGGCAAAGCCGCACAGACGGGTGGCATTGACGTCGGCCACGTATTTTTCGGTGTCGCAGCGGCCACTGGTTTTGCAAGCGCGGTCGCCGCCGTTGGCAGTGCCTTGGTTGCCGCCGTAGTTATGCACGCTGTCAAACCAGGTGTAGCTCCATTGCTGGTCACGCAGGCCGCCATCGGCGGTTTTGACTTCCCAGACCAGGCCGGTCACGTTGTCGCGTACACAGGGGTGGGGCG
>CAIQBN010000518.1 GCA_903870065.1 uncultured beta proteobacterium | reverse complement strand
GCGGACTTTACTGCAAGATGCGCATGCTCCGGTGTGTCCACCGGGGCCCCCCAGAACGCCATCACGCAGTCACCCATGTACTTGTCGATGGTGCCGCGATTGGCGCGAATAATGGTGGTCAGATTACTAAACACCCCTGTCAGCAGTTCCTGTAACTGCGTAGGCTCCATGCGTTCGGACATCTTTGTAAAGCCGCGCATGTCGCAAAACATCACCGTCAACTCACGGCTTGTAGCCTTCATGCTGTAGCTGTCGGGATTTTTGACCATCTCATCCACCAATTCAGGTGGCACATAGGTGCCAAACAGGTTCGCGAGTTCCCGCTTTGATCTGGTCTCGACGAAATATCCGTAGCTCATGTTCAAGGCAAATGCCGTCATGTTCATCACTATGGCAGCAGCCAGCGGCATCACCAAACCAAAGGCGATATATAGCCAGGCGTTGATAGCGGTCACAGCCAGCAACACACCGGCACTTAACCCTACCGCCTTGGGCGCTGACAGCAATGGCAGTCCAAATGCCAGCAGGATTCCGGCCAGGATTAGAACGACCACGTCGTATCCCATCGCGTAGTCTGGCTTGAGAGTGACTTTGTTGTCGAGCCAACCCGAGATTACATTGGCATGGGTTTCAACACCCGGGTAGACCGTACCAACCGGTGTCACACGCAAGTCTTGCAGTCCTGGCGCAGTGGTTCCGACCAGAATAATTTTGTCCTTCAGGCTTTCTGGGGGCAGTCGCCCGGCCAGCAGGTCGGCCGCCGATACATACCGAAAAGATCCACCCTTTACACCGCCATGTCCGCGAAAGGGGACGAGCGTTGAAACATGCTGATCCACCGGAATTGCAAGTGATGAATTGCCTTCCTTTAGAAGAATACGGTCAATGCTTTGGTAGTTTTTTGATAACCACTGTTCATCAGAAAAACCCGGCACGACGGCGGGTGAACCAAATAACCTGCGAAACATCGCCAGGGAAAGTGATTCATAATAATTGCCCTTGAACTCGGCGAGTAGGGGTAGCGAGCGCACCACCCCATCGCTGCTGGCGACCGGGTTGAAGTGCCCCGCTAGTGGTGCAGACTTCGCTAGTGTTTCGATGTTGGATCCAAATCCACTCCATGAGTAGGCACCGACCGACCGGCCTTTGAAGTCAGACTTTGACAACACGGGTTGTGGAAGTGTTCCGACCGTGCGTCCATCACGGTCAACACTCGTGAAGTAATAGCCCATGACAACGGCGCGACCTTCGAGTGAACGCGCAAAAATTGCGTCGTAATCAAGCGTGGGCTGGAGCTGCTTTAGTCGCTCGGTGAAGCCCGACTGGTCCTTGAGCTCCTTGCGCGCCAAATCATTTAGCAAGCCCAAACCAGAACTGTCGTCTGGCTCGGCAAATACGATATCAAAGCCCAGCAGCGCGATTTTCTGTCGATCAAACAGCTCATCGATCAAGTGCGCAAGCTTGTTTCTTCCCCATGGAAAACGTCCGACCTCGGCGAGACTCTTTTCATCAATGTCAACAATGACGATTCGCTCATCGAGGGTCCCTGGCATGGTTGCCCGCAAGCGCGCATCGTAGATGATGTCATCTAGACGTTGCAGAACATCTAATTGCACGATCCCCATCGCATGCAAAAGGGCGACGACCAACGGAATCAGGGTGACCGCAATCCGTTGCCAATGCTTTGCTATCATTTTCACGCAGCATCACCCTGAAAATTGGCCTGTGACAGGCACGGCCGTAAAACTTCAGACCCTCAGGTCTGGACAAATTGCATCTGTGTACCCGCCAACTCAATCAGGTCGCCGTTCTTTAGAGGAATTGGATCTGCCTTTATTGGTGAGCCATTAAGCATTGGATTGCCCGCGCCTTCCACATGATGCACTACAAACCCATGTTGCCGGCGCGTGATTGCGGCGACGGCAACACCCGGTTTTCCTATGGTTGTAACTACTTTGGTCAACGGAACTTCGCGACCAGATGCTGCGCCAGACAAAACTTTGATCGAAGCATGGAATGCTCCAATTCCCAACGAATCACCCGCGTGCACTGGCGGTGCTGCCGACCGCGCCGGTGCGGCCGGTTGGGCCCTGACGACCATGGTCTTGTCAAAATTGTCGGCGGCACCATCGCCCACAAATTTGATCTTGTACTTTCCGATCTCAATCGTGTCACCATTTTGCAATTGTTGCTTCTTGATGGCTTTGCCGTTCAGATAAGTTCCGTTGGTGCTATTGAGATCTTCCAGCACCACCTCGCTGCCAGACATTTGAAGTAAGGCGTGTTCGCCACTGACGGCCAGGTTGTCAATGACAATGTCGTTGTAAGGCCTACGCCCCAAGGTGGTCTTGTCCTTGGTGAGCTGAACTTCCTTGATCACGACCTCATCGATCGAAACGATCATTTTCGGCATGATCGACTCCTTTTCCTGAAATTTGTTGTTGGACAACGCTGTTGCATATTACTTCCCCAGCCAACGCGCAATTAAACCGCGCTTTTCGGTAGCCTCATGGACTTCGATCATCAGTACCGAAATATTGTCCCTTCCGCCGTTTTCATTGGCCATATCAATGAGTTGCTTGGCCTTTTGTTCAAGTGAGGCTTCAGCAGCCACGATTTTACAGATGGATGCATCGTCCACCATATCGGACAAACCATCGGAACACATTAGGTACAAATCACCGGCCTGCACAGGATGCTCGTTCACTTCAAGCAACACCGCTTCATCGACTCCGAGCGCGCGTGTCACCAGGTTTTTGATGGAAGATGTGGCAGCCTGCTCAGGAGTAATGAGCCCGGCGTCCATTTGTTCTTGCAACAAGGAATGGTCTTTGGTAATTTGCTCAAGTACATCCGTCCTCAAACGGTAGCAGCGGGAGTCGCCGATGTGCCCCAGTACTAACTTGTCGTCTCTGAAAACGCCAACTACCAACGTGGTTCCCATACCCGCGTAATGCGCATTAGAGTTGGCAGAGTTAAAAATGGACCGATTGGCGTTATCAACGCATATTTCCATTGCACGACGAACTTCTTTGGGTTTGGCGCCCTCACCTGCTTCGACCAGCCATCGACTGAGTTCCGACTTGATGAAAGCGGTTGCCATGCCACTGGCAATTTCGCCTGCGTTGTATCCACCCATTCCGTCGGCAAGCACCGCCGTCAAAGTGGGTTCATCAAAGGCGACCGAGTCCTCGTTATTCTCTCGCGCTCGGCCGGGATCAGTTCTTGAGCAAAATTGGTAAATCATGTCGCTATTGCTTCTTTAAGTCAGATCCGTTTGCCGAACCGTTGGGAACTGGTGCAGGGACGGACCGGATGGAGGTTTTCTCAAAATCAGCAGCGGTGGCTGGCACCGTAGCCATGAAGTCGCGCTTTTCCTTGATTTCGGCAGAAGTTGCGGGAACCGTTGCCGTAAAAGCCACCGTTTTTTCGCTGGCTTGCGCTTGTGTTTGTGGTCCGTGTAGTGCAGTGTTGGTCACTGGTGCCCCACTGGTGATTTGGCTGATGACGGCGCGCAGTTCTGCGGCAAACTGGTCCCCTGTTTGGTACCGCGTCTCGGGACGTTTGCTCAGTGACAATGCAACAACATCGGATAGGGCTTGCGGAAGCTCCGGTCGAATCACGCGGACATCAGGTGCTTCTTCATTGGCAATTTTGTACATGAGCTCGGACATTGAATCGCCACGAAATGGCAGAACCCCTGCCAGCATTTGAAATAGCATGACCCCCAACGAGTAAAGGTCCGACCGACCGTCTACCTTCTTGCCAGCGAGTTGCTCGGGCGACATGAAACTAGGCGTGCCCAAAACAAGTCCGGTCTTGGTCTTGCTGGAGTCGGTGATGCGTGCGATACCAAAGTCTGTCACCTTCACGGTGTCACTCTCTGCTTCGTACATGATGTTGGCCGGCTTAATATCCCTGTGCACAACATGTTGCTTGTGCGCGTAGGCCAGTGCTTCGGCTACCCTTGCCACAATGCTGAGCACCGCGGGCACGGACAGCAGCTGGTCGCCTTTGCAATGGTCTGCCAAGTCCTTCCCCTTCAAGAACTCCATCGCAATATAGGCAAGGTCGTGTTCTTCGCCGGCATCGAAGATGGTTACGATATTCTGATGCTGGAGGCGGCCGGCTGTCTCTGCCTCTCGGAAGAAACGCTCACGGGCGTCTATCAGTTCATCGCCTGCAAACTCCTGACTCAGCGCCATCGTTTTGATTGCGACAACACGGCCAATCTTTGGATCCTTGCCAAGATACACCACACCCATTGCGCCCTTGCCTAGTTCCTTTTCAACCTGGTAGCGTCCGAGCATGGGCTTCTCGACAGCGCCACCATCAAGCAACATGGTTCCGCCTGGGTGTCCGCCGCCACCGAGCATCACGGTTTCCGACAGGTTTTTGGCGCGACTGAGCTTGGCCTTGATGTCCTTGTAGTCTTTGTCGAACGCGGCCATGTGTTGATACACAGCCTCGGCCTTGTTAAATTGCCTTTTTCGTTCGAAATCCATGGCCAGGCTGTACAGGTTGCCCATGACCGCCTCGTTCATGGGAACCCGGCGGAAACGATCAAAGGCCATATCCAGTTGACCTTGTCCTTGAAGGGCCAAGCCCATCATTCGGCTGGTTTCTGCCGACTCTTCATCAGCCTTGACCTTGCCTGCCTCAGTCATGAGGAAGCGTTTGGTAGTCAATGCCAGGTGCGCTAGTGCCAACGCGATTGCGGGGAAAACCAGCTTGATCCAGATTGCGCTCACTGCGAGCAAGCCGAATTCGAGGGCTAATAGGCCGCCAAACAATATCAATGTTGCGCTTGCTGCCTTGCCTGCGGACAACCGCGGTAACGCCACTACTACGTAGGTTGCCACCAGCAGAAACATGGCAAGCCCCGCCCAGACACCCCATACTGGCTGCGTAATGAAATGCTCACTGAGAATGCTTGAAACAGTATGGGCGATCGTTTCTGCCGGAAACAACGCCGGGTTTCCAGGAACTGGAAATGATGCGCCGACCCCTGCTGCAGTCGCCCCAATAATGACAATTTTTCCAGCATATTTGGACGCAGCAATTTTGCCTGTCAATACGTCATAAAACGAATCAACTGCAAACGCTGGCTTACCATCGCGCCCCTTGTAGAACTGGGGCAGCATGAGTGATGCGGAATCCGTGCGGATCTTCAATTTGCCAACTTGCACTGACTCACCGGCGTTCAGACGAATATCGGAAGTTGACAGGTTGAGACTTGCAGCCGCAGCCAGCAAGGCCATCGATGGAATTGCCTTGCCGTCATAATTAACCAGAAGGGGTTCTTGCCTGACAGCGCCGTCGGGGTCATTGAATTGATTTAAATGACCGACCCCTGATGAAGCACTTCCGATTGACGGGATTGGTTGCTGCCCGCGAACGGTCGACAGCGAAAATCCGCTTGGATCTTCCAAGGTGCTTCTCAGCGCATAGTCCGGTAGTGGTTTGTCGGGTCGCCCTTGTTGCTCGCCTAAGGTGAAGACAGACGGGAGCAGCACGTTACCTGCGTTCTTGATGCTGCCCGCCAGCACCGCATCGGTGTCCAGCGCCACTTCAGCCTCCGCGATCAATTGTGCCAATTGATCGTTGGGCGCATTGGTTTCAGTTGATGTGCCCAGCGCGGTTTTCATCTTGCGAATGAATAACAGGCCTGGATCAACCTGCGGTTCAAAGAAGAATGTGGTGTGCACAATCGTCTTTGCTTTGGCTGCCGCCAACTGATCGATCAGCTTGGCATGAATGTCACGTGGCCATGGCCAACGTCCCAAATTGGCAATGCTTTGGTCATCAATCGCAATGACAGCGATGCGATCGGATGGTTGGCGCGCGCCACTGGTGCTGGCGACATCATAAAAACGTCGTTCTATCGATTCGATGACATCTGTCGCACGATCAAGTACCAGGACGGAAAGGACGATCGCTGCGCCAGCAAACCAGTCGGTTCGCCAAAAAGATCCGGCTCTTGATGAAGAAGTTTTCGCCACGTACTAGTCCTAGCATATATCCCGGTGCTTACCAAAAGCAACGCCCACCCACAACACCACCCGACCGACACGGTCGACGGAGTAAGTTACGTTAGCACATGCGGGTGCGGTCGACAAGGCACTTGTTCACGGAAGTGGGATTTTCACCAAACTCCATTTTTAATCGGAGACGTTTCGTAAAGCATCTCTTGCGTCCTGAGGGTTGGTCACTTCACTGTGTGGCTGCGACGCTTGACCAGCGTTCCCACCAGAAACACCGATAGTGCACCCGCCGTTCCCAAGCCGTAGGACCACAGGACCGATTGGGGCAACCAACTCTTCACTGCGGGGTCACTGTGGGCCATCGTGCCGGCAATCCAGCCCAGCAGCATACCTCCAACCGTAATAATCAAAGGGAACCGGTCCATCAACTTGAGAACGAGTTGACTGCCCCAAATGATAATTGGCACGCTGACCACCAGTCCGAAGATGACTAGCGGCAACTGGTGCTGTCCGCCCGCACCGGTGGCAGCTCCGGCGATCGCGATGACGTTGTCAATGCTCATGACAAGGTCGGCAACGATTACCGTCTTGACAGCGGCCCACAGCTTGTCACTGCCTTGAATGTTGGAGTGGCTGTCTTCGTCCTCCGGTGCCAAGAGCTTGACGCCAATCCAAAGGAGCAATGCCGCACCGACAAGCTTAAGGTAGGGTACTTGCAATAGCGTCAGCGCAAATGCAATGAGGATGACCCGTAGTACGATGGCGCCGGCCGTCCCCCACAAAATGCCCTTGACGCGCAGGTTTTGTGGGAGTTGCCGGCACGCCAGCGCAATGACGACCGCGTTGTCGCCTCCAAGCAGAATGTCGATCATGATGATTTGACCGACCGCCAGCCAGAAGTGAGCCGTGAGAAATTCTTCCATGGGATTCCTTTGCGGCAGCGTTTAAGGAAAACTTGACCGCTGAAAAAACAAAACCGGATGTCCCCGCAAGGGAAATCCGGCATGCATTATGGCTGTTTGGATCAGCCGCAAATCGTGAAGTCGACTTTGCAGGTCTTGTTTAAAGTAGCGCTTTTAGCAATTTCGCCATTTCCGATGGATTGCGTGTCACGGTGAAGCCGCACTCCTCCATGACCGCGAGTTTGGCATCGGCGGTGTCGGCGCCGCCTGAAATCAAGGCACCGGCGTGGCCCATGCGCTTGCCAGCTGGCGCTGTCACGCCTGCGATAAAACCCACGATTGGCTTTTTCATGTTGAGCTTGCACCAACGGGCTGCTTCGGCTTCATCAGGACCACCGATTTCGCCGATCATGATGACCGCATCGGTATCGGGATCGTCGTTGAAGGCACGCATCACGTCGATATGCTTCAGGCCATTGATGGGGTCGCCGCCAATGCCGACCGCGCTCGATTGACCCAGTCCAATCTCCGTCAATTGCGCTACAGCTTCATAAGTCAACGTACCGGAGCGGGATACCACACCAATGCGACCCTTGCGATGGATGTGACCGGGCATGATGCCGATTTTGATTTCTTCTGGCGTGATGAGACCGGGGCAGTTGGGCCCGAGCAACAAAGTCTTCTTGCCACCGGCGGCTTCCTTGGCCTTCATGCGGTTACGCACTTCCAGCATGTCGCGAACCGGGATGCCTTCGGTGATACAGATCGCCAGATCCAGATCTGCTTCAACGGCTTCCCAGATGGCAGCTGCTGCGCCAGCGGGTGGCACATAGATCACGGACACGGTAGCGCCGGTATCAGAAGCCGCTTCTTTGACGGAAGCGTAAATTGGAATATTGAAGATCGACTCACCGGCCTTCTTGGGATTCACGCCTGCTACGAAGCAGTTCTTGCCGTTTGCATATTCCTGGCACTTTTCAGTGTGGAACTGACCGGTCTTGCCGGTGATGCCCTGGGTGATGACTTTGGTGTCTTTATTGATGAAGATGGACATGTTTGTGCTCCGACTTACTTGACCGCTGCGACAATTTTTTGGGCCGCTTCGGCCATGGTGTCAGCGCTGATGATGGGCAGACCGCTTTCGGCCAGCATCTTCTTGCCGAGTTCTTCGTTGGTGCCTTTCATGCGCACAACCAGAGGCACGGACAGGTTCACGGCCTTGCAGGCTGTGATCACGCCGGTGGCAATGGTGTCGCACTTCATGATGCCGCCGAAGATGTTGACCAGAATGGCCTTGACCTTGGGATTCTTCAGCATGATCTTGAAGGCTTCCGTCACTTTCTCAGGAGTGGCACCGCCGCCTACGTCCAGGAAGTTAGCGGGCTCTGCGCCAAACAGTTTGATGGTGTCCATAGTAGCCATGGCCAGACCGGCGCCGTTCACCAGGCAACCGATGTTTCCGTCCAGACTGATGTACGCCAAATCGAACTTGGAGGCTTCTACTTCAGCAGGATCTTCTTCGTCCAGATCGCGGTACGCCACGATTTCAGGGTGGCGATACAAGGCATTGGAGTCAAAGTTGAACTTGGCGTCCAGGGCAATCACGTTGCCTTTGCTGTCGCGGTTCAGCGGGTTGATTTCGACCAGCGCAGCATCGGTGTCCATGTAGCACTTGTAGAGCTTCTGGAAGATTTCAGCGGCTTGTGCCACCGAGTCTGCCGGCATGCCGATGGCGGTTGCTACTTTTTTGGCTTGCTCGTCACCGAAACCTGTCAATGGGTCGATGAAGTCGGTGATGATCTTTTCGGGAGTGGAGTGGGCCACTTCTTCAATGTCCATGCCGCCTTCACTGGAAGCGATGATGGCCACTTTCTGGGTGGCACGGTCGGTCACAATGGAAACGTAGTATTCCTTCTGGATGTCGGCGCCGTCTTCGATGTAGAGGCGGCGCACTTTCTGGCCTTCGGGGCCAGTCTGGTGGGTCTTGAGCTGCATGCCCAGAATTTCGCCTGCGATGCGCTTGACGTCATCGATGGACTTGGCCACCTTGACACCGCCGCCTTTGCCACGCCCACCGGCGTGAATCTGTGCCTTGACGACCCAAACCGGACCCCCAAGCTTTTGGGCGGCTTCCACCGCCTCTTGAACTGTGAAGGCGGGGA
This sequence comes from uncultured beta proteobacterium, assembly GCA_903870065.1. Classification (GTDB taxonomy): domain Bacteria; phylum Pseudomonadota; class Gammaproteobacteria; order Burkholderiales; family Burkholderiaceae_C; genus Allorhodoferax. The sequence goes on along the minus strand of CAIQBN010000518.1, from coordinate 3,286 downwards.
TGCCGCGTGGCACCGGCACACCGAACTGGCGCAAAATTTCTTTGCCTTGGTATTCGTGGATTTTCATGACGTCTCTTTGGGGGCTGGACAATGTTCATCAGTTTGCAACATAAATCTGCCGCAAAACTGACACTGGACACATCAACTGCGAAATGTATCATGATGCAATGCACCAAACTTGTGGCTACCTTACAGCACGGTTTGGGCCCCGATTCGCACCGCTCTATGGAGCCGCTATGGCGGCGTTGTAATGAAAAGAATATTTATTGATGGCGAGGCTGGCACCACCGGCCTGCAAATTCGCGAACGCCTGCAAACCATGGCCGGTGTGGAACTCATTAGCATTGACTTGGCCCTGCGCAAGGATGCCGCTGCCAAGCAAGCACTGATGGCCCAGGTTGATATGGTGATTCTCTGCCTGCACGACGATGCCGCTATTGAATCCGTAGCAATGATTGACGCATTAGCGGGGGCTAACGGCGAAAAAGGTCCCAAGGTCATTGACGCCTCCACAGCCCACCGCACGACCCCGGGCTGGGTCTATGGCTTTCCCGAGTTGGCTTCGACCCAACGCGAGGCCGTGGTGCAAGCTCGCCGTGTCGCCAACCCGGGCTGCTACGCCACTGGCGCCATTGCGCTGATCCGGCCATTGGTTGACGCCGGGCTATTACCTGTCGACTTCCCGGTTTGCTTGCCTTCGATCAGCGGTTACTCGGGTGGTGGACGGACGATGATCGAGGCCTATGAGGCCGGCCAGGCACCGGCGATGGAGTTGTACGCGCTGGGCCTGAAGCACAAGCACATTCCGGAAATCATGCGCTACACCGGTCTGTTGCGCCGCCCGCTGTTCGTGCCATCGGTCGGCAATTTCAAGCAGGGCATGCTGGTGCAGTTGCCGCTACACCTGGACACGTTGCCGGGTCAGCCCACCGCCCAGGATTTGCAGGCAGCCCTGCAGAAGCACTATGCCGGCAGCGAGTGGGTTACCGTGGAGCCCGCCACGTCAGACCAGAAGCTCGACGCGGTGGCCCTGGCGGACACCAACAAGATGGAACTGCGCGTGTTCGCCAACGACGAAGCACACCACGCGGTACTTGTCGCCCGGCTGGACAACCTGGGCAAGGGCGCGTCCGGCGCGGCGGTGCAAAACCTGAAGCTGATGTTGGGGCTTTAAGAAGCTCGCTCCGGACCAGTAGGGCGGCACGTTTTGCTCCGTGTCCCCCGCGCCCCTTGGGCGCTCCTCCTTTACCTGCGCAAAACGCGCCACCCTACCGGCCCTGCGGGTTACTTGGCGGTTCAATGTCTCTTGGGTTCTCCTCGAACTCCAGCTGATGGCGCGGGGTAGGGGTTTTGCGCAGGTAAAGGAGGAGCCCGAAGGGCGGGGGACACGGAGCAAAATCCCTACCCCGCGCCGTCAGCGGGCGAACTCAACGCTCTAGTCGTCATCACCGCCTGACACCACCCTGCGGATCGCTTCGCCACCAAACCCGCGGCTAGCCAGAAAGCGCATCTGTTTCGCGCGCTCATTGGCATCAAGAGGCGGTTCACCAAACTTCTTGCGCCAGACCTCGCGCGCACGCTCGACTTCGGTGGCGCGCAACTGCTCCACCGCCCCCAGAACGGCCTCGGGCGCCAGGCCCTTGCCCTGCAGTTCCTGACGGATGCGGGTCGTGCCGAGCTTGGCCGAGCGTCTATGCAGCACCGACTCCAGCACCCGCTGCTCGTTGATAAATCCCTTGGCTTGCAGTTCGTCCAGCGCCTTGGTCAGGCTGCCGGGCTCATCTTCGTAAGTGGCCAGCTTGCGCTCCAACTCGGTACGGGAGTGCTCCCGGGTGCCGAGCAAGCGCAATGCGCGTCCTTTGAGTGTCGGAGTATCGGAGGCCATGGGTTGTTCAAAGCAGGATGCAAGGATGTACCAGAGTTGCTATAAATAATATAGCTGCATACGCTTATTTCATGAGGGCTGGTCGCCTTTTTTGCTTGCAGTCTTCGATTTCACTTCCGGTTCAACTGCACCCGGTAGCAGTGGAATGCCCAGCGACGCGCGCACCTTGTTTTCGATCTCGGTTGAGAGTGCCGGGTTTTCACGCAAAAACTCGCGGGCATTGTCGCGCCCTTGGCCGATTTTTTCGCCGTTGTAGGCATACCAAGCCCCGGATTTGTCCAAAATGTTGGCGTTTACGCCCATGTCAATGATTTCGCCATGGCGACTGATGCCCTCGCCAAACAAAATGTCGAACTCGGCCGTCTTGAACGGGGGCGCCACCTTGTTCTTCACCACCTTGACCTTGGTTTCGTTACCGATGGCCTCGTCCCCTTTTTTGATGGTGCCGGTGCGCCGAATATCCAGGCGAACCGAGGCGTAAAACTTCAACGCATTGCCGCCGGTGGTGGTTTCAGGTGAACCGAACATAACGCCAATTTTCATGCGGATTTGATTGATGAAAATGACCATGCAGTTGGTTTTCTTGATGTGTGCGGTGAGTTTGCGCAATGCCTGACTCATCAGACGGGCTTGTAGGCCAGGCAAAGAATCGCCCATTTCGCCTTCGAGCTCGGCCTTGGGCGTCAGGGCGGCCACGGAATCCACAACGATCAGATCCACGGCGCCGGAGCGCACCAGGCTGTCCACAATTTCCAGCGCCTGCTCACCGGTGTCCGGTTGGCTGATCAGCAAGTCTTGCAGATTCACACCCAATTTTTGGGCGTATTGGATGTCAAGTGCGTGTTCGGCATCGACAAAGGCGCACTGACCGCCTTGCTTCTGCATTTCGGATATCACCTGCAAAGTCAGCGTGGTCTTGCCGCTGGACTCCGGCCCGTAAATTTCAACAACGCGGCCACGGGGAAGACCACCAACGCCCAATGCAATGTCCAGTCCTAAAGAGCCGGTGGAGACTACCTGGATGTCTTCAATGACCTCGCCTTCACCCAGGCGCATGATGGTGCCCTTGCCGAATTGCTTTTCAATCTGGGCCAAGGCGACTTGTAATGCTTTGGCTTTTTCACTGTTGGCGGCCAGGGGTTTAACGGGTGCGTCCATGAAAATCTCCTTAAGAATTAATAGGTTGGGTAAATTTCAGAAGTTGTTTTTAATTACAGGCTGGATACTTAAACAGTAGTTTAGCATTGTCGATGGAGATTAGCAAATCAAATTATTGGTCAGTTTGCATTACCATATGCCAATGAACTTGATGCAAGCTGCCAGCCCGCTGCCCTCTAACCAAACGCACATCGGGTATTGGCTTCGAGGCGCGTTGGAGCAATTTGATGGGCGGGTTTTGGC
>CAIQBN010000517.1 GCA_903870065.1 uncultured beta proteobacterium | reverse complement strand
CCAGCCAGAATAGGCTCAATAGCTTGCAGTTGTGTCGGTCGCAGGCTGCTCCAGCCCAGCGTATTGACCACGTGGTACTGCAAGGCAGGGTGAAGCTTTTCGAATTCGCTCACAACTCAATGTCATCCACGCTGGTAGCACCAGCGGCGGCACGCTCGTTGGCAGTCATCTCGTTCTCAGTCAAGGTCAGGCTGTAATGCTGGCGAGGATCGAAGTCGGGATGCAAATCGACACGGTCCAACACATCGGTCACCAGTTTCTTGAGGAAAAGTCGTGGTGCAACACCCACTTTGCCGCCCAAACCACCGGCCACGGCACGGGCCAGGTCTTCAATGTAGGAATCACCAACGACAGTGCGTAGTCTTGCCTCGTTGGGCTGCTGGGATGCGTAAATGTCGCGAACACGCTTGCCCACAGCCACCAAGGAGCCCTGATCGAAGGGTGCTAACCGGATTTGAACGGCGCGCGGGTTGTCAAATCTGCGATCCGTGCCAAAGTCCACATGCAGTCGCTGCGCTAGGGGAGCCAGGCGCTGAACCCCTTGGGCACCGTCATAAAAGGCCGGGGTGCCAGTGACCACCAGGTACAGACCGACAAAGCGGCCTGCATCAATCTCATCAATCAACTGGCGCAAGGCATTCAAACCACGCTCACGGGTATCAGCGCGCATGCGCTGCAGGGTCTCCACCTCGTCCAGCACCAGAACCAGGCCAGGAAACCCACTGTCGCGCAGGATGGTCAGTAAACCAATCAAAAAGTTGGCGGCACCAAAATGGTCCAGATCACCTTTGATTCCGGCTGCGCGCTTCACGCCGGCGGCCACGTTGGGCTGACCGGAGAGCCAGCTAATCAATCCTTCAGCAAGTTGGTTGTCGCCAGCCGCCAAGGCACGGCGGTAGGTCCGAAGCACGGCAGAAAATGCAGGAGCAGTCTTGCTGATGGTCGTCAGCTTGGTTTCCATCAGCGCCGTGGTTCGCTCCAGCAGCGCGGCGGCATCATTGCCGTCCACCGTGCCGTCTGCCAGGACATCTTGTTCAAGGGCAAAAAACCACCCGTCAATCACGCCGCGAAATGCACCAGTGCTGCTGTCTGCCGTGCCCAAACGCTCGACCAGTCGACGGTAAATCGTCTCCAATCGGTGCAAAGGCGTTTCGGTTTCGTTGATCTGGACCTCACTGGTCGCAAAGCCCTTGACCCGTGCACGTTCCTGCAACCAGCGGCCAAAAAAGGTTTTACCGGTGCCATATTCACCGCGCACCGCTTTGAAGCCACCGCGGCCCGATGACACGGTCGCCAATTCTTCATCCAAAGTGGCTGCAAAGCTGTCAATCCCGACCGCCAAAGCATCAAGTCCGGCATTGGGCACCGTACCCCGACGCAGGGCACCAACGATGTCGTTGCGGCGTGCGGCGCTGATCATCGGACACCCCCTACCTGAGTGATACGAAATTGTTGCATCAGCAACACGCGGTTCAACTCAACAGTGCCTGCAGCCTCGTCTACTTGCAACACGGCGGCTTGGTCAACATTCAGCACGCGGCGAGCCGCGCTGAGCATTCCGGTTAGCCGCATTTCCGGTGCAGAGACTCGTTGAGCCAGGGCCGCCTTTGAGAGTTTGCCACCGCGCTCAGTCAACGCGTTCAACAATGCCCGAACCTGATCATCAGGCAGGGCGACGCGCGCCGCCAGTGCCCGTTGCGATGCATACAAGGGGCTTTGCAACAGCGTCGTGATCCAGTCTTGAACTTGCAAGGTGGATGTCTCAGGTATGGGCGCCAAGGTCGCATCAAACAGTTGATCTTGAGCCGTAGCCGCTGCAACTTGTTTACGGGTGGGTGCCCGTGCAGCAGTCGCTCTAGGTTGAACTGCGTAAGCGGATGGCGAAGTCATCTTGCTGGCCTGCATAATTCTTAGGAGCATCGTGTCCACTTCAACGCAGGTGGACACATGTACTCTCCAGAAATTCAAATGCCGCACTCGGGTCGCCGGCGCGGGCGCTACAGCAATGACTTCAAACGCCAAATCATCGAGGCTTGTCTTGCGCCAGGCGTCTCAACGGCGGCCATCGCGCTATCCAACTGCCTGAACGCCAACCTGGTTCGTCGCTGGGTGGTTGAGTCTTCACCGCGCAGCGACTCTGGGCGTTCAAAGAGCGCCACAGCGTTGGCAACAGTCCATGGCAACCCAGGCTTCGTTCCCGTGCGACTTGAACCCGCGTCACCAGCATCCAACACTCTCTCAACTGACATCCGCATCGAACTCCAGCACGGCGCCACCACCGTGCAAATTCACTGGCCCCTACAGGCATCCAGCCAATGCGCCCAATGGCTGCGCGAGGTGTTGGCATGATCCGCATTGATGCTGTGTGGCTTGCCACGCAACCGCTGGACATGCGAAGCGGCTTTGACGCGTGCCTGGCGCGCGTCATCACCGTCTTCGGCGCAGCCCACCCCCACAGCGCCTACCTCTTTGCCAACCAACGTGCTAACCGCATGAAGGTGCTGGTGCACGATGGCATTGGCTTTTGGCTGGCCGCCAGGCGGCTGCACCAAGGACACTTTGTCTGGCCCAACTCGGTGGGGCAAACGCAGGTCAGTTTGACTCGCCCACAACTGGATGCGCTGGTGCTGGGTTTGCCGTGGAGTCGCATCGGCGATGGCGGAATTATCACGGTCGTGTGATGGTTTTTTTGAGGCGCACATCGCCTATCAATACGTCGTGCGCTCGTGCGCAAAAGACCAGCCACCCCAAGTAATGCGATGTTGAGTTGCTATGCTTTTTGAGTCAATTAGGGCATGCGCCAATAGCGATAAATAGCTCCTTCGAGGCACACTACCATGCATGGTAGTAGCCCTTGAATCCCTCCCCAGTTTGAACGCAGAACAACTGCGTGAACTGGTCTCGGAGTTGATCGCCAAGATGGCCCTGCAAAGCCAGCAACACGCTTGTGTCGTCGCCGCCAAAGACAGCGACATCCTGTACCGCCAGGCCAAGATCGACAAACTCACCCACGAACTCTCCACCCTCAAACGCTGGAAGTTCGGACGTAGCAGCGAGTTGCTCAATGGGGTCCAAGTCAGCCTGATCGAAGAGACGATTGACGCTGACATCGCGGCCATTGAAGAAGAGCTCAAAAGCCTGACACCTGTTACGAAGACAGACCCCGCATCCCGCCAAAAGCCCAAGCGGGCCGCGCTGCCTGCAGGCCTTGCCCGCGTGGACATCCATCACGAACCCGACTCCACCACCTGCGATTGTGGTTGCCAGTTAAAGCGCATCGGCGAAGATGTCTCAGAGAAGCTGGACTACACACCAGGCGTGTTCACCGTGCAGCAGCATATCCGTGGCAAGTGGGCCTGTGCCGACTGTGAAACCCTGACCCAAGCACCAGTGCCAGCCCAGATCATTGACAAGGGCATTCCTACTGCGGGCTTGCTGGCACAGGTGCTGGTTGCCAAATACAGCGACCATTTGCCGCTGTACCGCCAGGAGCGCATCTTTGGCCGCGCCGGTGTAGAAATCCCTCGCTCGACCTTGGCCCAATGGGTGGGCATTTGTGGCGTGCAGTTGCAGCCGCTGGTGGATGCGCTCAAAACACAGATTCTCAGTCACTCGGTTGTGCATGCCGACGAGACACCGGTGCAGATGCTCAAACCCGGCAACAAGAAGACACACCGAGCTTACCTTTGGGCCTATGCGCCAGGAGCGTTTGAAAATTTGAAGGCGGTGGTCTACGATTTTTGCGAATCTCGGGCGGGTGAGCATTGCCGAACATTCCTGGGCGAATGGAGAGGTAGCCTGGTGTGCGACGATTACGCGGGGTACAAAGCGGGATTTGCAAGTGGCATCACAGAGGCTGGATGCATGGCGCATTCGCGCCGCAAGTTCTTTGATCTGCATGTGGCAGCCAAGAGCCAGATTGCCGGGCAGGCGTGCACCTATATCAGTCAACTCTATGACGTCGAGCGTGAGGTCAAACACCTCAGCGTCGATGAGCGGCTGCAAATCCGCCAAGCCAAGTCCAAACCACTGGCGAACGCATTTCAAGAGTGGATGCTGTTGCAGCGCCAAAGAATCACGGACGGCTCGGCGACTGCCAAGGCGCTTGATTACAGCCTCAAGCGCTGGGGAGCACTGACACAGTTTTTGGATGACGGGAAATTGCCTATCGACAACAACTGGATCGAGAATCAGATTCGCCCGATTGCCATTGGTAGAAATAATGCAAACGGCAGTCTTATGCGCATTCATCGGTTCTCCCCTCGTGAACAAAGAGGCGTATCAAGACTTGCGTCGTTGCGATCGAAGTCTGGACTTCACATAAAAGTTGGTATCTCCTGCGGTGGCAACCCCACTTCAGGAGATCTTCATGGATGCCTTCGAGTCTTTTCATCCGGTGCCGGCGGCGTGGCTTCGCGACAGCGATCTCGCACCGTTCATACCTG
>CAIQBN010000516.1 GCA_903870065.1 uncultured beta proteobacterium | reverse complement strand
TGAAAACGCCATGGCGCTGCTGGGTTATGACCATTCAGACAAGGGCGTGCCGCAGCCGTTGAACGACCGGCAAGAATGATAAAAATAGGGAGATTGCATGGTCACCGATACTTCAGCAAAAGGGCTTGAAATCCTGATCGTGCGGCACATGACCGGCACCGACGGGGCTGCCACCACGCGCCCCATGTTCATGACCGAGCGGCCTCCTTTTGTTGAAATGACTCTTGTATTTACTACTAATCTTTGATAGCTGCTTGCGCACATCCAGTAAGCGCAAGAGTCTGATTTGATTAAAACTTCGCCATGACGCAACCCACGCCGCCGACACCCCCATTTTTGCTCTACCAAAGCGAAGACGGCAGCACCCGCATAGACGTGATGCTGCAGGACCAAACCCTATGGTTGAGTTAAAAGCAGCTGACCGAGCTGTTTGGCAAGGCCAAGGGCACGGTTAGCGAGCACATCAAACACATTTTTGAGGATGGCGAGTTGCTAGAAGGTTCAGTTGTTCGGTTATTCCGAACAACTGCCGCACTACGCCATTCACGGCCAAACGGCTGCTGAGCTGAGCGCCACCCGTGCCGACAGCGGCTACCCCAATATGGGGCTGACCACCTGGGACAGGGCGCGCATTCGCAAGGCCGATGTGAGCATCGCCAAGTGGGGGCAACGCCATGGGCGCACTGGCGTTTGAGCCAGCCCTGGGCGCAGCAACAGCCCCGCAAGACTGGTCTTTGCTGGCGCTGGCGCAAGAAGTGCAGGGGGTGCAACAAGAGGCACAGCGCGGCATTGCCGGGCAAGAGTCCGCAGCCTTGGCGCAACTGGTCTTGCTGGGCGGCTCACCCCAGGGTGCGCGGCCCAAGGTGTTGGTGAATGTGGATGCGGCATCGGGCACGGTGTCTGCCAGCCCGCTGGCGGCAGGCACGCCTGGGCTGGTGAAGTTTGCGGCGCTGGGGGAGCACCCCGAGGTTTGCGCCATAGAGGCGCTCTACGCCACGCTGGCCGCAGAGTGCGGCATTCAGGTGCCAGCTACGCGGTATTTCGCCATCAGGCCGAAGTGCCGCCAGACTTTGCCAGCAGCACCATTGCTGCGGTGTGCAGTGTGGCGCAAGGGTTTGCGAAGCGGGCCGCAACCTATGACATTCGCCAGGCCACCGTGCGGCACATGGATGCGCTGGTGCAGGGGAATGTGAGGGTGCTCTCAAATGAATAGCGGATTACGCATATTCCACGAGGGCTAGCGGCCAATTCGACTATGAAGATTCTTCTGTACGGCATCAACTTTGCGCCCGTGCTGACCGGCATTGGCAAATACACCGGTGAGTTGGCCGCGTGGCTGGCCGCGCCCAAGGCCGCAGGGCAACTGGCACAAAGCGGTGTAGGCCGTGGCACTTGGTATGCGCTGCCGCGTTCGCACAACGGCCATGCCAAAAACCTGTCCTTTTGACTGCTAATGGTTGCGACACAGTTTGACGTACCCCTGTAGATACTTGGTTTCACTAGCCAGGAAAATCTCATGTCAAACCTAGTGCCATCCTCCACTCCCGCCCACTTTACCGACCAACTCTTGCCGCGCCTGCTGGACAGCGCCACCACCGCCAGCGACGATGCCTTGTTGCCATTGATCCAGCAGTGGGTGTTGGCCCTGATGTTGAAGGCCGACAAGGCCTACAAGTTGCTCGATAACGGGCGCCTGCGCGGACTCTTCAAGGTGGGCAAGCCAGAGTTTTGGAACACCCGCCACGACGAGCCCATCGAGTACCCCGATGACGACGAGCGCAGTTACGAAGCAGACCTGCGCCGCAAAATTCGCCGCACCGCCGAGCTGCTGGCCCAGGCACAGGAGCATGTGCAGGGAAAAAAGTCGGACTTGGCGCACCCGGTGTTTGCCAATTTGGTGTCGATGGCGGGCTTGCTGGGGCTTAACCAGACCGAGCTGGTGGTGCTGTGCCTGCTGGTGTTGCTGCAGGGGGACCGGCGGTTTAACGTGTGCGTGTCCAACCTCGGTATCAGCGTGAACAAAGAGATTGATTTTGTGCAACTGCTCGCACATATCACGCATTGCACCAGTACGGAGCTGCACCAGGCACTTCGGCCCGATAGTGCGCTGCTTCGGATGGGGCTTTTGACCCTGAAAACGGAGCAGCGCGACATGGAAGACTATTTTGATCTGGCGGACGGCCTGCCATCGCTGCTGATGCAAGAACACCAGTCGGTCGAGTCTCTGATTCGCCACTTTTTCACGCCGCGTGCCTGCGCCAGCCTGCAAACCGGACACTTCCCGCATCTGACGGACGAAGTCAGCATCATCGCCGGCGTGCTGCGCGAAGCCATGCGCCGTGGCATTGCCGGAACCAATGTGCTGCTCTATGGCCCACCGGGCGTGGGCAAGACCGAGCTGGCAGCGGCGGTTGCGCAGCAACTTTGCGCCGAACTGTTTGAAGTGGGTTATGCCGACCGCAAAGGCGACCCGATTCGCGGTGTCAAGCGCTTGCAGTCCTACAACTTGTGCCAGCGCCTGCTCAGCCGCCGCCGCGATGCGCTGGTGCTGTTTGATGAGGTGGAGGACATGCTGGAGCAGGGCGAAACCCCTGGCAAGGCCTGGGTCAACCGTGCTCTGGAAGAAAACCCTGTGCCCGCCATCTGGATTACCAACCACGTTAAGGCAATGGACCCCGCATACCGCCGCCGGTTTGACTATTCCCTAGGGCTCAATACACCACCGCGTTCGGTGCGGCTGCGCATTGCACAACACCACCTGTCGGCCATTTCAGCCGGCGCTGGCGCGGATGGCGGTGACCAGGCCTGGCTGCAGGATCTGGCGGAGTGCCCCGATCTGACACCAGGGCAGATGCAAAGGGCTGCCAAGGTGGCGCAACTGGTTGAGGTTGAAACCTTGGCGCAGGGGCAGACCCAGGCTGCGCAAGCGCGGGTTGTGCAGGTGCTGGAGCGCTCAGCCAAACTGCTGGGGCACAAGAAATTGCGCACCGGGCGCGAAATGGCCACCGCCTACGATCTGGCCTATTTGCACACCGACGCGCCCATTGCCCAACTGGTGGACTCCTTACGCAGCGCGCCGGGTGGCTCCATGTGCCTGTACGGCCCGCCCGGTGCCGGCAAGACCGCGCTGGCACGCTATTTTGCGCACGTGCTGGAGCTGCCCGTGGTGCTGCGCCGCGCCTCTGATCTGCTGTCGATGTTTGTGGGGGGGCACGGAGGAAAACATTGCCGAGATGTTTGCCGCCGCCGCAGCCGAGCCCAGCGTGTTGATTCTGGATGAGGCCGATTCCTTTTTGCAGTCGCGCTCGCAAGCAAAGCATTCTTGGGAGGTTACCCAGGTTAATGAATTGCTGACCCAGATGGAGGAGTATGAGGGGCTGTTCATTTGCACCACCAATCTGCTGGAGAAGCTTGACGCAGCCAGTCTGCGCCGCTTTGACTGGAAGATTGCCTTCTTTCCCATGACGGCATCGCAGCGCTGGGCTTTTTTCTTGCAAGAACTGCACTTGCTGGGCGGCAGCATCGCAGCGGCCAAACACCTGCAAGTGGCCGTGCGCCAGCAGCTCGCCGGGCTCACACCGGGGGACTTTGCGCCGGTTACGCGCCAGTTTCGGTTGCTGCGGCAGGTGCCCAGTGCGCAGGAATATTTTGAACGCCTGCGCGCCGAGCTTGTCACCAAAAACGGCGGTGTGCCGGACTCTGCCAGCTACCAAAAGGCCTACCCGGAAGTCACCAGCCGCAAAAACCTGCCGCTGGCGGCCTAAGCCATCTACCACTCTCGGAGCAACCCAATGGAACGCAATCGCAAGAAAGATACAGCCTTTAACCAGCTGCTGAGCAACATGCTTGAAGGCTCGGTGCATGCCGCCGAGCTGGCTGATGAAATTGCCGCCGAGCGCGGCGAACAACTGGTGGCGCTGCAACACGCGTTTGCCAGCATGCCGGCGGCTGGTTTTAGGCCCGGGCAGATCGTGCAGTGGAAGAACGGCATGAAAAACCGCAGCAAGCCCGCGTATGCCGAACCGGTGATCGTCATGGATGTGCTCAACCCGCCGGTCTTTGACAACCGCAAGGAATTGGCAGGCTCCAACCTGTTTCGTGAGCCGCTCACGTTGGTGCTGGGCATGCACGACACCGACGGTGATTTTTTGTTGTTTCACTACGATGGCCGCCGTTTTGAGGTGGCGCAGGAATCAGGAGCCGAGCATGGGCAATGAACGCAAACTCGACCCCGCACTGCAGTCCATGCTGATCGGGCTGGCCACGGCCAAAGCCGGCGATGTGGATGTGCACCAGGAGGCACGCGACCTAGAAATTGAGGCCTTGCGCGAAAGTTATCGGCGCATGCAGTCCACCGACCCCACCCAATTCAGGCCCGGCGACCTGGTGCGCTGGCAGCCAAATATGAAATACGTCAAGTGGCCTCAGTATGGCGAAGCAGCAGTGGTGGTGGAATGCCTGGACCCACCCGCGTTGGACGACGAGCGGGACTGCGGCTCGCCCTATTTCCGCTCCTCCATGACGTTGATCCTGGGTGTGCACCACCAGGGCGGCTTTCACTGCTGGCATTTTGATGGCCGGCGTTTTGAACTGGTATCGTAGGACACCATCACCATGCGCAATTTTTCCAAATCCAAACTGCTGGCGCTGCGCCAGTGTCCCAAACGGCTGTGGCTCGAAATTCATCGCCCGGCGCTGCGCCAGGATTCGGCGGCGACGCAGGCCAGCTTTCAGGTTGGCCACCAGGTTGGCGACATCGCCCATCGCATTTATGACCCGCAGGGGCTTGGTTCCCTGATCGATGTTCAGCGCGAAGGCTTTAACGCCGCGTTTGCGCGCAGCAAGGCGTTGCTGCAGACCCACCAGCCCATCTTTGAAGCGGGTTTCTGCGCCGCTGGCGCACTGGCCTTTGCTGACGTCATGCTGCCGGTACCGGAGCCGGAGCAAGGGCAAGCAGGTGGTCACAATGCCTGGCGGATGGTCGAGGTCAAATCGACCACCAGCGTCAAGGGCTACCACCGTGACGATGCCGCCATACAAGCCTTTATTGCCCGCGCCGCCGGCGTGCGGCTGCAAGGTATTTCACTGGCCCACATTGACAACACCTGGGTGTATCCGGGTGGTGAAGACTACCGTGGCTTGCTGGTGGAGGCCGATTTGACCGATGAGGCTTTTGCGCGCACAGAAGAGGTAGTGTCCTGGATCGCCCAAGCGCAGCAAACCGCCGCCAGCGCAGCCGAACCCGACATCCAAACCGGTGCGCAGTGCAGCGAACCCTATGCCTGCGGCTTTGCTGACTATTGCAACCGCAATGCGCCGAAAACCGAGTTTCCGGTTCAATGGTTGCCCCGCATCGGCAAGAGGGCGGCCACGTTGGCCGAAGAGGGTGTCATTGACTTGCGCAACGTGCCGGATGACCGCCTGAACGACAAGCAACGTCGGGTCAAGGCGCACACGCTGGCCAACACCACCTATTTTGATGCCGAAGGTGCCGCTGCCGTTCTGGCCGATTACGGGCAGCTGGCGTGTTTTTTGGACTTTGAGAGCATTCAGTTTGCGGTGCCCATCTGGAAGGGAACCAGGCCCTACCAGCAAAACGTATTTCAATTCAGTCTGCATACGCTGACCGCTTCGGGCGAGTTGGCGCACTGTGAGTTTTTGGACCTGTCGGGCAACGATCCGGCCGAGCCGCTGGCACAGGCGCTGATTCAGGCCTGTGGCGCCAGCGGCCCGATTTATGTGTACAGCGCGTTTGAGAGCACGCGTATCCGCGAGTTGGCCGAGCGCTTTGCGCACTTGAGCGCGGCGCTGCGGGCCATTCGCGCACGCATCGTGGACTCGTTACCGGTTGCCACGGAGCACTATTACCACCCCAGCCAGCAAGGCAGCTGGAGCCTCAAAGTGGTGTTGCCTGCCGTGGTGCCGGAACTGCGCTATGACACGCTCGACGGTGTGAAAGACGGCGGCATGGCGATGGATGCCTATATGGAAGCGATGCACCCCGACACCGCCGCCGAGCGCAAGAAACAGATCGAACTGCAACTGTTGGCCTATTGCAAGCTCGACACCTATGCCACCGTGCGTCTGTGGCAGGTGTTTGCGGGCCGCACCGACTGGTTGCTTTGAATCGGAACCTGTCATGCCCAAACGCACCGACATACTGGAAACCCTGCAGCTCACCCTGGAGCTTTTGAAGCGCATCCGCAAGGACCGTGCTGTGACTGCGTCGGAGTTGCGCCAGAAGTTGATTGACACCGACACCAAATTCACCCGTGAGCTGCGCACCATCCAGCGCCTGCTTGAAACACTGTCCGACCCTGATTTTGAAGCCTGTGACATCGAGCGTGACGAAAGCAGCAAGCCCTACCGCTACCGCTGGAAGCCTGATGCCCGGGGTTTGTCGCTACCCAGCCTGAGCCCGCAGGAGTCGCTGATGCTCACACTGGCCGAACAGCAGTTGGGCAGCCTGCTGCCGGCACGTTTGATGAAGTCCATGGAAGGGTTTTTTAGCCAGGCGCGCGGCCAGCTCGATGATGCAAAAAATGGACACCTGGAGCGCCAGTGGCTGGACAAGGTGCGGGTGGTCAGCACCAGCCAGCCGCAGCTGCCGCCCAAGATCACGGCGGGAGTTTTTGAGCAGGTGAGTAATGCGCTTTTTGCCAACCAGCTGCTCGATTTGACCTACAAAAACGCCGCCGGCAAGAAGACGATGGCCAGGGTCACGCCCCTGGGCCTGGCGCAACAGGGGCCGCGCATGTACTTGGTGTGCCGCTACGAGGGTTATGACAATGAACGCAGTCTGGCCCTGCACCGCATCAGCAAGGCCGAAGCGACCACCTTCACTTTTGAGCGCCCCAGCGAATTCAACCTGAAGCAGTTCGACGATGACGGCCGCTTTGGTTATGGCAACGGTTCCAAAGTCAAACTGAGTTTCCGGATTAAGAAATCCGCCGGGCTGCATGTGGTGGAGTGCCCGTTGTCCGCGGACCAGGTGGTAGTGGAACTGGACGATGTCTATGAGATAACCGCGACGGTGGTGGACTCGGATATGTTGGAGTGGTGGTTGCGGGGGTTTGGGGATGATGTGAGTGGGGTGTGCAAAGTCATAAGCTATAGCTAATATTTCTATTTATTTGTATTTATTAAGGAAGAATAAAAGTGACTTCTAGAAAAGGTTTGCTCTTGCGGGTTGGTATTGATATGACCGATGGAAAATACAATGCTCCAATTAATCCGGTAACAAATGATTATTTGTACATGCCAATTCCGCAAGGAGATAAGAAATTTAAACCCGATTTATTGACATCGTACGATGACTTCGAACCTGATTTTAAGAATTGGTGTAGCAAGAATGAAACGGATATTAGTTTTCCGGAAGATCTAAAGCACAAGAGCACACACTTGGATCCGGATTTTGACTATTCGACCTATGGTGATCAACCCACCGGTCGTGGATTGCGCATTGGAGATTTGGTAGAAGATGATTTCATAGTTTTTTTTGCTAGCTTCAAGCCAATTACGAAATGCGATCACAAACTCATTTATGCGCTTTACGGCCTCATGACCGTAAGCAAAGTTGAGAAGGTGTCACGCGTGCCGACGAGCGAGCACCATAAAAATGCACATACTCGTCTAATGGTTAATAATGAAAGAGACGATAGAAATAATCATTTGGTTGTGTTCGCAAAACCTTCTCATTCTGGTAGATTCGATCATGCAATACCGATTGGTGAATATAGAAACAAGTCATACCGTGTAATGGAAAATGTTCTTGATGCTTGGGGTGGCATTGGTGTAAAAGACGGCTTTATTCAACGAAGCGTTTGCCCTCCTTGGTTCAACAAGCCTGAACAGTTCCGCAACTGGCTTGATGGCCAACAAGTCAAGCTGATTAACAGCAACTGGAAATAGGGGCTGCAACATGCGTTGTATGGCGGGACCAGAGGCAAATAGTCCTCAAAAGCATGATTATCAAGATTTGAGTGGTTGGCGTGGGAATGGTGGCACACTTGCCGAGCTAAAGATGAAGCTCTTGGGGCAACCTGCCACAGAGGTTCGCATTTACACAGTTAAGACCACAAGGTTGGAGAAGGGGTCAATGGCGGTTCGACACTTTGGAAGCGGTCCCAACCTTGAAGGTGGGCTGGCCACACTGTGTACGTGCAAGCACAGTATGCGACAAAATCACGAAATAGATAAATGGAAAGGTCTGTGGATATTGGGTTTGACATCGCGAGCTAAAGCGAATGGTTTTAATGGAAAGCATTATCTACTGTATATGATGAAGATTGATCGAGCGTTCGATTCACATATGGAACTTTATAAATATTTAGCACTAAATAACAAGCCAGCGTTGCGAATAAAGAATGCCACCAATAACAATCTTGGTGACATATTTGAACCGCGTCCTGAGTGTCTTGATAAGGACCCGCTGAAGTTTGATACGTATAAAAATCCACATCTTGATCACTCTCATGGACTTAATGATGGCTGGCATGACGATATTTCTTATGGCCAGAAGAAATCTACTCCACTGTTAGTTGGGGAGAAAAAGTTAACGTTTGTATGGCCGACACCCATGATTAGTTTTAAAGGCAAACGTGGGGTCGGAAATTTGAAGAGAGTCCTTGAGCCTGCCTTGTTGGATGAATTGTTTGAAGACAATTAAGTTGATTATGCTTGCACATAAAGCGTTGCGTCTTTCGAAACTCAATCCCAAATTTTCCGCCTATGCAGGATGGGTCAGTCGGGGCAATCCTGCGACGCTGGGGCAGCAAATGACTGTTCGGTGATCGTGGCGATATGCCCCGAATCGACGTGCAGCATATTCCACTAATCTGCGTCAGAACCGCAAGGAGTAAAAGTTAAATGAACAAACCTCTCACCAGAGATATTCTTTCCGTTGCTGATCTTGCCCAGCGGGATATGTTTCTTGAGTCACTGAAGCGATTCAATGTCAAGGAACGCAATTTCCTCATGCGGTACGCGCTTTCGGGCAGTCTGTCGGACCACTTTTTGAGCGACCTGTTAAACCATTTAAAGGGTGTCCCCATATCCGGGCTAGATGGCGCGCAGGCGGTCTACTGGGGTATGGACTTTCACTTTGAGTGGATCAATGCCGCATTGTTGCTCGCAAAAAGTGAATTGAAACTTTCGGAGTCGGGTTGGTCTTTTCCGCCACGCCGTGGGGTACACAGAGGCCGCATTGAAGACGTTGACCTGCTCGTGGTCCTGCAAAAAGCTAATGGGACCCTGGTGATGGTGCTGATTGAGGCCAAAGGTGTAACGTCATTTAATTCAAAGCAATCTGGCAGCAAACTCAAGCGGCTAGATGAGCTCAATGCGTCGAAAGAGGGGTCGACGGCTTGGCTTCAGTCGATTATGTTGCTAATGTCGCCGACGGAAGTACCTCCTAGCCATGGCGTACTCAAAAGTGCGTTGGCGGAATTTTCTTCAAGAGGTTTTTGGCCGGTAGATATTCTGGATAACGCTGCCGCCTTCCCCCACGTGTGGATGCCGCTCAAAGACTTCTTCCTTGACATGGGAAACTCTCGCTTGGCCCTGCGGATTGGCACGTGTAATGAAGATGGGAAACCCGCTGAAGATATTGATGCCAGAAATGCCAATCCATACGAGTACTGGCAAGTACAACCCCGAAAAATTTCAACAAAGGCCGTGTCGTTGCCGGCATGACGTTTCGGTCTATGGAAATCAGCTAGCAGCACAAAATGAGCGCAAAGGTGACGACATCGATCTTATTCGGGTGCGGGAGTGTTTTTTGACAATGAAGTTGTCTCGCAAGGCGGCCTGGGGCTTGCTTGTTTTGCTGCTGTTACTGCTGTTGCTGGGCACCCAGATGCCCGGTGCATGGCGGGATGAGGCCTTTCGCGTCTCGCATCTGCCGTGGCAAATGACCAAGGTGGCGCACTGTGTGGTGTTTGCCGCCATGACCTGTCTGGCGCGGGTGGCGCCCTTGCGCTGGCCTGTGGCACTTGTGCTGGCAGCAGCATTGGCTATGGCGCTGCTGACAGAGGGCTTGCAACACTTTGCCGCCAACCGCGACCCATCCTGGTTGGATGTGGGCATTGACATGGCGGGGGCGGCGCTGGGTTTGCTGCTGGCGCTGCTGGCGCAAGCCGGGCGGGCGCGGTTCTGAAGTTGACCCCGCCAGTGGTAGGGCGTCTTCAACAGATAGCAACACGATTTGCAACGGCACCTGCAACGGCAACGGCACTTTCGCTGACGCTACAGCAATGTTTTTTGCGGTGTGACCGATGACGCTTGCAACTGTTCAGCCGGATAGGCTTGCAAGAAGTCCGGGCTGTTTGCCGCTGTGGCGCTGAGCCATGCGGCATATTGGTCAGGTTGCAGAATCACCACCATGCGTTTTTCATCAGCGGGTTTGTGAAATTGCTGCATCAGCGCATGGGCCTCTGCGGAGATGGTGAGCATGGTGTAGCTGTGCAGTGTTTCACCGGTGGGCGACCGCCAGCTGGTCCACAGGCCGGCAATGCCCATGGGTTGGCCGTCGGCACGCTGGATGCAGGTTGCCACGGCCTTGCCGCTGCGCCAGTCGGGCTCAAAAAAAGCCTCGGCTGGAATGATGCAGTGCTGAGCCCGCCTCCAGGCGTCACGGAAACTGGGCTTTTCTGCCACGGTTTCGGAGCGGGCGTTATAGGTGTTGCGGGCAATTTTCAGGTCTTTGGCCCAGTGTGGCACCAGCCCAAAGAGTCCGTTAAGTGCCTCGGTCGGGGGAACAGCCTCATCCCCTGCATCGGCATGGGGGTGGCGGCGGATAAAGCTTCCCAGATAACCCGGCCACAGGTCGATTTTGCCCTCGTGCGCGGGCGCGCTGACGCCAAAAAACCTTTGGAATCGTTCTTGCGCTTTGATACCCTGGTAGTGCGAACACATGGTCTTTCTCCTCTGACATGCTTGCTTGGCCTGCGCTGTCCACGGACTTGCATTGTGGGGCAGCGAAATGGTGGCATTGCGCGAAAGCCGCGTGTAAGGGCATTACGTGACACTTCCGCGGTTCTTGCGTGAAAGCCACTGGATCTGATCGGTGATTATTCGGTGGCACAATCACCCCCGTAACTAAGGCCCTTCCCACGCCACTGTCGCATCCGCCAAACGGTTCAGCCGTGCCGCGGAAGGTTAATTTAAATCAGCTTTAACCAGCTAATGTTTCCCCAAGGGAAACGGAGGTCAGCGGAATATGAGTGAAACAACGTCCCAAAAGACGAACCCGGCGTCGATTTATCACGCCTATGCAGGCAATACATACCTTTTCGGTGGCAATGCGCCATACGTCGAGGAGATGTACGAAAACTATCTTTCCAACCCCGGCAGCGTGACCGACTCCTGGCGCGACTACTTCGACGCCTTGCAGCATGTTCCCGCTGTTGATGGCAGCGATGCGCGCGATGTGCCGCATCTGCCAGTGGTCAATGCCTTTGCCGAGCGCGCAAAGCAGGGCGGAACCCGGGTTGTGCAGGCCAGTGCGGATGCCGAAATGGGTCGCAAGCGCACCGCGGCGCAGCAGTTGATCGCTGCGCACCGCAATGTGGGCCAGCGTTGGGCAGACCTCGATCCCCTGAAGCGCACCGAGCGCGAACATATTCCTGAACTGGACCCGGCTTTCTACGGATTTACCGATGCCGACCAGGAAACCGTGTTTAACACGAGCAATACTTTTTTCGGCAAAGACATGATGAGCCTGCGCGAGCTGATGAATGCTCTGCGCGAAACCTACTGCGGCAGCATTGGCGCAGAGTACATGTACCTGACGGACCAGGGTCACAAGCGCTGGTGGCAGGAAAAGCTCGAATCCATTCGCAGCAAACCCCACTTCACCAAAGAGAAGAAGCTTCATATTCTGGACCGTCTGACTGCGGCAGAAGGGCTGGAGCGTTTTCTGCACACCAAATATGTGGGTCAGAAGCGCTTCTCGCTGGAAGGCGGCGAGAGCTTTATTGCCTCGATGGACGAACTGATCCAGACCGGCGGCACCCAGGGCTTGCAGGAAATTGTGATCGGCATGGCCCACCGCGGCCGCCTCAACGTGCTGGTGAATTCACTGGGCAAGGTGCCGGCTGACCTGTTTGCCGAGTTTGACCACACTGCGCCTGAAGATCTGCCCAGCGGTGACGTGAAATACCACCAGGGCTTCAGCTCGGATGTCACGACCCCGGGCGGACCGGTGCACTTGACACTGGCGTTCAACCCGTCGCACCTTGAGATTGTGAACCCCGTGGTTGAGGGCTCGGTGCGGGCCCGCATGGACCGTCGCTCAGACCCCAAGGGCAAGCAGGTGCTGCCGGTGCTGGTGCACGGAGATGCCGCGTTTGCCGGGCAGGGCGTCGTGATGGAAACCTTGGCGCTGGCAGAAACCCGTGGCTACAGCACGGGTGGCACGGTGCATATTGTGATCAACAACCAGATTGGTTTCACCACCAGCGACCCGCGCGACAGCCGCTCCACGCTGTATTGCTCGGATGTGGTCAAGATGATTGAAGCGCCGGTGTTGCATGTGAACGGCGACGACCCCGAGGCGGTGGTGCTGTGCACGCAGTTGGCGCTGGAATACCGCATGGCGTTCCAGAAGGATGTGGTGGTGGACATTATTTGCTTCCGCAAACTGGGCCACAACGAGCAAGACACACCGATGCTGACGCAGCCCCTGATGTACAAAAAAATTGCTGCGCACCCCGGTACGCGCAAGTTGTACGCCGACAAACTGGCCGCGCAGGGCTTTGGCGAGACGCTGGGTGAAGACATGGTCAAGGCCATGCGCGCTGCGCTGGATGCTGGCAAGAGCACATTCGACCCGGTGCTAACCAATTTCAAGAGCAAGTTTGCGGTCGACTGGACGCCCTTTATCGGCAAAAAGTGGACGGATGCCGGTGACACCGCGATTCCCCTGGTGGAGTGGAAGCGGTTGGCCGAGAAGTTGACTACCTTGCCACCCACGATTACGCCGCACTCGCTGGTGAAGAAGGTCTACGACGACCGTGCAGCCATGGGCCGAGGCGAAGTTCCGGTGGATTGGGGCATGGGTGAAAGCATGGCGTTTGCCTCGCTGGTGGCCAGCGGCTATGGTGTGCGCCTGAGCGGCGAGGACTGCGGACGGGGCACCTTTACGCACCGCCATTCGGTCATACACGACCAGAATCGGGAAAAGTTTGATGAAGGCATTTACACGCCGCTGGAGCATATTGCACCCAGCCAGGCGCCGTTTGTGGTCATTGACTCGATCCTGTCAGAAGAGGCAGTGCTGGCCTTTGAATACGGTTATGCCTCCAATGACCCCAACACCTGCGTGATCTGGGAAGCCCAGTTTGGCGACTTTGCCAATGGTGCGCAGGTGGTGATTGACCAGTTTATTGCCTCGGGTGAAGTGAAGTGGGGCCGCGTCAACGGCATTACGCTGATGCTTCCCCACGGCTATGAAGGCCAGGGCCCGGAGCACAGCTCGGCACGCCTGGAGCGTTTTATGCAGTTGAGTGCCGATACCAACATGCAAGTGGTACAGCCCACCACCGCCAGCCAGATCTTCCACTTGCTGCGCCGCCAGATGGTGCGCAACTTGCGCAAGCCGCTGGTGATCATGACGCCCAAGTCGTTGTTGCGCGCCAAGGATGCGGCGTCGCCGCTGTCCGAGTTCACCAAGGGCGGGTTCCAGACCGTTATTCCGGAAAACAAGGAGCTCAAAGCGGACAAGGTCAAGCGCTTATTGGCCTGCTCTGGCAAGGTGTACTACGACCTGGTCAAGAAGCGCGAAGAAAAGGGTATTGAAGACGTTGCCATTATTCGGGTTGAGCAGTTGTATCCGTTCCCGCACAAGGCATTCGCATCGGAGCTGAAAAAGTATCCGAATGCAGCCGACATCGTGTGGTGCCAGGATGAGCCACAAAACCAGGGTGCCTGGTTTTTCATTCAGCACAATATTCATGAAAACATGGCTGAGGGTCAGCGCCTGGGTTACTCCGGCCGCGCAGCATCGGCGTCGCCAGCGGTGGGCTATTCCCACCTGCACATGGAGCAGCAGAAATCATTGGTCGAGGGTGCGTTTGGCAAGCTCAAGGGCTTTATTTTGACCAAGTAATGCCACCATCCACACGCAAACATCAATATACGGAAAGAACAAAATGGCAATCGTAGAAGTAAAAGTCCCTCAGCTGTCTGAGTCGGTGGCCGAAGCCACGCTGTTGCAATGGAAAAAGAAGGTCGGTGATCTGGTCCTGGTGGACGAAATCCTGATTGAAGTCGAGACCGACAAGGTGGTTCTGGAAGTGCCGGCGCCCAGCGCAGGCGTGCTGGTGGAACTGGTTGCACCCGATGGCGCGACGGTTGCTGCCGAGCAGCTCATTGCCCGCATCGATACCGAAGGCACGGCCGGTGCTGGCGCTGCGGCGCCCGCGGCGGCGGCTACTGCAGTGGCTGCCCCAGCGGCTGCGGCGGCTCCCGCTTCCAATTCCAAGGCCGGCGTTGCCATGCCCGCGGCTGCCAAGTTGCTGGCTGACAATAATTTGTCGGTCAGTGCGGTTGCCGGAACGGGCAAGGACGGCCGGGTCACCAAGGGTGATGTGCTGGGTGCCGTTGCGGCAGGTGCTGCAAACAAGGCAGTGGCTGCTAGCCCGATTCCAACCGGAGTCCGCACAACTTCCTTGCCCCAGGTGGCGGCTCCGTCAGTCGATTTGGGCGATCGCCCTGAGCAGCGCGTCCCCATGAGCCGGCTGCGTGCCCGCGTTGCAGAGCGTTTGCTGCAATCGCAAAGCACCAATGCGATTTTGACGACCTTCAATGAAATCAACATGGCCCCGGTCATGGATATGCGCAAGCGTATGCAAGAGCGTTTCGAGAAGGAACACGGCGTCAAGCTCGGCTTTATGAGCTTTTTTGTCAAGGCGGCAGTGCATGCGTTGAAGAAGTTCCCGGTGCTCAACGCATCCGTGGACGGGACCGACATCGTGTACCACGGCTACTTCGACATCGGTATTGCGGTGGGTTCGCCACGTGGCCTGGTGGTTCCCATTTTGCGCAACGCTGACCAGATGAGCTTTGCCGATATCGAGAAGAAGATCGCTGAGTACGGTCAGAAAGCCAAGGACGGCAAGCTTGGCATTGAAGACATGACCGGCGGCACATTCTCCATCTCCAACGGTGGCACTTTTGGCTCCATGATGTCCACGCCCATCATCAACCCGCCGCAATCGGCCATTTTGGGTGTGCATGCAACCAAAGACCGTGCCATGGTTGAAAACGGCCAGGTCGTGGTGCGCCCCATGAACTACTTCGCCATGTCCTACGACCACCGCATCATTGACGGCCGCGAGGCGGTGCTGGGCCTGGTTGCCATGAAGGAAGCACTGGAAGATCCGGCGCGTCTCTTGTTTGATATCTAAGGAAAGATGCCATGAGCAAACAATTTGACGTGATTGTCATCGGGGGTGGCCCCGGTGGTTACATTGCCGCAATTCGTGCGGCCCAGCTGGGCTTTAACGTGGCCTGCGTGGATGAGTGGAAGAACGAAAAAGGCGGTCCGGCGCTGGGTGGCACGTGTACCAATGTGGGCTGCATACCGTCCAAGGCCTTGCTGCAATCGTCTGAGCATTTTCACCATGCCAATCACCACTTTGCTGAACACGGCATTGAGGTCAAAGGCGTGAGCATGGATGTGGCCAAGATGATTGCCCGCAAGGACAGCGTCGTGAAGCAGAACAACGACGGTATCCAATACCTGCTGAAGAAGAACAAGGTCACTTTTTTTCACGGCCGAGCGTCCTTTGTGAAGGCGGTCGAGGGCAGCTACGTGATCAACGTGGCTGGCGCGGCAGAGGAGTCCTTGCTGGGCAAGAACATCATTGTGGCAACCGGATCTAACGCGCGGGCCCTGCCCGGAACGCCGTTTGATGAAGAGCGCATTTTGTCCAATGATGGGGCGCTGCGCGTGGGTGCCGTGCCTAAAAAGCTCGGCGTCATTGGCTCGGGCGTGATCGGCCTGGAAATGGGTTCGGTTTGGCGTCGCCTGGGTGCCGATGTCACGATTCTGGAGGGTCTTCCAACCTTTTTGGGTGTGGTGGACGATCAAGTCGCCAAGGAAGCCCACAAGGCTTTCACCAAGCAGGGTCTCAAGATTGAGTTGGGCGTCACGGTGGGCGACATCAAGTCGGGCAAAAAGGGCGTGTCGATTGCCTACACCAACGCCAAGGGCGAAGCGCAGTCCCTGGATGTCGACAAACTCATTATCTCTATCGGACGCTCGCCCAATACCATCGGTTTGAACGCCGAGGCCGTGGGCTTGCAGCTCGATGAGCGCGGAGCTATCGTCGTAGACGCCGACTGCAAGACCAACTTGCCTGGTGTTTGGGCGGTGGGTGATGTGGTGCGCGGCCCGATGCTGGCACACAAGGCCGAGGAAGAGGGTGTGGCGGTAGCGGAATGTATTGCAGGCCAGCACGGCCATGTCAACTTCAACACCATTCCCTGGGTGATCTATACCAGCCCGGAAATTGCATGGGTTGGACGCACCGAGCAGCAGCTCAAGGCGGACGGGGTTGCCTACAAGGCGGGGTCTTTCCCGTTTTTGGCCAACGGCCGCGCGCGCGCGCTGGGCGACACTACGGGTTTTGTGAAGTTTTTGGCCGATGCCACAACGGACGAAATCCTGGGCGTGCATATTGTCGGACCGCAAGCCAGCGAGTTGATTTCAGAGGCCGTGGTGGCCATGGAATTCAAGGCCAGCGCGGAAGACATTGCCCGCATTTGCCATGCGCATCCGTCTTTAAGCGAGGCCACCAAAGAAGCGGCGCTGGCGGTTGACAAGCGGACCCTGAACTTTTAACATTTCAATTGATAAAAGTGGTGCCTAGCCCTCGTCAACATTGCGTTGTTAGCTATCAAAATAATAGATTCACGGAGTGGCTGCGTTGAGTGTGAGGCAAACCTACGAGGCGGAATTGGCCAACCGTGGCTACGCCGCCGATCCAGCGCAATTGCGTGCCATAGAGGCGCTGGAGCGTTGCGCTACGGAATGGACCGCTTTTAAGGCGAAACGCTCCAATGCGCTGAAAAAACTGATCAATCGCCCGGATGTTCCCCGGGGGGTTTACATGTTTGGCGGGGTAGGGCGCGGCAAGAGTTTTTTGATGGACTGCTTTTATAACGCGGTCCCGCTCAAACGCAAAACCCGCCTGCATTTTCACGAATTCATGCGCGAAGTGCACCGCGAACTCGCGGACTTGCAGGGTACCGTTAATCCCCTCGATGAATTGGCCAAGCGCATGTCCAAGCGCTTTCGCCTGATCTGTTTCGATGAATTTCATGTGGCCGATATCACCGACGCCATGATCTTGCACCGCTTGCTGGCGGCATTGTTTGAAAACGGTGTGGGGTTCGTCACGACGTCGAACTTTCATCCCGATGGCTTGTATCCCGGTGGGTTGCACAGGGACCGGATTTTGCCTGCGATTGCATTGCTCAATTCACGGCTGGAAGTGATCAATGTCGACAACGGGACGGACTACCGTCGCCGCACCATGGAGGCAATGACGCTCTACCACGTGCCAAATGGTCCGCTCGCCGACAGTGCGATGGAACAGGCGTTTAATACGCTGGAAGAAACGCATGATGAAGATCCGGTGCTGCACATTGAGTCGCGCCAGATCCGCGCCCGGCGCAAGGCCGGCGGCATGGTGTGGTTTGACTTCAAGACCCTGTGTGGTGGCCCGCGGTCCCAAAATGATTATTTGGAAATAGCGTCTCTGTTTCATACTGTTTTTTTGAGCGATGTGCCGCATATGCCACTGCGCATGGCGTCAGAGGCGCGCCGATTTACCTGGTTGATCGATGTTTTGTATGACCGCAGGGTCAAGTTGGTGATGTCGGCTCAGGTCGAGCCCGCCGATTTGTATACCGATGGTCCGATGGCACATGAGTTTCCACGAACTGTTTCCCGCCTAAGCGAAATGCAGTCACAAGAGTATTTGTCGCTGGAGCGTCGCACGGTGGACACCGGCCTGACATGATCAGGGTAAGTTGGATTGCGCTGTTGGGTGCGCTCTGGACGTCAATCGGTTGGTGTCAGGCAGAGGTTGCACCGGGTAAGAGTGAGCGCGATGCCATGCGCCAACGCATTGATGCCGTCCGTAAAGAAAGAACGGCAGAATTGGATGCTCAGGAGGCTGCCTGTTGGTCCAAGTTTGCGGTGACGGATTGCCAGAACAAAGTCAGCCTGGCGCGCCGTGAAATGCTGGCAGACCTGAAGCGGCAGGAAGCCCACCTGAATGATGCGGACCGGCAGGAAAAAGGTGCTGAACAAATCCGCAGCAACCAGGAGAAAGCAGCTGAGCGTGCGCTGCAGCAATCAGGTCAGCCCGAAAAGGGGTCTGGAACAACTGCGCAGGATCGTCAAAGCGTAGTGGATGACAAAATTAAAAAACACTCCAAGCCACCAGTACCGGCGGCGTCACGTGCCAAAGCCGCTGCAATGGATGCGCAGACTATTGCAAAAAACCGGGAAGCCTATGCTGAAAAGCAGCGCGCCGCCGAGCGCCGTCGTGTTGAGCGTGAGAAAAAAATAAAGGAAAAAGGGCCAGGTGCTGCGCCGCTTCCAGCAGTCACGCCATAGTGCCTGCAACCCGGTTCAGGTTGGTGTCAGCGGCTCGAGCTTGACCACCACTATGGATAAATTGTCGCCGCCTCCGCGCCCCCGCGATCGCGCTTTTTCAATCAGAAATTCGGTTGCCTCCCGTGCCGACAGGGTGGACAGCACCGACCCCAATTCACCGGTATTGAAATAGTGCCAAACGCCATCACTGCACGCCATCAAGACATCCCCAGGGCGCAGTTGTGGAATGAAGTGGAAATCAACCGGTGGCTCGCTTTCGGTTCCCAGGCAGCCCATCAGGATGTTCGATTGGGGGTGAACTGAAGCTTGCTCTTCAGTGATTTCGCCGCGGTTGACCAATGCTTGCACATAAGAGTGGTCCATGGTGCGCTTGACAAAGCGGTTGCCGTGGTAGTGGTATATGCGTGAATCCCCGGTGTGGGCCCAATGGCAATCGCCCTTGGCGTTGATCAAAAAAGCCGCCAGTGTGCTGTGGGGTTCTTCCTCTGAGGAGATTGCCGTCAGCTTGATCACGATATGCGCCTCTTGCACGATTTGCGACAAGATGGCCGATGCATCGTCAGTGTCCGGATCATAGCGGTCGAACAACTGTTTGGCCGTCATCATGACCTGATCGGACGCCTTGCGGCCACCGCTGCGTCCGCCCATGCCATCGGCCACCACAGCCAGGATGCATCCGTTGACACGCTGATGCTTCAATAGCGCAATCTGGTCCTGCTGGTAATCGCGGTCGCCCTTATGGATGCCTGTGGATGCGGTGAGTCGATAGCCAGTAGCCATGTTGGGTTGCTTGTGAGCAATACTTTCTGCAAAAGGACAGGATGGTCGTATTATTGATCTCGCGCGATCCGTTTCACTGTAGTTTAAACCCGTAATCTCCCGCATTCACTTTGGTAACAAATCTTCACTCTCTGCCGCGCCATCTGATTGAGCTGCGTATCGAACACGCGGACCTGGATGCCTTGATTGATCGTTTTACCGGCGATTCACCGGTGGATGAGCTCCTGTTGCGGCGGTTGAAAAAGCGTCGCCTGGCGCTGCGCGACGAAATCGCAGGTCTGGAGCGTGAAATCGACCCGGATGATTCTGCCTGAAGTATGGCGTTGCCTGCGGCAGTAGCGTCCGCCTTGGGCGCGCTCGGCTCGGTTGCACGGGCGGTGGATGAGTTTCGACCCAGGTCCGGTCAGGCCACGATGGCGCACGCCGTCGCCGTGGCCATGCAAACCGGTGGCACGTTGGTGGTAGAGGCCGGAACCGGGGTTGGCAAAACCTATGCGTATCTGGTCCCGGCGCTGCTCAGTGGTGGGCGTGTTTTGCTCTCCACCGCGACCAAGACACTACAAGATCAGCTGTATTGGCGCGACATTCCACGGTTGACGGCGGCATTGGGTGTGCCGGCCCGTACGGCCATGCTCAAGGGGCGCAGTAGCTACCTTTGCATGCAGCGGCTGGGCATTGCCCGTCACGACGTGCGTGCCATACATCCAACCGCGCAAGCGCAATTGGCTCGAATCGAGCAATGGTCGCTGTCCACACGCACGGGCGATCTGGCGGAATTGCCCGAAATGGACGACTACTCACCGGTCATCGCTTTGGTCACATCGACCCGTGACAACTGTATTGGCTCGAGTTGTCCTCAGGTTCAGACGTGCCATGTCAATCAGGCTCGCCGGGATGCGATGGCGGCCGATATTGTGGTCATCAACCATCACCTGTTTTTTGCCGATCTGCAAATTCGTGAGTCGGGGGTTGCCGAGTTGTTGCCCAGTGCGCAATCGGTTGTCTTTGATGAAGCCCATCAACTCAACGAAATTGGTGTGCAGTTTTATTGCCGCAAGCTGTCCCTGGCTCAACTGGACCGGTATGCACTGGATCTGGGCAAGCACGGTCACCTGATGGTTCAGAGTTGTCCCGATTGGGCGTCCTGGGTAGTTGAAGTGCGTCAGCGGGTTGGCCGTCTGCAGGAGCTGTGCACCGGGGCGGAAGGTTCGCCGTATATGAGTTGGTCCGATACCCATCCTGCGGACACCGACGAACACGCCTGGAGTTTGGCCCTGGCGCAACTGCACACGGCGCTTCAGCAATGCGAAGTTTTGCTGCGCAGCATGGAAGAGTTGTTTGGGGCGCTGAAGGGGCTGCGGGAGCACACCGCTCTACTGATGGCTGAACTCGATGTGTTTTCGCACCCATTGCCCTCTGGATGGATTCGCTGGATAGAGACTGGCCGGTACGCCACACTGGTGCAATCACCACGTATTCTTGCGAACGCAATACCTGGGGGTATTGCACCCGTTCATTCAGAGCGGCCGAACGCCAAGTCATGGATATTTACCTCTGCGACCTTAGGGCACGACGCCACGTTGACCGAATTTTTGGAATCAGGCGGGTTGCAACACGCGCAAGTGCTTCAGGTTGCAAGCCCGTTTGACTACGCGAAACAGGCTGCCATCTTCGTTCCACCCCATTTTCCGGGGCCGTCCGATGTGCAGCACCGTCGGGCTGTTGCAAATCTGGTTGTCCAGATTGCGACTACCTTGGGCGGGCGAACCCTGGTGTTGACAACGACCTTGCGTGCAATGCGCGAAATTGCTGAACTGTTGCGGCACCACATACTGGACTCAGCCGAGGTTGAGGTCCTGGTTCAAGGGGAGTCGTCCAAGCGGGAGTTGACAGAGCGGCTCAGGAAAGCATCGCCCGATGGGCATGTACCGGGCATTGTTTTGGTGGCGTCTGTGTCCTTTTGGGAGGGAGTTGACGTCCCGGGCGACGCGCTGCAGGTGGTGGTCATCGACAAGTTGCCGTTTCCCCCGCCGGATAGTCCGCTGGTGGCTGCGCGATCGCGCCAAATTGAGGAAGACGGCCGCAAGCCGTTTCAGCATTTGTACATTCCCCACGCAGCCGTTGCACTCAAGCAAGGCGCCGGCCGACTAATCCGTCACGAAAAGGACCGGGGGATTCTGGTGGTCTGTGATGTGCGCTTGATAAAAATGGGTTACGGGCGGCGCCTATTGGCTGCACTGCCTCCAATGAAGAAGATTGAAACCCAAGAGGCATTCATGGAGGCTTTGGAACAACTCACCAGACCTTCCACCACGGGTCATTGATGACCCGGGCGCCTTTGCTTAGTAGCTCGGATTGCGGATAATTTTTTTCCAGAACCCGTTTCGCATCATCCCGCAGTTGAGGCATGTCGAGTGCTTCGTAGGATTTGTACAAGATGTAAAGCGCGTCTTCGATGGCGGGTACTTCGCGGTAATCAGCGATTGCGAGTTGTGCACGGTTAACAGCCGCCAAATAGGCACCACGTTTAAAGTAGTACCTTGCAACATGAACTTCGTACTGGGCCAACGAGTTGACAATGTAGTTCATCCGCTGGCGGGCGTCCGGGCTGTATTTGGAGTCCGGAAAACGGTCGACTAGCTCTTTGAAAGCCTCAAAAGACTCTTTGGAGGCCTTTTGATCTCGTTCCGCAAGATCCTGGCGTGTAAAACGTGCGAACAGTCCCAGATCATCATTGAAGTTGATGAGCCCCTTGAGGTAAATTGCATAGTCCATTGCCGGACTGACCGGGTGAAGCTTTGTGAAGCGCTCAAGTGTTGCCAGCGCCTGGGCTGGTTCTGAGGACTTGTATTGCGAATAGGCCTTGTCCAACTGGGCCTGCTGGGCCAACGGTGTACCAGCGGCACGTGCTTCAAGCTTGTCCAACAAAAGTATGGCGCGTTCCCACTGGCCTGCACCCATTTCTTCCTTGGCTTCGGCGTAAATCTTGGCCGGGCTCATATTGGCCGTCTTGTCCACTGGTGTGCTGGAACAGCCTCCGAGCAGGAGGGCGCCAGCCGTCAGCAATGAAACGCAAACGACCGATAATTTGACACGAAACATGTTTGGGAACCTTCTTGAATCAGAGCACTGTAATTATATCGAGCCACCCGCCCGTGACCGATTCTGACGAGTTTGATGAAATCGTCAATGAAACGGAGTATCGACGTTTGACCGTGGGCGTTGGCATGCATGGCGAGCGCCTGGACCGTGCCTTAGTGGACGGGGTGGTGGAGTTTTCCAGAAACTACCTGCAACAGTTAATTGAGTCGGGCCAGGTCGTGGTGAATGGCCGGCCAGTCCGCAAGGGATCTTCTCGCGTGAAAGCAGGCGACGAGGTAATGATCGAGCTGCGTCCGACACCGCAAAGTCAAGCCTTCAAACCTGAGCATATCGCGTTAAATGTCGTTTTTGCAGATGACCACATTTTGGTAATCAACAAGCCAGCTGGCCTGGTTGTCCATCCGGCGCCGGGAAATTGGTCCGGCACATTGCTCAATGGACTGCTGGCGTACGACCAGGAAATGACCGCAGTGCCCAGGGCGGGAATCGTCCACCGGTTGGACAAGGACACCAGCGGACTGATGGTGGTGGCGCGCTCCCGAGTTGCCATGGACCGTCTGGTGCAGGCCATCGCCGCGCGTGATGTAAGTAGGCAGTATGTCGCTATTGCCCACCGGCCTTGGGCCGGACCGACCAATCAAACCGTTGAAGCTTCGATTGGCCGTGATCCCCGTAACCGCTTGCGCATGGCAGTGGTGGACCTGGAGCGCCACTCTGGCAAGTTGGCGAAAACAGACATGATCTTGTTGTCGAACTCGCCTGCGGGATGTCTGGTACGTTGCATTTTGCATACTGGGCGCACCCATCAAATTCGGGTCCATATGGCTTCAATCGGTCATCCGTTGGTGGGCGACCCAGTGTATGGCGGATCAAAACACAGTGTTATGCCGCGTCAGGCGCTGCATGCAATTCGACTGGCGTTTGACCACCCGGTAACCCAGGAAAAAATGGTTTTTAATGCTTTGCCCCCAAGCGATTTCTCGGCTTTGATGTCAGAATGGGGCCTGCGCTACAATTAAAATAGTGAGTGGGTTAAAGTTCCACCCATTAAGACCCCGGATCATGGTGGGGCAAAAGGCACGGTGAATTCTTCACATCTGCTGCCGCCCGATGGAATCACGTTGATTGGTCACCTGTTGGTGGCGCTCCCGATATAGCCTGAATATGAATATGGTGGATGCAAAGCGGGTCCTGGAGACCGCGTTGATTTGCTCACAGCAACCTTTACCGGTGCGGGACATGCGCGCGCTGTTTCATGATGAACTGGGTGCCGATTCAATCAAACAATTGTTGGAGCATTTAAAGGAAGATTGGACTGGTCGGGGCGTTGAACTGGTTTGTGTAGCGACAGGCTGGCGATTTCAAAGCCGACCAGAAATGCGGGAGTATCTGGATCGTTTGCATCCCGAAAAACCACCTCGCTATACCCGCGCCACCCTGGAGACACTGGCGATCATTGCCTATCGGCAGCCTGTGACGCGCGGCGATATGGAAGATATTCGAGGCGTGACCATCAATTCCCTTCTGATCAAACAACTCGAAGACCGTGGGTGGGTCGAAGTGATTGGCCATAGGGAAGTGGCGGGGCGCCCGGCACTGTTTGCAACGACGCGGCAATTCCTGGATGACCTGGGATTGCGCTCACTTGACCAATTACCGCTGCTCGATGGTGGCGGTGGTAAGGTCGAGACTTTTGACGCGCTGGTGGGTTCGACAGCAGATTCAATGGCGAATCTGATATCCGACGGTGGCGCGCCAGGCGAAACAAGCCCGCAAATTGCGATGCCATTGGAGCCGCAAGTGCCAGACATGACCACTCATTTGAATGGAATTTCAGAATGAACAAAAATATTCCTGTGGAGCAGACTGCAGCGGAGCACGAACAACGCGTCATGCCCAGTCCGGAGTTGTCTGACGCCAGCGCCATCGACGTTGCGCAGCCGGCTGTCGAATCCCGGTTCGGATCTGAGGTGGCCGAGATGACTGATCTTGCCAAAGTGACGGAATTGGTGACTTCGCCTGTGAATCCAGGAAACCGCTTCAATGACGTGGTGTCCGGGCAGTTTGATGCCGATGAAGATCTGACCGAACTGGCGCCTCCCAAGCGGGTTTTGGCACCGATGGCCGAAACACCAAAATTGCACAAGGTGCTGGCACAGGCCGGGATGGGTTCGCGACTTGAAATGGAGCAGTTGATCGTTGAAGGGCGGATTTCGGTCAACAACGAGCCAGCGCACATTGGCCAGCGCATTCAATTTGGTGACAGCATTAAGGTCAACGGCAAGCCGATTCGCTTTCGAATTGACCCGCCACCGGCGCGGGTTATTGCTTACCACAAACCAGTAGGCGAAGTGGTTACCCATGATGACCCGCAAAATCGACCGACAGTTTTTCGTCGGCTCCCCAAGATGCACCAGGGCAAGTGGCAATCCGTGGGAAGACTGGACTTGAACACGGAAGGGCTGCTGCTGTTTACAAGCTCAGGTGAACTTGCGAACAATTTAATGCATCCCCGGTTTGGCCTGGAACGGGAATATGCAGTGCGCGTCCTGGGTTCGCTGAGCAAGGAAGAGAAGCAGTTGCTGCTCGATGGTGTCAAGCTTGATGACGGGATGGCACAGTTCAGCTCCATTGAGGACGGTGGTGGCGAAGGATCCAATTGCTGGTATCGGGTGACAATTTCCGAGGGGCGCAATCGCGAGGTGCGCCGCATGTTGGAGGCCGTTGGCCATGCGGTCAGTCGATTGATTCGAATTCGCTATGGTGCGATGGTGTTGCCACGCGGCCTCAAACGCGGGGCCTGGATGGAGCTTGATGAGTCGGACATCCGGGCATTGGTTCAAGTGGCCGGTGGACGCGGTGGATCGGTCGCCGGTGCAGAGGATGGGTCAGCCCATGGCAAATCGCGTAACGCCAATGCGCGCAGAGGCGGCCGAAGCGGAGGACCGCGCGGCGCAAACAACGGACAACGTGCGGCACCGGGTCCCGGTTTTCGCGGTGCGAACCCGGGTGGTCCTGACAGAAAGCCACGGGGTTCTGGTGATGCACCCCGCTTTGACAAGAATACGGAACGCCGGGGCGCCAATGCGCAGCCGGATCCAATGAAAACAGCATTCGGGTACATTGGCGCCGATAGTTTTACCCGCCAACGTCAGGAAGGTGGGCAAAAGCAGCGTGGGTCAGCCGGCGGACCGAGGCGCAAAGGGCGCGCTGGTTAGTCGCTAAATGCTAAAATCAAAGGCTTTGCTTCACGTCGAAGCAGGAATGTTGCTTACCAATTCAGTTCAGGAAATACTATGACAATCGAACGCACTCTTTCCATTATCAAACCAGATGCTGTTGCCAAAAATGTGATCGGGCAGATTTACGCTCGCTTCGAGGCCGCTGGCCTGAAAGTTGTTGCGGCACGCATGGCACATTTGTCCCGTGTCGAGGCAGAAGCGTTTTATGCGGTTCACAAAGCGCGTCCATTTTTCAAGGATCTCGTTGACTTCATGATCTCCGGTCCAGTCATGATCCAGGCGCTCGAGGGTGAAAACGCGATTCTGAAACACCGCGACCTGATGGGTGCAACCGACCCGAAAAAAGCGGCGTCCGGAACGATTCGTGCTGACTTTGCAGACAGCATTGACGCAAATGCCGTTCACGGATCGGATGCTGCTGAAACGGCCGCGGTGGAAATCGCGTTCTTTTTTGCAGGCATGAACGTCTACAGCCGCTAAGCTGCACGATGACGGCCAACCTGCTCGATTACGACCTCGAGGGATTGGCCGCCTTTTGCGAGCGGCTTGGTGAAAAGAGGTTCCGATCGACCCAGTTATTTCGTTGGATTCATCAAAAGGGTGCTATTGCTTTTGATGATATGAGTGATTTGGCGAAGTCGCTGCGTGAAAAACTGAAAACCACTGCGGATATCGTTGCGTTACCTGTCATTTCTCAGACTATTTCGTCCGATGGCACTATCAAATGGCTTTTTGATGTAGGCGCGGGAAACGCAATAGAAACAGTATTCATACCCGAGGATGATCGGGGAACTTTGTGTATTTCGTCGCAAGCCGGGTGTGCCGTTGCCTGCAGGTTTTGCTCGACCGGTCATCAGGGATTTAGCCGAAATTTGACCACTGCTGAAATCATTGCGCAGCTCTGGTACGCAGAACACTTTTTGCGCAAGCATTTGTCTCGCACTGAACGGGTTATTTCCAACGTGGTGATGATGGGCATGGGCGAGCCTTTACAAAATTATTCGTCGCTGGTGCCGGCACTGCGGGTGATGCTCGATGACAACGCGTATGGTTTATCGCGCCGGCGGGTAACCGTATCGACGTCGGGTGTGGTACCTATGATTGATAGGCTGGCTCAAGATTGCCCGGTGGCACTGGCGGTTTCGCTGCATGCAAGTAACGATGCGCTCAGAAACGATTTGGTGCCTCTGAACCGCAAATATCCGCTTGCAGAGCTACTGCAGGCTTGCACGCGGTACTTGGTGGCGGCGCCGAGGGATTTCATCACCTTCGAATACTGCATGCTGGACGGTGTCAACGATTCACTCCAG
Source organism: uncultured beta proteobacterium (assembly GCA_903870065.1). Classification (GTDB taxonomy): domain Bacteria; phylum Pseudomonadota; class Gammaproteobacteria; order Burkholderiales; family Burkholderiaceae_C; genus Allorhodoferax. Next base: position 24,967 of record CAIQBN010000516.1, on the reverse strand, counting down.
CATGCTCAGGAAGTTGTGAAATTGGTTCGCTCGCAGCATGCCGGGTCATGGTGCAAGTTCAACTTGATTCCGTTCAATCCTTTTCCGCTGTCGGGTTTGACGCGTTCACCGCCGGAGGCAGTGTCCGCATTTTGCAAAGTTTTAAGTGATGCTGGCATTGTGACAACGATTCGTAAGACGCGGGGGGACGATATCGATGCGGCTTGTGGACAATTAGCTGGCGATGTTCGGGACAGGACTGATGTGCAGCGCCGAATGATTATTCGCAGAAGCACTGAAATCACGAATCAAGTAAATTCAAATACAGCGACAGCTGTCAGGGAGGACGCATTCAATGATTGATAGATTGCGGCTGGGCGCAAGAGCTTTGCCCTGGGTCATGTGGTGCTGCGTTCTGTGTTCGCCGGTTGTATTTCTGACGTCCTGCGCGACTGGTACTTCGGGCTCCGCGATGAATTCGGATTTGTTAACCGATTCTGATGAACCCGATACACGTAAACGGGCTCGCTTGCGTCTTGAGTTGGCGGTTGCCTATTTTGACAAAGGGCAAACGACAGATGCGCTGGATCACCTTAAACAGTCGATTTCGGCAGACCCCAATTTGTATGAAGCATACAACTTGCGCGGCTTGATCTATATGCGCCTGAACGACACACAACTTGCAGAAGAGAGTTTCCGCAGGGCTTTGTCGATTAATCCAAAGGCTGCTTCAGTGCAACACAATTTCGGTTGGCTGCTGTGTCAGCAATCGCGTTTGGCCGAATCGTTGCAGTTATTTGGAAGTGCTTTGTCGAATTCTGGCTATACGGACAAAGCGAAGACCTGGATGGCGCAGGGACTTTGTCAACAAAAAAGCGGACAAACCACCGATGCCGAGGCCAGCTTTTTGAGGTCCTATGAGTTGGATGCCAGCAACCCAATAACCGCATATAACTTGTCGTTGATTTTGTTTCAGCGTGGCGACTTGGTGCGAGCGCAGTTTTATGTTCGACGACTCAATAACAGTGAGCTTGCCAACGCCGAATCCCTGTGGCTCGGCGTCAAGGTCGAACGGCGCTTGGACAACCGCGACGCTATGTCGCAGCTCGGTGGGCAACTAAAAAAGCGGTTTCCGCAATCCAGAGAGAACGCAGCATTTGAGCGAGGGGCGTTTAATGAGTGATCAGCGTTTTTCCGAACCATCCGCACTGACTGAAGAGAATGCACCGAATGATGGATTGACTGCTGGAATGATGTTGCGTCGCGCGCGCGAGGCCGCTGGATTACACATTGGTGCGTTAGCCGTTGCGATGAAAATTCCTGTGAAAAAACTTGAGGCACTGGAAGCGGACCGACTTGATCAACTGCATGATGCAGTGTTTGTGCGTGCATTGGCGGCTAGCGTTTGTCGCACATTGAAAGTTGACCCGGCTTCCGTGCTTTCCAAGCTACCATCGAATGCAGTCACGCGGTTAAAGTCTGACGAGCAGGGAATCAATGCACCATTTCATGCTCGCGGTCACTCAGGACGGGCGCCCATTCTGAGCTTGCTTGGTAAACCACCTGCCATTATCGTGATGGCACTTCTGCTTGGCGTAGCCGTAGTCGCTTTTTTCCCCGATGTGAACCTCACTGATTCGACTTCCGGATCGGTGGCCGATAGTGTTAAACCTGGCAATCGTGAGGAAGCGCCCGTTCCCGCTGGCAGCGCAAGCATCGAGGTCACACAGCCTGTTAACGCAACTGTAATTCCGGTGTCGATCGGTTCTGCAGAAAAGCGTGACAGCGGCGAGAAGACTGTCAGCGCGGATATGGTCGCTCAGTCACCGCGGCCGATTGTGTCGAGTCCAGTGCAAACTGCAAGTCAACCTCGACCTGCAGTTGCAGACGCTGCAGAGCCAAAAGTGTCAGTTGCTGGCAACGCCGCGGGCTTTGTCGTTTTCAAAGCCAAGGCGCCTTCCTGGATCAAGGTTGTTGATGCGCAGGGAACCGTGCATCTGAGCAAGACAATGGTTGCAGGCGAAGTGATAACCGCTGGCGGCACGCCGCCGCTATCGGTCATCATTGGACGGGCTGATGTTGTGGATGTTGAGGTCCGGGGCAAGGCGCTTAGTTTGGCCCCGAATTCCAAGGACAATGTTGCACGATTTGAGGTGAAATAGTGGAACGTAATTTAGCCGTTGAATCGGCCTTTCCCAATCGTCGTGAAACGTTGCAGGCCCAGGTCGTTTGGGGTTCGCGACGGATAAGCTTGGGTGGTGATGCGCCTGTGCGACTTCAGTCAATGACCAACACTGACACGGCCGATGCAATTGGCACCGCCATTCAAGTTAAAGAATTGGCCTTGGCAGGTTCAGAGCTGGTTCGTATTACGGTGAACACACCAGAGGCAGCGCAGGCCGTGCCCTACATTCGTGAACAGCTTGATCGGATGGGCATTGACGTGCCGTTGATAGGCGACTTTCACTTCAATGGACATCGGTTGCTAACTGATCATCCGGATTGTGCACAGGCACTGTCCAAATACCGAATCAATCCGGGAAATGTTGGCAAGGGCGATAAGCGCGACCGACAATTTTCCTTGATGATAGAAGCAGCGATTCGTTGGAATAAGCCTATTCGCATAGGTGTCAACTGGGGTAGCCTTGATCAGGAACTTTTGGCTGCATTGATGGATGCAAATAGCCGCCGGCCCATACCTTGGGGCGCCAAACAGGTGATGTACGAGGCGCTGATTACTTCGGCAATTGAATCGGCGACGCGTGCAGAGCAAATTGGATTGCCGTCCAATCAGATTATCTTATCTTGCAAGGTCAGTGGTGTGCAGGACTTGATTGCGGTATACCGTGGGTTGAGCCAGCGTTGCCGCTATCCGCTGCATTTGGGGCTTACGGAAGCTGGAATGGGAACCAAGGGGACAGTTGCGTCGTCCGTAGCGATGGGCGTTTTGCTGCAGGATGGAATCGGTGACACGATTCGTGTGTCATTAACACCCGCGCCTGGCGAATCGCGCACCCAGGAAATTGTTGTTGCCTCCGAAATTCTGCAGTCCCTGGGGTTGCGCAGTTTTGTGCCCAGTGTCACTGCTTGTCCCGGGTGTGGGCGCACGACGAGCACGACCTTTCAAGAAATGACGCAGCAAATCGATAATTTTCTTCGGGAAATGATGCCGCAGTGGCGCATTCAGTTTCCGGGGGTCGAGACCCTGAAAGTGGCCGTGATGGGTTGTATTGTGAATGGACCTGGAGAAAGCAAACATGCTGACATCGGCATTAGTCTTCCTGGCACGGGCGAGGCGCCTGCCGCTCCGGTATACATTGATGGTGAAAAGCACACCACATTACGGGGTGAGACGATTGCCATGGATTTCCAGGTGATCGTCGAGCGCTATATCCAGCAGCGCTTCGGCGCTGGCGTCGTTACTACAACAAATTAAGAGTCGGCATGGTTGAAAAGTCTGGTGCGAGTAGAGTAGAAAAGCTCTATGCAGTGAAGGGTATGAACGACATTTTGCCGTCGGATTCGCCGCAATGGGAGTGGTTTGAAGAGCGTGTACGCCAACAAATGGAACGACATGCCTATCGCAATATTCGGACCCCGATCGTTGAGCCAACGGCACTATTCGTGCGTGGCACCGGGGAAACCACGGATATTGTCGAAAAGGAGATGTATGCCTTTGAGGACCGGCTCAACGGTGAAGCCTTGACCCTGCGTCCTGAAAATACGCCTGGGGTCGTGCGTGCCGCAATTGAACACAATTTGACTTACGATGGCGGCAAGCGTCTGTATTACATGGGTCCCATGTTTAGGCATGAACGTCCTCAGCGCGGCCGGTATAGGCAGTTTTACCAATTGGGTGCGGAGGCGATAGGTTTTTCCGGCGCTGAAGTGGACGCAGAACTGATTTTGCTGGCGCACCAGTTGCTCGCCGGCTTTGGTCTACGCAACGTTAGGGTCGAACTGAATAGTCTTGGGGTAGCCAGTGAGCGCCATTCACACCGAATCGCGTTGATTGCGTTTTTTGAGAGACATGCCGAATTGCTTGACGGCGATGCAAGGCGCCGTTTGCACACGAATCCGTTGCGCATCTTGGATTCAAAAAACCCCGCTATGCAGGAAATGATTCAGGATGCACCGCAATTGTTGGATTTTTTAGGGGAAGCATCACTGAAGCATTTTGATACGGTCAAGACGCTGCTGGACGCCTGTGGCGTGCCGTGGAGTGTCAATCCACGTCTGGTGCGTGGGCTGGATTACTACAGCCATACAGTTTTTGAATTCGTGACATTGGAGCTGGGTGCGCAGGGAACCCTGTGCGGCGGTGGTCGCTATGACGGGCTTTTTGAACTCCTAGGCGGTAAGCCGACTCCTGCAATCGGGTGGGGCATGGGAATAGAGCGTGTATTGGAGCTGGTCAAGGTTCAGGGCGGCGGAGTGCTTGCGCAGGCGCCTGATGCTTATGCAATTGTTGGCGATAGCGATTGTTTTGTAGCGGCAATGCAATGCCTTCAAATCCTTCGTGCTGAAGGCGTTAGCGTGCAAATGCACGCGGGTGGCGCGGATGTATTGGGTAGCATCAAGTCTCAATTCAAGCGGGCAGATGCTTCGGGTGCGCGGTTTGCTTTGATATTTGGCGCAGACGAAATTGCACAGGGATTGGTGACAGTGAAGTCATTGCGCGATGGTGCGGGCGCGCAGTCGAAGCATGTTTTGAACGATCCGGTCCAATGGGCCAAAAGCCTACAATCCCACGCTTAACTGAATACACACATGGCAAATCACTTAGATCTCGAAGAACAAGAACAGCTTGATCAAATCAAGCACTTCTGGAAACAATATGGCAACCTGATTTCCTGGGCGCTGATCGCGATACTCGGGGCTATTGGCGCCTGGAATGGCTATCAAATTTGGCAGCGCAATCAATCGGTGCAAGCCGCCGCAATGTATGACGAAGTCGAAAAGGTGGTGAAGGCGGGCGACGCTCAAAAGGCTGAACGCGCATTCTCGGACATGAAAGAGCGCTTCCCAACATCCGTCTACGCGCAGCAGGCTGGATTGATGGTAGCCAAAATGGCCTACGAATCCGGAAAAACCGATGCATCCAAAGCGATCCTTTCCTGGCTGGTTGAACACGCCAGCGACAAGGGTTATGCGTCCGTAGCGCGATTGCGGATGTCGGCATTGTTGATTGAGGCAAAGTCCTATGACGAAGCACTGAAAGTGCTGGGCTTAGGCATCGCAGAGGAGTTTTTGGCGTTGGCGAGTGACCGAAAAGGCGATATTTACGTCCTGCAGGGAAAGAGGGAGGACGCCAAACAGGAGTACCAAAAGGCCTACAAGGCTTTTGAAGACCAATCAGAATACCGGCGCCTGGTGGGTGTAAAGCTCAATGCACTGGGCATCGATCCACTGGCAGCAGAGAATCCGAACGCAACCAAGGAACCGACAAAGTGAGATATTTTCCTTTGCTGACCAAAGTGATGCATCGACTGGTGGTCCCCGTTGGCATCGCCATGCTGTTGACCGCGTGTGCTGGCACGGACAAAGTTAAAAAAGTTGATTTGGGTCCCAATGTTCCTGTGATGGGGGTTCGAACAGCTTGGACTTCACAGATTGGAGGGGTTGGTTTTCCGCTGCAAATTCGAGCGGTCGATAACCTCATTTATGTTGCTGGATCTGAGGGGAATGTTGCAGCAATTGACGCGCGAACCGGTGGGGATCTGTGGCGGGTGGCGTTGGGTGTCAAGCTTACTGCGGGGGTAGGCAGTGATGGTCGGTATTCGGCTGTGGTCAGTCGTGACAATGAGTTGATTGTTTTGGACGGCAGTAAAGAGAACTGGCGCAGCAAGTTGGGCGCGGTCACGTTGACCGCGCCGCTGGTGGCCGGATCCAGGGTGTTTGTATTGTCAGCAAATCGGTCTGTTGTGGCATTTGATGCGTCTTCGGGACGCAAGTTGTGGCAGCAACAGCGTAGCGGCGAGGCGTTAGTGCTTGGGCGACCAGGGATCGTCATGGCTGTTGGCGATACCTTGGTGACTGGCTTGTCCGGACGTTTGGTGGGCTTGAATCCGCTCAATGGCAAAGTGCGGTGGGAGGCGCAGGTCGCAAACAGTCGCGGAACAAACGAGGTCGAGAGGTTGGTTGATTTGGTTTCTGGTGTGAGTCGCGAAGGCAACCAGTTGTGTGTCAGGGCATTTCAATCATCTATTGCTTGTGTCGATGCAGCACGTGGCAATACGATCTGGAGTAAGCCCGCGTCAGGTTCAACTGGTTTGGATGGCGACGCGTCAATGCTTTTTGGAACCGAGAGCGATGGACGGGTAATTGCTTGGGGTCGCGCAGATGGCGAGCGGCTTTGGACAACGGAACGATTGAGCTTTCGCAGCCTGAGCGCGCCACGATTGGTCGGGCAAGCGTTGGCGCTGGGTGACGACACCGGTACCTTGCATTTTCTTTCGCGCAAGGATGGGGCGCCCCTGAATAGGATGCCAACTGATGGATCACCAATTGCATTTGATCCAGTGCTTGTTGGAACGACATTGGTTACCGTAACGCAACGTGGCGCGATATATGGCTTCAAGCCAGATTAAAAGTTCGAAACCAACAGCATGAAACCCGTCATTGCATTGGTTGGTCGTCCCAACGTTGGTAAGTCAACCCTGTTTAACCGGTTAACGAAGACCAGGGATGCAATTGTCGCGGACTTTGCCGGCTTGACGCGCGACCGTCATTATGGAAATGGAAAACACGGACAGCGGGAATTCATCGTCATTGATACGGGTGGGTTTGAACCAGATGCCGCTTCTGGCATTTTTAAAGAAATGGCCAAACAGACGCGACAGGCGGTTGCTGAGGCGGATGTCGTACTGTTCATAGTGGATGCCCGTGGCGGTTTGTCGGCTCAGGACCATGAAATTGGAAAGTACCTGCGTAAGCTCGGGAAGCCTTGTGTTTTGGTGGCCAACAAGGCTGAGGGCATGAAGGCAGGGGCGCAACTCGTTGAGTTCTTTGAGCTTGGATTGGGCGAGGTTGTGCCCATATCGGCTGCACATGGTCAAGGTACGCGTGAGTTAGTTGATCTTGCACTCGGTCAACTAGCGGCACCAGTCCCTGAAGAGATCGACGGGGAACAGGATCCTGGTGTCATTAAGTTGGCAGTGGCAGGGCGCCCCAACGTGGGTAAGTCAACTCTGATAAACACGTGGCTTGGCGAAGAGCGGTTGGTTGCCTTCGATCTGCCAGGCACCACACGTGATGCCATTTCTGTGCCCTTCGAGCGCCATGGACAGCGTTTTGAGCTGGTGGATACTGCTGGTTTGCGCCGCAAGGGCAAGGTTTTTGAGGCAATTGAGAAGTTTTCGGTGGTGAAGACATTGCAGGCTATTGAATCCGCCAGCGTGGTCTTATTGCTTATCGATGCCGCCCAAGGCATTACTGATCAGGACGCCCACATTGCCGGTTACGTTCTTGAATCCGGGCGTGCGGTGGTGTTGGCAGTTAACAAATGGGATGCTACCGACGAATACGAGCGTGAACTGGTTAAGCGATCCATTGAGACACGTTTAGGCTTTTTAAAATTTGCTGCATTGCATTTCATCTCCGCACAAAAGAGGCAGGGACTTGGCCCGCTATGGGACTCTATTGCGCAAGCACATCGTGCGGCAAACTGCAAAATGTCCACACCGGTGTTAACACGGCTATTGCTTGAAGCGGTGCAGTTTCAAACCCCAAAGAAAACGGGTATGTACCGCCCCAAACTTCGGTATGCACACCAAGGGGGCATGAACCCGCCCATCATCGTCATTCACGGGAACTCCCTCGAACACGTAACTGACGCCTACAAGCGGTTTTTGGAGGGGCGGTTCCGTAAGGAGTTCGATTTGGTGGGAACGCCGTTGAGGATACAGATGAAGTCATCACCTAACCCCTATGCCAAAACGAGCGAAAACTGATTCCCATTGTTCGGCTCATTGGCCTTTTTCGCTTGGGGTTTCTCGTGCCCTATTCAAAAACAGGTCATCAGTGTGTTATCGTCAACGTCTTATTAACTTTTGAACACGGAGAATATCGTGAGCAACAAAGGGCAATTACTGCAAGACCCGTTCCTGAATGCATTGCGTCGGGAACACGTGCCAGTATCCATTTATTTGGTTAACGGCATTAAGCTGCAGGGTCAGGTCGAATCTTTCGATCAATATGTAGTACTGCTTCGTAATACGGTCACCCAAATGGTATACAAACATGCCATTTCAACGATTGTTCCCGGGCGTGCTGTGAATCTGTCCGCGCCGAACGCAGATACCGCTGAATCCTCGTGAGAGCATAGGTCCTTCGGGGCCAGCGGATTGATTAGTCTGCGCTTCCCATCCTGATTTGACAGTCGTACCTTTAAAAGCCAATACACCGACCATTTTGGTCGGGGTAGACATGGGCGCGTCCAATTTCGATGGTGAACTGGCTGAGCTGGCATTGTTGGCCCAGACTGCGGGCATGCAGCCCGTCGCGCGAGTTTCATGCAAGCGCAGGGCGCCCGACGCAGCGCTGTTTGTTGGTTCGGGAAAGGCAGACGAAATCAAATTGCTGGCAGCACAAGTGGGTGCCAAGGAAATTTTGTTTGATCAGGCACTGAGTCCAGGTCAGCAGCGTAATCTGGAGCGCCACCTTGAGTTGCCAGTCAATGACCGCACATTTTTGATTTTGGAAATCTTTGCTCAGCGCGCACGCAGTCACGAGGGGAAGCTTCAGGTTGAGCTGGCTCGCCTCCAGTATTTGAGTACCCGCCTCGTTCGCCGATGGTCACATCTTGAGCGGCAAAGTGGTGGTATTGGCATGCGCGGTGGTCCAGGCGAAGCGCAAATTGAACTGGACCGCAGAATGATTGGCGAGGCGATCAAGCGTACCAAGGATCGTTTAACCAAGGTCAAGCGGCAACGCCATACACAACGCCGTCAGCGCGAGCGCAGGGATGCGTTCAACATATCTCTGATCGGTTACACCAATACGGGAAAGACCACCCTCTTCAACTCACTGGTAAAAGCACGCGCCTATGCGGCTGATCAGCTTTTTGCCACCCTCGATACAACGACACGCCAACTGTATTTGGGCGATGCCGCTCGCACGGTCTCCTTGTCGGACACCGTTGGCTTCATCAGGGATCTCCCCCACGGTCTGGTGGATGCTTTCCAGGCCACGCTGCAGGAAGCAATTGATGCTGATTTGTTAATCCACGTTGTTGATGCCGCGAATCCTGACTTTGTTGAGCAGATCGGACAGGTGCAACGTGTACTCAAGGAAATTGGTGCCGATGGGATTGCGCAATTGCTCGTATTCAACAAGCTCGATGCAATTGATCCTATGCATCGACCGGTTCGAATGGAGGATGAGTTCGAAGTTGATGGCGTGCAGACGCCCAGAATATTTGTCAGCGCCAAAGATTCGTCTGGGCTTCCTCTCCTGCGACAGCGCTTGGCGCGAATTGTGACCGCGTCGGCACTACCATCAGCCGGTGACATGCATTCCCCTGAGAAGTTCGGGGACGCAAGTTGATTAGGCACAATTGGGACCTGATTTATGAAAAACGATGCAATGAAACCTTCCTTTCGTGCTTTTTCCAACCGTACAGAGCTGCTTCCTCAATGGGTGCGCCGCATGTTTAATTTGAACGATTCCCGGTGGGGCAGGGGCGACGACCAAGCTGGTGAAGGGGCTAAGGCAGGCGAAAGACCGACTGAGCCGGAGCCATCCAAGCCAGAGCCAGCCAAGCCCCCAATTGACAATTTCCAGCCTGGAAAGCGACCAAGTTCAGGGCCACCTGATCTCGACGAATTGTGGAAAGATTTCAATCGAAAGCTCGGTGGGCTTTTTGGCAAACCTTCGCAGCAACCGCCACGCGGTGGTGGAAATGGCGGCAGTTTTCAACCTGACATGAAAAGTGCTGGCATTGGTGTTGGGCTGATTCTGGGCGTGCTGGTTTTGATCTGGCTGGGCACCGGCTTCTTTATCGTCCAAGAGGGACAGCAAGCCGTGATTACCCAGTTTGGCAAGTTCAAGGGAACGGTCAATGCAGGCTTTAATTGGCGCTTGCCGTACCCCATTCAAAAACACGAGTTAGTTTTTGTCACTCAAATTCGCTCGGTCGATGTGGGGCGTGATACTGTGCTTAAAGCAACCGGACTGCGTGAATCGGCCATGCTGACGCAGGACGAAAACATTCTGGACATCAAGTTTGCGGTTCAATATCGATTGAGCGATGCGCGGGCGTTTTTGTTTGAGAGCAAGAATCCTGCGGAGGCGGTTGTGCAGGCTGCAGAAACGTCGGTGCGTGAGGTGTTGGGGAAAATGAAGATGGACGCTGCCCTGTCAGAAGAGCGCGACCAGATTGCGCCCCGCGTACGGGCATTGATGCAAACCATTTTGGATCGTTATAAGGTCGGGGTGGAAGTTGTGGGCATCAACCTGCAGCAAGGAGGAGTGAGGCCACCTGAGCAGGTACAGGCGTCTTTTGATGATGTTCTCAAGGCCGGTCAGGAGCGCGAACGCACCAAGAACGAAGCCCAGGCCTACGCAAACGATGTGATTCCGCGTGCAGTTGGTTCTGCCTCTCGTCTGAAGGAGGAGGCTGAAGCCTACAAGGCGCGGGTCGTAGCGCAGGCACAGGGTGATGCCCAGCGGTTCAGGTCCGTGTTTGTTGAATACCAGAAGGCGCCGCAAGTGACGCGTGATCGCATGTACCTGGATGCGATGCAACAAATCTATGGAAGTGTCACAAAGGTTATTGTTGAATCGAGGCAGGGGTCGAATTTGTTGTATTTGCCGATGGACAAAATCATGCAAATGAGCGGATCTGGCGGTGATGCGACCGTTGTGCACGCACCTTCTGGGCAAGTAGCTCCCACTACTGGGCTTGCTACAGGAGTCTCAGCCAATGACGCCCGAAGCCGTGAAGCCGCACGGACTCGTGAACGTGAATCTCGCTAGGAGCCAGCCATGAATCGGATTGGATTGATTGTTTCGTCGTTGTTGGTATTGATTGCATTGGCAAGTTCCACATTGTTTGTTGTCGATCAGCGCCAGTTTGGCGTGGTTTATGCGCTGGGTCAGATTAAAGACGTCATTACGGAGCCTGGCCTGAACTTCAAGCTGCCCCCGCCATTTCAAAATGTCTCTTACATTGATAAGCGTTTGCTCACGCTGGACAGCACTGATTCCGAGCCAATGCTGACAGCCGAGAAACAACGGGTAGTCATTGACTGGTATGTGCGCTGGCGCATATCGGAGCCTACCGAATACATCCGTAATGTGGGATTGAACGAAGGCGCTGGCGCAAGTCAGCTCAACCGGGTCGTTCGCAATGCCTTCCAGGAAGAGATCAATAAACGCACTGTCAAGGAATTGTTGTCGCTCAAACGTGAGGACTTGATGTCCGACGTTAAGGCTGAAGTATTGGCCAAGGTGCGCGGAACGAAGCCTTGGGGTGTCGATGTGGTTGATGTCCGAATCACCCGGGTTGACTATGTCGAGGCCATCACGGAGTCGGTCTACCGTCGAATGGAGGCTGAACGTAAGCGAGTCGCCAACGAATTGCGATCAACGGGTGCTGCCGAGGGGGAAAAGATTCGCGCCGATGCGGACCGTCAGCGAGAAGTCACTATCGCAAATGCCTACCGTGATGCGCAAAAAATCAAAGGTGAGGGTGATGCCGAGGCCGCCCGCGTGTACGCTGAGGCATTTGGGCGTGACCCTCAATTTGCACAGTTTTACCGAAGCCTGGATGCCTACAAGGCCAGTTTCAACGGTAAAAACGACGTGATGGTGCTGGATCCCTCCAGTTCTGAGTTTTTCAAGGTGTTTCGGGGCGGCTCAACGCCCGCTGCAAACGCCAAGAAGTAGCGCTTTGAATAGCGACACTATTTGGCTGGCAATCGGTCTGGTTTTGGTGATCGAGGGGCTTTTCCCTTTTGCCTCTCCTGCCGGTTGGCGCAAGATGTTCATGCAGCTGCTTTCGTTGGGAGACGGTCAAATTCGCTTTTTCGCGTTATTCAGTATCCTGTGCGGTTTGATGGTGATTTGGTGGATGGCGCCGTGAAATCCGGGGAGCAAGCCCGGTAAAATCAGCGTTTTAATAGCTTCCCAATCTCACATGTCCGCCTGGGTCTTGCCGGATCACATTGCCGATGTACTGCCCTCCGAGGCGCGTCATATCGAAGAAATACGAAGAGACCTGCTGGACATGGCACGTTGCTATGGGTATGAGCTAGTCATGCCGCCACTGATGGAGCACCTTGAATCACTCCTTTCGGGCACTGGCGAAGCACTGGATTTGCAGACTTTCAAGCTGGTCGATCAGTTATCAGGGCGCATGATGGGTTTGCGCGCTGACAGTACGCCCCAGGTTGCCCGAATTGACGCGCATCTACTGAATCGCCAGGGCGTAACACGGCTGTGTTACTGCGGCCCCGTGCTGCATACGCGTCCGAGCAGTCCGCATGCGACCCGCGAACCCTTGCAGTTCGGCGCAGAAATTTACGGACACATGGGGTTGGAGGCCGACCTCGAAATTTTGACACTGTCGCTGGACGCACTCAAGGTTGCTCACGTGGGTGCTTTGGGGGTCGACATGGCAGACGCCCGGATTGTGAATAGCTTGCTGCGCGATTTGGAGTTGCAAGCGGACCATATATTAGCAATACATGCCGCGTTGGCCGCAAAAGATGCCAGTGAACTTAGGCTGCTGCTACGCCAGGCGCCGGCCGCCCTTGCGCAGGCTTTGGTAGAACTGGTGCACTTGTATGGTGACCATACCGTTTTGGATGAAGCCAGGCAAATATTACCGAAGTCAATCGAAATTGATCTGGCACTTATTCAACTGAAATGGCTTGCGGGGCATGTTGATGGTGCCAGCGTCTCGTTTGACTTGGCAGATTTGCGCGGCTACGCCTATTACAGCGGTGCCATGTTCTCGGTTTATGCACCCGGTGCCAGTGATGCGATCGCGCGGGGTGGTCGATACGATGAAGTTGGAAAGGTGTTTGGTCGCAAACGACCTGCCGTTGGCTTCAGTTTGGATATCAAGGCATTAACAGCGGTAGCTGGAGCGCGTCCGCTTCGGGCTGCTATTCGCGCGCCGTGGGGCGAGGCTCTGGATTTACGTGCTGCAATTGCCGCATTGCGCCGCCAGGGTGAAACAGTGGTCTGCGTCTTGCCGGGCCACGAGAGCGAAAACGATGAGTTCCATTGCGACCGTGAGCTGCGATGCGCGGCGGGCCAATGGATTGTGAAATCAATTTGAGAGAGCTTCAATGAAAACAATCAAAGGGCGCAATGTTGTCGTAGTCGGCACCCAGTGGGGCGACGAGGGCAAGGGCAAACTGGTGGACTGGCTGACCGAGAGTTCGCAGGGGGTTGTGCGATTTCAGGGTGGCCACAATGCTGGGCATACCCTGGTCATCAACGGAGTTAAGACCGCGCTTCACCTGATACCTAGCGGAATCATGCGACCCGGTGTCAAGTGCTACATCGGTAACGGCGTAGTGTTGTCGGCAGCCAAGTTGTTTGAAGAAATTGAAGGGCTTGAAAAGGTCGGGGTTGAGGTTCGTTCGCGACTGCGCGTCAGTGAGGCCTGCCCCCTAATTTTGCCCTTTCATGCGGCTTTAGACCAGGCCCGTGAAGCTGCGCGTGAGCGCGGCGGCAATGCCAAAATTGGCACAACCGGGCGCGGTATTGGGCCGGCATACGAAGACAAAATCGCCCGTCGGGCGTTGCGGGTTCAGGACTTCAAGCACCCTGACCGTTTCGCAGCCAAGTTACGTGAACTTCTTGACCTGCACAACCATGTGCTGACCACCTACTTGGGATCGGCCGACTTTGACTTTGGCGAGTTGCTCAAGCCATTCATGAACAACGGGCGGGTTGATTTCGATCGAGTCTTTGAACAGGCGATGCAGCATGCGGAGCTGCTTAAGCCGATGATTGCTGATGTGTCGCGAGAGCTCAACGACGCCCATGCCAATGGAGCCAATTTGCTGTTTGAAGGCGCACAGGGTACTTTGCTCGACGTCGATCACGGCACTTACCCCTATGTGACGTCCAGCAACTGTGTGGCTGGCAATGCCGCAGCTGGCGCTGGCGTCGGCCCTGGAATGCTTCACTACATACTGGGAATTACCAAGGCCTACTGCACGCGCGTGGGTGGCGGGCCATTCCCGACCGAATTGGATTGGGAGACACCCGGAACTCCGGGCTACCACATGAGTACTGTTGGCGCAGAAAAGGGGGTGACTACTGGACGCTCGCGGCGTTGTGGCTGGTTTGATGCCGCTTTACTGAAGCGGTCGGCGCAGGTCAATGGTCTCTCTGGCCTTTGCATCACCAAGCTCGATGTACTCGATGGCCTCAAGGAGCTGCTGCTGTGCACCGGTTATCGCATCGACGGTGAGCTGCACGATATCCTGCCGATGGGTGCTGACGATATCGCTCGGTGTGAACCCGTCTATGAGGTAATGGAGGGCTGGAGTGATAGTACCGTTGGCGTAACCCAATATGACCGCTTGCCAGTTAACGCGCGGTTGTATCTGCAACGCATCGAGCAAGTTACTGGGGTGCCGATTCATATGGTTTCAACCAGTCCTGACCGGGACCACACCATCATGATGCGCCATCCCTATCTTGCAGAATGACGAATATATTTTGAGAAAATAGGGCTTAGCCCTCGAGATAGCTGATTGGGCAGCTATAAAAATAGGAGCAAAACATGTTGACTGAAGATGGCAAGCACCTCTACGTAAGCTACGATGAATACCACAATTTAATCGAAAAACTGGCGATCAAAATTCACCAGTCCCATTGGGATTTCGATACGATTTTGTGTTTGGCGCGAGGAGGAATGCGACCCGGAGACATTTTGTCCCGGGTTTTTGACAAGCCGCTTGCAATCATGTCGACCAGCTCTTATCGCTCGGACGCCGGCACCCAGCAAGGAAATCTCGATATTGCCCGTTACATCACGACCCCAAAAGGTGAGATTGCCGGGCGGGTTCTGTTGGTGGACGATTTGGCGGACTCCGGACACACACTCAATGCCGTTTTGCACCAGCTCAGAAACAACTATGCACCGATTACTGAACTGCGCAGTGCCGTCATCTGGACCAAGGCATTGTCCAAATTTGTGCCCGATTATTCGGTTGAGTTCTTGCCGACCAACCCATGGATCCACCAACCCTTTGAGAGCTACGACTCCATGCGCCCGGAGCAGTTGATTCAAAAGTGGAGCGTCTAGACGCCGGCATGTCTATATGACCCATTCGATCACTGCGCTGATTCATCATCCGTATATTGCCCCCGCGGGGTTTGATGCCCCGCAACCCGGCGTATTCAAGGCCTCAACGGTATTTTTCCCCAGCGTTGCGGCAATGCGAAGCAGGGAATGGAAGGACAAGTCGGCTTACACCTATGGCCTGCATGGGACACCGACAACCTATGCCCTGGAGGAGCGATTGTGTAGCCTGGAGGGTGGCTCGCAATGTTTGCTGGCGCCAAGCGGGTTGGCAGCGGTCGCGCTGGTTGCACTGGCCTTGCTGAAGCAGGGCGATGAAGTTTTGATGCCCGACAACGTCTACGGCCCCAACAAGGCTTTGGCGGAGGGTGAGTTGCGTGGCTGGGGTATTTCGCACCGGTACTACAACCCCTTGGAGCCGGCTGACCTTGCTGCAAAAATGTCGCCGCGTACACGTTTGGTGTGGGTAGAGGCCGCTGGTTCCGTGACACTCGAATTTCCAGATTTGCCCGCCTTGCTGCACATCGCGAAGCAGGGTGGGGCACTGGTGGCTCTGGACAATACATGGGGGGCAGGTCTCGCGTTTAAACCTTTCGATTTGATACCTGGTCAGCAACCAGTATTGGGCGTTGACATTTCGGCCCACGCACTGACCAAATACCCTAGCGGTGGTGGCGATGTCTTGATGGGCAGCGTCATTACGCGCGATGCGGGTCTGCATTTGCAGCTCAAACTAGCCCATATGCGAATGGGTTTGGGTGTTGGCGCCAATGACGCCGAAGCCGTGCTGCGCGCTTTGCCAAGCATTGCATTGCGCTATCGTGCCCACGACGAGGCCACGCGTACGCTGGCCCGTTGGTGCAGGACACGGCCTGAATTTTCCCAGGTGCTGCACCCGGCTATGCCAGACTCACCCGGTCATAACAACTGGAAAGTGCTTTGTAAAGAGGGACTGGGCGGCGCGGCCGGTTTGCTCAGTGTCATGATTGATGCGCGCTTCAGTCAGGTTCAGGTTGATGCGTTTTGTGATGCATTGCGTTTGTTCCGTTTGGGCTATAGCTGGGGTGGCCCTATCAGTTTGGTGGTCCCTTACGATTTGGCCACGATGCGCAGCGAATGGCCGTCGTATTTGACGCAAGGCACTTTGGTTCGATTTGCTATTGGACTCGAGGACGTCGAAGATTTGCAGGCAGATATTGCGCAGGCTTTGCACGCCATGGTCTGATTGAGTGTTTTCCTGAATTGCCGAAGGTAAGCATAGGCTATACGCTATTGATATGAGTCAAATACCAATAGAAGTTGCTCCAGAGCCTTATGTGCCGCCCCCCTCGGATGCCCCGAGAAAGACCATCAGACCACTTCATGTCGCTGACATCGCCCATTGGCTAAGCAGCGGTTGGTGCGATATGCGGGCTCACCCAGGTATCAGCGTTTTCTACGGTATTTCCTTTAGCATGATGGCGATAGTACTCGGACTGGTGTTTAAGTCCAAGCCGGAATACACCATGACAATTGCGTCGGGTTGTTTGCTGCTGGGTCCCTTCCTCGCGATGGGACTGTATGAAGTCAGCCGCCGGCGTGAACTGGGCCTGATTCCGGGATTTGGCAGTTCACTGACGTGTTGGCGCTCTCACATTCGAAGTATGGCGATGCTGGTACTGGTGCTGTTGGTTCTGGAGTTGTTGTGGGGCAGGGCATCACTGGTGGTGTTTGCGGTCTTTTTCAATACTGGCATGCCTTCGACCAGCAGCGTCATGCAGGCGGTTTTCAATCCTGAAAACTGGGAATTTGTCGCGGCCTATGTCATTGTCGGCGGTGCATTTGCGGTGCTGGTGTTCTCGATTGCTGTGGTATCCATTCCTATGATTCTGGACCGGGATACCGATGCGATATCGGCAGCTATTACCAGCATTGAGGTGTTTTTTCATAACACGGGCGTCATGCTTCTATGGGGTGCAGTGATTACGATTGCGGTGGTTGTTTCACTGATGCTGCCATGGGGTGTCGGCTTGCTGGTCACCGGCCCTCTGCTAGGACACGCCAGTTGGCACGCTTACCGTGGCGCGGTGCAATGGCCCGATGAATCGCAGCAAGAGTGACTTTTAAAATGGTAAAGTGTTGGCAACTAAAGAAAGTACATCTTGGCAACACCCAATTACGGTTACGAAAAGCGTCAGAAAGAACTGGCTAAGAAAAAAAAGAAGGAAGAAAAACTCAAGGAAAAGAGTGAGCGCAAAGCACATGGTCCGGGCGACGAGGCCGAGCCAGGCAACGACACCACCGCATCCGGTGACCCGCAAACACCCGGAACCGATACACAGTAAGGTCGCGACACTCGGTTTACCCGGCTGCCTGGTTCAATTGGTCAGCGAGCTCTTGCATGGCGTCTATAGATCGGTCGCGCGGCTCTATGGGGCGGGCCTGCGGATACATCACAAAATTGCGCTGCATCGACTGCAAGTACACAGGGTCGTAATGCAGTGTCAGCAAGTCATGAACAACCGGCTCAACCTGACCCGCTAGCACCAGCGCCTTCCAACCGTTGACCACGCCCTTACCGCGAATTTCGGCCAATACGTCCAGCCGGTTGCAAAAATGGTTGGGGTCGGTGACGAAAAAGTCGTAGTCCTCCATCAATAGGGCGACACGTTCACCCATTGACAAACGCAGGTTAAGGCACGGGCTGGTGCGCATTCGCTCGACTAATGCAGTGGCGATTGAGACATTGCCCACTTTTTTACTTTCGCTCTCCACATAGACGGGACGCGTGGGGTCAAATTGGCGCAACGCGTCCCATACCAGGGAGTCAAAGTGCTTCTGGCTGGGTTGGGGTTGACCTGGAATAGCGCCCAGCACAGAACTTCGATGGCTCGCCAGCGCCTCCAGGTCAAGTACTTGCGCCCCAGTTCGTGCCAGTGCCTGCAACAGGCGGGTCTTGCCAGACCCTGTAGTCCCGCACACCACCTGAAAATTCAAACGATCCACCTGCCGTGGAATGTCTAACAGCATGGCTGCCCGAAAGGCCTTGTAGCCACCTTCGAGCAGCGTCACGTGAAAACCAATTTGGTCGAGGATTAGTGAGAGGGAGCCGCTTCGTTTGCCGCCCCGCCAGCAATAGGCAAGCGGCTTCCAGTCCCTGGGTTTGCTAATGACGTCGCGCTCGATATGTTTACCAATGTTTCGCGCGGCCATCGCGGCGCCGCGCTTCTTGGCTTCGAACTGGTTGACCTGGACGTACACGGTGCCAATCAGCTTGCGCTCCTCATCGTCCAGCGTGGGCCAGTTCACCGCACCGGGCAAGTGATCGAGCGCAAATTCACTCTCGCTTCGCGCGTCGATGATGGTGTCAAAGGTTTGGAGCTGTGCCAGCGCGTCCGTCGCGTTCAAAGTGGTCAGACTCATGTCATCATCTTTTTCACGGTGGACCAGATGTTATTCAAGATGCGGGGGTGTGCGGCTTCATTGGGGTGAATGCGGTCGCTCTGGAACAGGCTTGCGGCGTCCGGTGCATCGGCTACGTCCTTCAGCAAAAACGGAACCAGGGCGGTTTTATTCGCCTTGGCCACTGCGGCGTACATCCCAGCAAACTTGGCGCTGTAGTCTTGACCATAGTTGGGTGGCATTTGCATTCCGATCAGCAGCACCTTTGCGCCAGACTCTTGCGCCGCCAGTGTCATGGCTTGAAGGTTGTCCTGCGTCATTGACAACGGCAAGCCGCGCAGCGCGTCATTGGCACCTAACTCAATGATGACAACATGGGGTTTGTTCTGTTTTAGCAAGGCGGCGATGCGCGAACGCCCGCCCGACGTGGTATCACCGCTGATGCTGGCATTGATCACCTTGGCAGCAATTTTTTCTTGCATTAGACGCTGCTCCATCAGCGCCACCCAGCCCGTGCCGCGCTTGAGGCCATACTCGGCGCTCAGTGAATCGCCGACGATCAAAATGGTTGGTGTGCGTGCCTGGGCAGTTGCAGATGACAAAAGCCCCACCGAGCACGCCAGCATGCCAAGCGCGATACAGTGTCGTCGAACCAGTGGGAACCCTATGAGTGAAGTCATTATTTCTGTAGAGCATGTTGGCAAATCCGTGACCGATTCAACCGGCACGCTGGAGATTTTGCGTGATATCGATTTTGCTCTAAAAGCGCGCGAGACGGCCGCCATTGTGGGTGCCTCGGGTTCGGGTAAGAGTACCTTGCTGTCTATCATCGCTGGCTTGGACACCCCCACCACTGGAACAGTCCGCCTGGCCGGTGCCGATCTTTTTGCGCTGGACGAAGATGATCGGGCCGCACTGCGGGCCAGTAAAGTGGGTTTCGTATTTCAGAGCTTTCAATTGCTTGGAAATTTGACGGCGCTTGAAAATGTCATGCTGCCACTGGAGTTGGCTGGGCGCAAAGATGCCAGAAAAGCGGCGACCGAGATGCTCGCGCGTGTCGGCCTGTCACAGCGGCTGGCGTCGTATCCCAAAGTGCTCAGCGGTGGAGAACAGCAGCGCGTCGCCTTGGCACGCGCTTTTGTGGTGCACCCCGCTGTCTTGCTTGCGGATGAGCCCACTGGCAGTCTGGATTTTGCGACCGGCGAAACGATCATGGCATTGATGTTTGATCTGAATCGGGAGCAGGGAACCACCTTGGTGCTGGTGACCCATGACCGTGGGATTGCTGAAAGATGCGACCGCCGGATCACGATCGAGGCCGGACGCCTGGTCTGAACCGCGATAATGGCCCGATGTCTTCACCCAAAATTTTGTTTGGTTTTCATGCGCTGGGCGTGCGCCTGAAGACGGCCCCCGAGTCGATTATTGAAATTTACTTCGAACCAGGTCGGCGCGATGCGCGCATGCGCCAGTTTCTGGACCGTGCGGCGGGGGCCGGCGTCAAACTGGTTGAGTCGGACGGCACGCGGCTGTCAAAAATGTGCGGTGGTCACGGGCATCAGGGAGTCGCTGCGCGCGTGCAGGCCGTCGCGCAAGTGCATTCGCTGGATGAATTGTTGGAAGATCTGGAAGCGGCCAATGCCGACCTGCCGATTGAGCAGCGCACACAGCCGTTGATTCTGGTGCTCGACGGCGTAACGGATCCCCACAACCTGGGGGCTTGTTTGCGCGTGGCGGATGGCGCTGGCGTGCACGCCGTCATT
Source organism: uncultured beta proteobacterium (assembly GCA_903870065.1). GTDB lineage: Bacteria > Pseudomonadota > Gammaproteobacteria > Burkholderiales > Burkholderiaceae_C > Allorhodoferax. The sequence goes on along the minus strand of CAIQBN010000516.1, from coordinate 4,573 downwards.
GCGCCCAAGGACCATGCCGCAGGTATCAATGCCACGGTTGCCAAGGTTGCCAGCGGTGCGGCTGAAACGGTTCCATACTTCATGGTCACCAACTTGGCACGCACGCTCAACGAGCTCAAGGAGCGCAATATCTGGATTATTGGCACCAGCGACACGGCGCCGTCCACGCTGTACCAGGCCGATCTAAAGGGACCGGTGGCGCTGGTGTTGGGGGCAGAAGGTGCTGGAATGCGCCAACTGACGGCCAAGACATGCGACGCCTTGGTGCGCATTCCCATGCGCGGAGCAGTTGAGAGCCTGAACGTATCGGTTGCCAGCGGTGTGTGCCTCTATGAAGCGCTGCGTCAGCGAACAAGTGCCTGATTTCACTGGAGGTTTTTATATGAATGCTATGCAATCAGGAGCTACCCGCTCAGCTTTGGCGGGGGCTGCGGCCCTTTTTCTTCTAATTGGTTGCACCCAGGAACAACAAAACAAAATTAGCCGTGACATCCAAAACTGGACCGGCACCAACGGCGTACTTGAGGTCTATGCGGGCGACAAACTGGTGCGGCGCTTCATCAAGATCGACAAGCTCAGCACCGCCATGGGAACCGACGACAACAAGCCGCGTGCCTACCGTTTTGGCTATGGCGTGCTGGATGAAAACTTCAACTTTACTGCCGATGCGGGTGAGAAAAAGGTTTACTTTGAAATCAGCGACTACGCAACAAACTACGTATTCTTTGAAAATCCGCGTTAATGCCAGTCCGGGCAGCAATAGCTGACAAGTTCAATCGTAGTGAGTTAGCGGGGTCTTGCGCTTGGTGGCGGATGCGGTTACAGCAACCCTGACGCCCCTGCCACTGCCCCAAGCCCGAGGAGCCAAAGCATATGCAGGCGTGTGCGCCACGCGGCAAGTGCACCGATGGTGGCCAAAAACCACAGTCTCCAATTTTCAACCGCGCTGCCCTGCGTGGCCACCATAATCCATGCCGTTGCAATCAACAGCGCGATGACAATGGGAGCCATGCCTTGCTTGAAGGCCCGAACCGCCCGCAACTCCCGGTTTTGCTGGGCCCAGCGTGCGGCCACCAGGGTCATCGTGGTGCTGGGCAACAGAATGCCAATCATCGCAATGCCAACCCCTGCCAGTGCCATCCACCAGGCGGTTACACCGGCGCCCATTCCGCCACCCGCATTCATCCCAACATTCCATCCCAGCAGGGCGATAAAGAGTACGTTGGGGCCGGGTGCCGCCTGCGCCAGGGCGATGGACGATGTGAACTGGCTGTCGGTTAGCCAGGATTTTTCATTGACCAAGTAGCTGTGCATTTCTGGCGCTGTCGTGATAGCACCCCCGATGGCCAGCAAAGACAGTGAAGTGAAATGGGCCAGTAGCGCCCACCAGTCGGCTCCAGCAAAACTGGCAATCATGTCGTGTCCTTGACCGAAGTCTGCTCGCCCAGCCGATGAAATGCCCACATTGCGGCGCAGCCGCCCAATCCCAGCAGCACCCAAACCAGTGGCATGCGCAGGTAAGCAATAGCGATAAAGCTCAGGACAGACAGCGCCCCGCAGGCGGGTAAACCCATGATGTTGTATTTGAGTGCGCCAATCAGCTTGATGCCGGTTGCAGCAATCAGGCCAGCGGCCACGGCGCCCATTCCACGCAGGGCTCCCTGTGCCGCGGGCGTATCGGAGATACCGGCAAAACTCGCTGCAAGTAACAAGACCACCAACAGGGGAATGGTCAGCATGCCAGCCAGTGCTGCCAGGGCACCGCGAATTCCGAAATAGCGGTCTCCGATCATGAGCGACAAATTGACCACATTTGGCCCGGGTAGAACTTGGGCCACCGCCCAGTCGTCAACAAACTCTTCCAGTGTTAGCCATTTCTTCTTTTCAACCAGCTCGCGCTGAACAATCACCAGAACTCCACCAAATCCCTGCAGTGCCAGCAAAGAAAATGACACAAAGAGATCGCCTACCGACGTGGGACGATTGCCAATGCGGGATTCGCCCGGGGCTGCAATGCATTGTTTTTCACTCATGGTCCCACTTTAGCGGAAATGACCCGTCACAGAATTCGTTACAGTCGCGGTTGTTCGCAGGCACGGGTCGTAACAAGGGACGCTTCCATGCGCAATCATTTGAAATACATCACACGCCAAGTCCAGGGCATCGTTCTGGGATGCACGGTACTGATCACGTGCAGCGGCCTGCGAGCGGAACAGGTGCAACTGCGGGTCCTGGAAACCACAGACCTGCACATGAACTTGTTGAGTTATGACTACTACCAGGACAAGCCGACTGATCAATATGGTTTGTCCAGAACCGTCAGTCTGATCAAGGCCGCACGCGCTGAGGCAGCCAACAGCCTGCTGTTTGACAATGGCGACCTGCTTCAGGGCAATCCCATGGGCGAGTTCGTGGCGAAAGTCCGACCCCTCAAGCCAGGTGAAATCCACCCGGCTTATCGGGTCATGAATGCCCTGGGTTATGACGCCGCAAACATTGGTAACCACGAGTTCAATTTTGGCCTGGACTTTCTGCGCCGTTCCTTGCAGGGTGCCAGTTTTCCCTATGTCAATGCCAACATCTATTTAGACGAACTCGGCAAGGATGCTGCGCAGCCCAGGCACGCTTTCACTCCCTATGTGCTGTTGGATCGCAAAGTGGTGGACACCTTGGGCAACACCCACAGTCTCAAAGTGGGTGTGATCGGCTTTGCGCCGCCGCAAATTATGCAGTGGGACAAAGCGCATCTTGAGGGGAGGGTGGTTGCGCGTGATGTCGTGGAGACTGCACGCACCTATGTTCCACTGATGCGCGCGCAAGGCGCTCAGCTGGTGATTGCTATTCCCCACGCCGGCTTTGAAAAAGGCCCGGTTGCGCAATTTTCCGAGAACGCGGTGGCCCCGCTGACGGAAGTCGGCGGTATTGACGCAGTGTTGTTTGGGCATGCACATGCCGAGTTTCCCAGTGCGGCATTTGCCGCCTACCCCAGAGTCAATTTGGAGCGCGGAACGATCAATGGCGTGCCCTCAGTTATGCCGGGGCGTTGGGGCGACCATCTGGGTGTCATAGACCTCACACTCGACAACACCAGTGGCAACTGGAGAGTGGTCGACAGCAAGGCCACGATCCGCCCGATCTTTGATCGGTCTACCCGCAAATCCATTGCAGCGATAGACCCCATGGTGGAGCGCCTGGTGGGCGATGTGCATGACGCAACCCTGGACTATGTGCGCCACAGGGTCGCTATGACAAGCGCACCGATTTACAGCTACTTCGCCCTGGTGGCGGACGACCCCTCCGTGCAAATCGTGTCCAATGCGCAAATCATGTATGTCAAGCGAGCCATGCAGGGAACGGACTACGAAAAGTACCCCGTGCTGTCGGCAGCTGCGCCCTTCAAGACTGGCGGGCGCCAAGGCTGGGACTATTACACCGACATCGCTGCCGGCCCACTGGCAATCAAGAATGTTGCCGATCTTTATGTCTATCCCAACACCCTCAAGGCCATGTTGCTGTCCGGTGCCGAAGTGCGTGAATGGATTGAAATGTCGGCCGGCCAATTTAATCAAATTGACCCTGCTGGCCCGCCTCAGCAGGCTATTTTGAACGACACATTCCGGTCCTATAACTTTGACACTCTGGATGGCGTGACCTACGAGTTCGATGTCACCCAGCCTGCGCGTTACGATGGCAACGGCAAGCTGGTGGCGCCGCATGCCCACCGGGTCAAAAACCTCCGCTTCCAGGGACAGGCTGTGCAATCCGACGCCCAATTCATAGTCGCCACCAACAACTATCGAGCATTTGGCGGCGGCAATTTTCCGGGACTCGGCGCCAGCAAGGTTGTTCTTGAGGCACCGGAAGAGAACCGACAGGTGCTGATCGAATACCTGCGCATGATGGACACCTTGTCCGCCAATAAGCAGGTTAATCCGTCTGCCGATAACAATTGGCGAATTCTGCCGGTACCGGGCGTGCGGCTGACTTTTTTGTCATCCAGTTCTGCGCAGCGCTATTTGCCAGCCCATGTATCGGTGCGGCTCATCAAAGACAACGGCGATGGATCCGCTCTTTATGAAATCGCACCCTAAGCGGCTACGACTTGCGCTGGGGCCGATAGTGAAGAAGGCAAAACGGGGCGACTGGGATCCGAATGGATCAAGTCGGCGTGTGCGGAGATACATACAGGGGTGACTTTGAAACAACAGCTGACATGCCTGCGTCTTAACTTTGTGGTTATATTGTGCTTCTTTACAGATTTTTACGTTTTGTCAAATTCGCAATGGTGTTAACACGTTAAGGAGCAGTCAGGATGCGCAGCAGTCAGGAATTGTTTTTCTCAGGTTTCTCACGAACAGTACTTAGTGCCGCAGTGGCGCTGGTTGTGGCGGCACCTGCATTGGCCCAGAACACCACCGCAGCCATTGGTGGGCAAGTTACGGGGGCTGACGGCAAACCCGTGGCGGGCGCATCGGTGAGCATTGTTCACACCGAGTCAGGTTCTAGCAACAAATTAGTCACCGACGCAGAAGGTCGCTATTCCGCCCGCGGTCTGCGGGTTGGTGGCCCCTAC
>CAIQBN010000515.1 GCA_903870065.1 uncultured beta proteobacterium | reverse complement strand
AGGACCAGTGCAGCCAGCAGACGGAGGAACAGGGACACCCCTTTGCCGCGCGGCAACTGGTGTTCTTTCATGGGCTCTGCACTTGGATGCATTACCGTTTCTTGCCCAGCGCCACCGATTCGTGGACGATCTCGTCAATCGTGTACATGGAGGACTCAAGCGATATTTTGAGCTGCTCGGCCCTGTTCCGATTGACCAGATAGGGGCCGCGGTCGGGCGTGCGCACTTTGATACGGGCCGGGTTGACGCCGCGTTCAAGGATGGGAACGGCCATCTCGAACGCCAGATAGCCCTGGTTGTAACCCGAATCGTTGGCGGTAAGCAGCATGCCTTCGCGGACAAACTGGTCTTCGTGCGAGGCTTCCGGGATACGGATGTTTTCCAGGTACCAGCGCCCGGCGGTCAGCATTTCGACGTGGTTGCCTTTGGCATCGCGCAGGGTGTCGTGGTTGAGCACAAAAAAGGCGTCGACCTTCTTGGCGACATCGAGCGCGCGCTCCTTGTAGGTGACATAAGAATTGGTGACAATGCTGTGCGTCAGCTTGATCGGCAGCACGCCGAGTTTGTCGAGTTGCTCGATGATCTTGACACTGGGTCGCGCGGTCTCGGAATCGCACGAAAGAATCGCAAAGGTTTTGGCCTTGGGTACCAGGCGCTTCAGCAAATCGAGCGACTCTTTGTAATACCCCGATTGAAAGACACCCGTCAAGTTGTTGCCTGGGGCGTCGAGGTTTTCGATCAGGCCATATTTCAAAGGCAGTCCGTTAATGCCCCAGAACACCACCGGAATCGACGTTCCAAGTAGTTGGTTGCCAATGTAATTGGCAGCGTTGTCATCACCCAGAAAAACCAGGTCGGGCTTGAACCTCCGCAAATCGCCCATCAAGCGATCCGTAGTGACGGCAATTTCGGTGCGGCTGTTGCGCCGCTTGGTGTCCATCCAGTATTTTCGGACAATTGACCGGGCGCTCTCTACCTCGTCCTTCTCTATGAGCGCCTTGGCTTGTGCCTCCGAGTCGAGGTAGCCATATTTGAGCATGGCAGCATTGACCCCTTGTTGCGTCGACTGAGACCACAGGTAGTCGCGCGAGTAGCTGCTGATAATCAGAATCCGCCTTTTTGCCTGGCCCCGGCCCTGGGTCGCAAACGCGCTCAGTGGCGTCAATACGGTCGTGCCTGCCAGCGCGATCCAGCTGCGGCGCTGCATCAGAGGTGCCTGCACGCTTTCTGGAACGGCGGTGTGCGGCACTCCAGCTGAACTACACCTTGCCGAGTTTTTGCCATTTTTCATAGATCGCCAGCACCTGGCCGCTGTACAAGTCAAGGGATGCCTCGGCACTCAATTTGCCAGAGGCCGTGTCGGCAAACATGCGGGGCACCAACCAATTGGAAAAAATTTCGTCACTGGCGGCGTTTGCGTAGCCCGGATAGCCCACATTCACCGTCCATTTCGCGGCATCATGCATGATGCGGTACTTGTCTTTGGGTGTCGATTTCGGATCGCTTGCAATCAAGCTGGCGAGGTCGGGAACCAATTGCGGGAACGTCGGGAAATTGTAGAACTTACTGGCCAGAAAAGTGTTGCGCGATTGCGCTGCCAAATCAACCAGAAACCGCTGGGCACCACCGATATTCTTGGAAAACTTCCAGATCACGTAAGCGTTCATCAGATGCATGGTGCCCAGGCTGTTGACAGGCCCCTTGGCCGGAGGCAACAGATGGATGCGGTCTGCAATCGAAATTTT
>CAIQBN010000514.1 GCA_903870065.1 uncultured beta proteobacterium | reverse complement strand
GATCATCACCATTCCGGTCCAACTGCACGCAGTCAGCCTCGATATGCCAGTGGGAACCCCACCGACCAACAATATCAAACCCGAAAAAATTCAGATTGATATTGATGAAAGCAGCATTGTGTACTGGCAGGGTTTACCGGTGTCTGCAGCGGAACTGGAAGCCAACATGACTACAGTAAGTCAGCAGATGCCGCAACCCGAGGTGCACATCCGGCCGAACAAGTCGTCGCAGTACGCAGTGTTTGCAAACGTTTTGTCATCATCCAAGCGCAAGGGGTTGACCAAAATGGCGGTAATCGGCAGCGAGCAGTTCGTCCAATGAATACCCTCGGCCTACATCCGGTCTACCGACCCAAAGACCCGTCGCGGCGATACAAGGGTATTGCCGTTGTTATTGGGCTCCATTTGCTCATTGGCTGGGGCATCGTTTCTGGCACGGCAAAAAATGCGTTGGTGATGCTGAAGAAGCCGCTGGAAGCAGTGGTGATTCAAGAGGTCATCATTCCACCGCCGCCACCGCCGCCGCCCAAGGAAATCAAGCCGCCTGAAGCACCCAAGGTGGAGGCGCCACCGCCGCCATTTGTGCCGCCACCTGACACTCCGCCGCCCGCGACATCCAATGCGCCGTCGATCGTTTCCGTGGCTGCTCCGCCACCGACACCCGCGGTCATTGCACCTCCACCCGCGCCAGTGGTCGCAGCACCTCCCAGGCCGGCTCCCAATCGCCAGGACTTGCGGGTCGCATGCCCAACCCAGGTGCCACCGGAAATGCCACGCAAGGCGATTCAGGATGGCTCCGAAGGTGTAGTGCGCGCACAGGCCTTGGTGAAGGATGGTGCCGTGAAGGAAGTGACGATTCTGTCCGGTCCGCGCGTATTCCATGCGGCGGTGAAAGCGGCCATGATGCAATACAAGTGCACAGCCGATGCAACAGAAGTTTTGGCAACCCAGGAGTTTGTATTCAAGATTGAATAACAGACCGATCCAGAAGAGTGCGCGTCTTGTTGGCAACGCCAGCGAGGATGGCGCTCTTTCTGGGTCACCATTGAGGCGCGCAAACACCGTTGCCTCAATCCTTCCCTATGGGTTTCCTAATGGATCCACGCATCACTCGTAGGCGGTCAAACGTCCCTCACACACATTGCCAATTCGGCAAATCGCTGGCGCTACAGCAGCTTGTGGCATCAGGCCACGTCATAAAACCTGATTGCATGTAAAAAGGTGAGTAAGCCTGGGCTAATAAACATGAGTAGACCCAGGTCTAGCATTTGTTGAAATCCGTCGATAGAAAACCATGTCGCTTCGGCATTTTTCCCCTCAGAAAAGCGAACCAGCATATTGAAGTGCAACGTGACGACTTTGCCTGTTTTTGGGAGCACGGGAATCGTCGAGTCGCCGGAAAAAGTTCCAATGTAGGCTCATGGCTGTGCGACTATCTGGCTGGCGCTGGCATGGGACACGGGTGCGACGTTGGGCGGCCACATCCGACCACCAGGGTTGCCAATAGTAGTCCTTACATGCCAGAAAGGGCAGTGGTATGAGACGGTGGTTTTGAGAATGAACGAAAGCCCAAGGACCTGCGCTTCGCAGTGCCCACCACTTCATAGACAACCGCAAAAGAATGTGTCGCTGTTCGAAGCAGGCAAATTAACAGCGCAGCTATTGATGACGCTCAAAAAGTCTAAAACTGACTCAGACCAAGTCCTGGCGAAATAAATGCATGTGGTCAACATTGGGGCCGGGACGAAGCGCATTGCGGTGCCACGAGAAAGTGCCATCAGACTGCCTAACCGCGTCCAATTTCGGTTAAAAATCCAACACGCACCAAGATGGTAGATTGATGCAACTACGCAACAGAATATTACTTATTAGTTACAAGCAGGGTTGTCCCGGCTGTGAAGCAG
>CAIQBN010000513.1 GCA_903870065.1 uncultured beta proteobacterium | reverse complement strand
CGCAATAACTGATCTACTTGACCGCATTGACACTTTTATTGGTGGCACGCCCTACCATGTGAAGGCTGAACTCTCCCAACTGCTGGGGTTGCTCGGGACAGCAGCCGGTCGTCTGGCAATCGTCGGCCTGTCAACAGCCTGGGATAAGGTCAACGTTTCAGAAATGACTCTTGCACTTCAGGGTATGCGCGTCTCCAGCCTAGCACTTCGTGTGCAGGTCTACCAGGCACTCCACGATATCGTGAGCGCGTCGTACTTCTCAGGGCAAGAGTCTTGGGCTGTGCTGGGCTACCCCGGCCCCAGAGAGATTTGATCCATGATCAGAAAAAAACGGAATACCACATGAGCAGCATCAAGGATCCCATTCGCGAAGGACTAGCCAGTGGCTGGAAAGTATTTGGCGGCGCGCACGCTGCACTTCCGTCCAATATCACCTGCGATGTAGCCATCATCGGTTCGGGGGCAGGCGCCGGTATCTCTGCCGAGCTGCTGACCAGGGCCGGCCTGAACGTGGTCATCATAGAAGAAGGGCAGCTCAAAAGCAGCAGCGACTTCAAGCAGCGTGAACCGCAGGCCTATGCCTCGCTTTACCAGGAAGCGGCGGGACGCCAGACCAAAGACAAGTCCATCACTATTTTGCAAGGACGCAGTGTGGGGGGCACAACCACGGTGAATTGGACAAGCTCTTTTCGAACGCCACCAACAACGCTGGCCTACTGGCAGGAAAAGTTTGGGTTGACTGACTATAGCCCTGAGGCTTTGGCCCCATTCTTTCAGCAAGCTGAAGAGCGTCTCAATATCAGCCCATGGCAAACGGCCCCTAACGAAAATAATGAATTGCTGCGCCGCGGTGCCGCCAAACTTGGCATCAAGGCCGAAGTGATTCCGCGCAATGTCAAAGGTTGCTACAACCTGGGCTCTTGCGGCATGGGTTGCCCTACCAATGCCAAACAGTCGATGCTGGTCACCACGATCCCCTTCGCACTCGCGCAAGGCGCGACTTTGCTGGTAGAGACACGTGCCGAGAGGTTTGAAATTGCCAACGGACGCATTGTCAGCCTGCGTTGCATAGCAGTAAAACCTAATGCAGCCCCCGTCGACAGGGCGGGGCCAGCTACACAAATCATAGCAAAACACTATATTCTGGCAGGTGGTGCCATCAACTCACCCGCGCTACTCAAACGTTCCGATGCACCAGACCCGCATCACCGTTTAGGCACGCGTACTTTTTTGCATCCGGTCGCCATCACCACAGCGGTCATGCCCAACCTAGTAGCGGCTTGGGATGGTGCGCCACAATCGATCTATTCCGATCATTTTTTGAACACCCAGGCTATCGATGGCCCGATCGGCTTCAAACTCGAGGTTGCTCCGCTGCATCCGGTGTTCTTTGGTGCCAACTTACCAGGATTTGGGGAGAAGCAGGCGCAGCTATTCCGCCAGTACCCCCACGCCAATGTGATGCTGGCTCTTATGCGCGATGGTTTTCATGCACAGTCAGTGGGTGGCAAGGTCGAATTACGCGGCGACGGCTCTCCCCTGCTGGATTACCCGCTTACCGACTATGTGCTTGAGGGGGCACGTCGCTCTATGTTGGCCATGGCCGAAATTCAATTCGAGGCAGGGGCAAAAATGGTGTACCCGGGTCATGAAATGGCCGCGGGCACCAGCACATGGGCAGACACCAAAAGGTCGATAGAGGATCTTCCCATGAAACCCCTGCTGACGAAGATCGGCAGCGCCCACGTAATGGGCGGGTGCGCCATGGCAGCGGACGATCAGCGCGGGGTCACCCGACCGGACGGTATTCACTGGCAGCTGGAAAACTTGTCCATCCACGACGGCTCCATTTTCCCCACCAGCATCGGTGCCAATCCACAGCTGTCCATTTACGGGGCTGTCAACAGACTGGCACAGGCGCTCGCCAAACGCCTTACCAACAAGGATGTCGTACTGGCCTGATTCAACTCCATAATGAGGCTCCCATCGCTTCCATGCTACAAAAGGATCTCATGAAACTGTATTACTCACCCGGAGCCTGCTCGCTATCACCGCATATTGCACTGTACGAAGCGGGTCTGCCATTTGAAGCCGTTGCGGCACCGACAAAGACGCACCAGCTACCCGATGGCACCGACTTCTACACCATCAACCCACTGGGTTACGTACCCTACCTGACGCTTGACGACGGACGTAGCCTGCACGAAGGTCCAGCGATCGTTCAATACATTGCAGACTTGGTCCCCGATAAAAATCTGGCACCCGCCAATGGAACCTTTGAGCGTTACAAACTACAAGAATGGTTGACTTTCATTGGTACCGAATTGCATAAGACTTTTTCGCCGCTGTTCGTTCCAACAACCCATCCAGATACCAAAGTTGCCGCAATGAAGCTATTGCAGTCACGCCTCAAATGGGTGGACAGTGAACTCAACGGCAAACAATATTTGATGGGGGACACGTTCACCGTAGCAGATGGATACTTGTTTGTCGTGACCAACTGGGGCCAGTACGTTGGTGTTGATCTGGCCCCGTACCCTCAACTCGTCGCCTACCGGGCACGAGTGGCCGCGCGCCCAGCAGTGAACGCCGCCATGAAAGCAGAAGGTTTGATCAAGTAACCGGACACCTACGCCAAGACTATGTGTCAGGGTCGTTGCGACGGATGAACAGTTTTGAACTCCAGATCGTTGCACTGCGCGATTACCTGCTGAAGTTTGCCAGATTGCAGCTTCGCAATGACGCATGGGCGGAAGATGCCGTGTCGGAAACGGTTTTGGTCGCGCTGGCCAAACCACAAGCATTTAACAACCGATCACAACTCAAGACTTGGCTGGTCGGCATTCTGAAACACAAAGTCATCGACACACTTCGACATCACCATCGCGAAATCAGCGGCGGTGACCTTACTGATGACGAAACTGCTGACCCACTGGACTCCATTGCATTTCACCAAGATGGCCACTTCGTGGAGTCGCCCGCCGATTGGGGCAACCCGGAGCAGCAGACGAGTAGTCAACAGTTCTTTGTCATTTTGGAAACCTGTGCAAACAAGTTGCCGGCAGCACAGGGTCGGCTGTTCCTGATGCGGGAGTGGCTGGGATTGTCAAGTGAAGAGATATGTAAGGAACTTCAAATGACCCCGACCAACCTGTATGTTCAACTTCACCGCGCCCGCATGCGCCTGCGTGAATGCCTTGAACTTAATTGGTACATGAAGGGTAATGTGTCGTGATCTCAATTGGCCCAAGTTGCCGTGAAATTGCAGCAATCCTCGTGGCACGTGAGGACCGCGCACTCAGCTTGACAGAGCGACTTGGACTACGCTTGCACATGGCGATCTGCGACACATGTCCTCGGTTCGAGCGCCAAATGCTCACCATGCGCAACCGCATGCAGCAATGGCGAAACTATGTTGGACCAGAAGATAGCGAACAAAGTACGTCTTCACAAAAATAAATTTTTATCTGTGATCGAAATAGCCGCATAATGGTGCAGTATTGCCGAAATTTCGGTGGTACTAGTTTGCGGTGATTTACCAGTTTCGCGTCTGCTTTAGTCTTCATTGGTTTGTTGATTGCGGGTTTGGACACATCGCGTTTTGAGTTATTTTGAGGAGTCCTTACATGGGCAACAAACTTTACGTGGGCAATTTGCCCTATTCCTTCCGTGATGAAGACCTGCAGCAAGCGTTTTCGGCCTACGGTTCCGTTTCCAGCGCAAAGGTCATGATGGAACGCGACACCGGTCGTTCCAAAGGCTTTGGCTTTGTAGAAATGGGCAGCGATGCTGAAGCGCAAGCCGCTATCGGTGGCATGAATGGTCAACAATTTGGTGGCCGTGGATTGGTCGTCAATGAAGCACGTCCGATGGAAGCACGTCCCCCCCGTACCGGTGGCGGCGGCTTTGGCGGTGGTGCTGGCGGCGGTGGCCGCAGCGGCGGTGGCGGTTATGGCGGCGGTGGCGGTGGCGGTGGTTACGGCGGTGGTCGCAACAGCTACTAAGCATTGACTGGAGCCTTCTCCATTCACTTGAAAAGGGCCTAATGGCCCTTTTTTATTACCTAAAAGTGATTCAAAAAGGTCGGCCAACTGTTTTTTCTTGGCAATATTCTCTTTATCCCTCAGAAATGCGGCGTTTACGAGGTCTGCCAGACAATATTCGATCAAAGAAAATATTGGGCAGCAATCGCAAGGCCTTTGCAACCCAGCCCATTTGCCACGGAATGACCCGGTAGCTCGCTCCGGCTTTGATAGCATCAAAGGCCTTGTCGGCAAAAACATCCGCATGCATCAGGAACGGCATGGCATAGCGATTTTTCTGTGTCAACGGCGTATCAATGTAACCCGGGCAAATTGTCACAACCTTGACTCCCCCCTGGCGCAATTCGCCGCGCAGACTCTCACAATAACTGATAACACCCGCCTTGCTCGCGCAATATCCACCATGACCCGGCAATCCCCTGATACCGGCAACGCTGCCAATACCGACCAACGTCCCGCTGCCGCGTTGAGTCATGGGTTCTATAAACGAATGAAACGTGGCAGCCAGTCCCACATTGTTGATTGCAAAAATGCGGGATAACACGTCCATATCACCGCGCACCGACGAATCAACCCCAATACTCACACCAGCATTGGCGACCACCACATCGGGCAGCCCCTGCTCCAGCAAACATTGCATGCCGGCATTCACTATGCTGTCGATGACTGCTACATCAGCACAGTAAATTCGATATCTCGAGGCCTCCAAACCTTGCCGCGCCGCCCAATCCGCTATCTCCCCCGTCCGGCGAGCAACCAACGCCAAGCTAAAACCGGCCTGGTAGTAGCGCCATGCCAATGCCTGACCGAGCCCACTCGAAGCCCCGGTAATGAAAATGAGTTTCGACAAAGCCCTGCTCCCCAATTAGTCAGTTCTGGACCGGCGTAAAGGTCCCGCGCACCCGTCCACTCAATTGCATAACTTGCTCAACATTGTCAAACTGCATGCGATCTGCTGTAAACCGATCCTTGCCACGCACAATTTCGACCGGCTTATGGGTTTGCACACGCTCCGTATTCATGAATGCATGCAAAAATTCGGCACGAAACTCCATTCGCGGCACGACTTTTCCATCGGTCCCCGTCATTGCTTCACGCACCACGACCGCCTTGCCCAACAACTGAACCTCTGTCGCGTCCTCATTCGTAAGGCCATGTTCCGCTGTGGCCGTGGTGGTCCGTCCCAGCTCATCAAACCCGCGAACCCGAATATTGTCAATTTCAAGCCTCTTTGTGTCAGGGTAATGACGTGCGCTTCCACCCACAACTTCAGTTTTTAACCGTCCGGCCGCATCAAATGTCTTGACTGAAAATGCATGCATCACGTAGTCTGGTTCATGGGTCATTGCGCGCTGAACAACCGGCCCGTTTGCAGGCGGGGTGCTGCGAACCAACCAATAGGTTCCCAACGCAAGCAGCCCCATCGAGACCAAGGGGAAATACAGCAAGAACCTCTCCCAAGCATCACGCAATAAGCCGGTCATTGGGCGTATTGTTCAAACAGTTCAACGTAACGGCCACTTGCAACCAAGAGCAAATCACATAACTCCCGGGCCGCACCGTCACCGCCGCGGGCACGGGTAACATGGTTCGCTGCAGCAAGCACCTCTGCATGCGCGTTCGCAGGAGCACAGCCAAACACACATCGGCGCATCACCGGCAAATCAGGCCAATCATCGCCCATCGCAGCGGCATGGGACCAATCGAGACCCAGAACCTGCAGAGTTTGCTCCGCGGCCACTAGCTTGTTCTCAGTGCCAAAATAAGCCCGCTCAATTCCCAAGGCCTGCAATCGAACGCGCAGTGCCTTGGAATCGCGTCCGGTTATCACAACCGGGGTGATGCCTCCAAGTTGAAGCAACTTCAAACCATGCCCGTCCAACACATTAAACCGCTTTAGTGTTTCACCCGCCTCGGAAAACAACAACCCACCATCCGTGAACACACCGTCCACATCAAAAAAAACTACCTTGATGTCCTGTGCAAGGAGCAGTAGCTCGGGTTCAAAACTCAGTGCAGGCTTCATCAGATCACCTTTGCGCGCATCAAATCGTTGCTATTGAGTGCCCCGCACAATCGGCCCTGACCGTCCACCACGAGGACACTCGTAATACGGTTACGCTCCATCAACTCTGCGGCATCCACGGCCAACGCGTCAATATTCACCGTCGATGGCGACCTGTGCATCACATCCCCAGCCGTTCGCTGGCGCAAATCCACACCCTGCTCCACCAGGCGCCGCAAATCGCCGTCAGTAAAAATACCCAGCACTTGATCGGCAGCATCTACAACGGCCGTAGCACCCAGCCCTTTGTCACTCATCTCTCGCATCAAAACGCTGAAACTGGCCTCAGGCACCACGCGAGGAACCGCAGAGCCACCGCGCATAACGTCTCTGACGTGGGTAAGCAGTTTGCGACCCAGAGCGCCACCGGGATGCGACCGGGCGAAGTCTTCCGCACGAAACCCACGTGCGTCCAGCAGTGCCACCGCAAGTGCATCGCCCAGCGCTAGCTGAGCAGTCGTGCTCGCTGTGGGTGCCAAATTGAGCGGGCAGGCCTCCTTGTCAACCGCCGCATCAAGCCATAGATCGGCATGTTGGGCCATGGTGGAGCGAGAACTCGATGTCATCGCAACCACTGGCGTCCCCAACCGTTTGACCAAAGGCAATATTGCGGCCATTTCCTGCGACTCCCCGCTATTGGAAATCGCCAGGACCAGGTCCGCAGCGGTAATCATCCCTAAATCACCATGACTGGCCTCAGCGGGATGCACAAACATGGACGGAGTGCCAGTGGAGGCCAGGGTCGCAGCGATCTTGCGCGCAATATGACCGCTCTTGCCCATACCCATTACAACGACACGTCCCCTTATCGCCAAAATGGAGCGCACCACCTCGCCGAAAGATTCGCCGACTCGACCCTTCAAACCCAACACCGCTGCCGCCTCAATGTCGAAGGTCTCGTGGGCTAACGCAATCGCGCGACGCGTTGCAGATACCTGCTGTGCATTGTCAGTCATGCAGACATTTTATAGAACACGCTATCTCTTGCTAGTATGAGGCCATGACTGGACTGGAAATTACGATCATCTACCTGTTAGCAGCGGTGCTGGGCGTGGTTATATGTCGCTACTTCCATTTGCCGCCGATGCTGGGGTATCTCGCAGTCGGAGTCATTATTGGGCCAAATGCGCTGGCCTTGTCGCAGGATGCCCAGGGTGTGCGCAACCTCGGCGAGTTCGGGGTAGTCTTCCTCATGTTCGTGATCGGACTGGAGTTCAACCTGCCAAAACTGAGAGCCATGCGCCAACATGTGTTTGGGCTCGGATTGCTACAAGTTGCCTTCACCATGTTGATCGCTACCGTCGCCACCATGGCGCTGGCCCTGATCGCCCCAACCGTCTGGGGCATGACATGGCAGGCAGCACTTGCACTTTCCTGTGCCCTTGCCATGAGCAGCACGGCCATCGTTGTGAAGCTGCTGGTTGAGCGAATGGAGCGGGAGTCAGAGCACGGCAAGCGGGTAATGGGTGTCCTACTATTTCAAGATCTGGCCGTAGTGCCCTTATTGGTACTCATCCCCGCCCTCGGTGCCACGGGTGAACAATTAGCGCAAGCCCTGGCTCTGGCAGCGGCCAAGGCCACTGCGTTGATAGCCGTCTTGCTCATCGGCGGTCAGCATCTGATGCGCAGATGGCTAACCCTGGTTGCACGGCGCAAAAGCGAAGAACTCTTTGTACTGAATCTGCTATTCATCACGTTGGGCCTGGCCTGGTTAACCGAGCTGGCAGGTTTGAGCCTCGCATTGGGGGCATTCATCGCCGGCATGTTGATATCCGAGACCGAATTCAAACACCAGGTTGAAACCGACATTCGACCATTTCACGATGTCCTCCTGGGACTGTTCTTCATCAGCATCGGCATGCTGCTGGATTGGCGACTCGTTCTGGAACGCTGGCCACTCGTTTTGCTCCTGTTGGCGATACCAACGTTGTTCAAAGCTGCTTTAGTGACCGCCCTCTCCAAGTTTCTTGGGGCCAGTTCGGGCGTATCGTTGCGCACAGGGCTGTATTTGGCCCAGGCTGGAGAGTTTGGATTTGTCCTGCTCACACTAGCCCAGAAACACACCTTGGTACCGCCCGCGCTGCTTAACCCGATCCTGGCCAGCATGGTGTTGTCCATGCTCATCACGCCATTCATCGTGATGTTCAGCAACCGCATTGTCATGAAGTTGGTCGCAAGCGAATGGCTGCAACAATCATTGCAGATGACCAGCATCGCACGCAAGTCAATCAACGCCAATCGCCATGTCATTATTTGCGGCTATGGCCGGTGCGGTCAAAACCTCGCACGAATGCTGGACGGCCAGGGAATCCCCTATCTGGCACTCGACTTGGACCCAGACCGTGTTCGCCAGGCAGCGGCGGCGGGGGATTCCGTGGTGTTTGGTGATTCCACGCGGCTCCAGGCCTTGATCGCGGCGGGATTGGCGCGCGCCAGCGCGGTGGTCATCACCTACCTAGATGTTCCAGGCGCATTGAAGGTATTGACCCACACCCGAGCGCATGCGCCTCAAGTTCCCGTGATCGTGCGCACACAGGATGACCTCAGTCTCGAGGTCTTGCAGTCAGCAGGGGCAACAGAGGTCGTGCCCGAGACCATTGAAGGCTCTTTGATGCTGGCCAGTCATGCATTGGCACTGGTTGGAGTACCCATGCGACGCGTGATCCGCATCGTGCAGGATCAGCGCGATGCGCGTTACAACCTGTTGCGCGGTTTCTTTCGTGGTGCCGACGACGATTCAGTCGACGAACTCCAGTACGACCGATTAATCACAGTAACACTGCCGCCAGCCGCCAAGGCCGCCGGTTGCACTATTGGATCTCTCGCATTGCAAAATCTGGGAATCCGGATTGCGAGTCTGCGGCGCAGCGACGGCAAGTCCAGCCCAGTCAACAATGACATCGTTCTCTCCGCAGGCGACACCCTGGTCCTAGCGGGCAAAGCTGAACCACTGGCAGTCGCAGAACACAAACTACTTAACGGCCAATAATGCAAAATGCGCGCGGTTAGCGGCACAATTAGCCCGGCAACCCGATGCCCTTCAACCCACTCAAAACCATGCAACACACCAGCGTGAACCAATATCTCCGTGATGCCATACGCACCGTACAGGACTGGCCTACACCAGGAATTCAGTTTCGCGACATCACGCCTTTGTTGCAAAACGCAAAGGTGTTCAGGGTCCTCATTGATGCATTTGTGCATCGGTACATGGACCCCAGCATGCGCCCTGATGTCGTTGCCGGATTGGATGCGCGCGGCTTCATACTTGGCGCAGTAGTGGCTTACGAGCTCAACGTTGGATTTGTGCCGATCCGAAAGAAAGGAAAGTTGCCGTTTACAACCGTAGAGGAAACCTACGAACTCGAATACGGGAGCGCCACAGTAGAACTGCACACCGATGCGGTCAAGAAAGGCGACCGTGTGCTACTGATCGACGACTTGATTGCCACTGGAGGCACCATGATGGCGGGCCGCAAATTGCTTGAGCGACTGGGAGCGAGCGTGATGGAGGGGGCAGCGATCGTGGACCTGCCTGAACTTGGCGGCTCGCAAAAATTGCGAGAATCCGGATTGCCTTTATTTACCCTCGTCGACTTCAACGGTCATTGACTTCGTGCACCTTTCGACGCCGAATAGTAACTCGGTCAATTCAAGTCGCCGTATTGGGTTCCACTCAACGGAGAGGGTCGGTCATCGAGTTCCGTGTCCTGGAAATTTGGCAGCGGCGCCGGATTGCGCCGGCCAGAATGCACGATTTCCCCTGGCGCAGACAGTGTCTGAGAGGCTGGTACGGACGCCAACGCCTGTTTAAAAGCAGCGACCTCATCCGGGTGAAGGGGCTCATATGCAGGCTTATGCAAAGCTGGGGGGGGTTTGGGCTCAGGCGGGTGTGAAGCCAGTGGCGCAGGAGCCGACACGGGTACGGTTGCTCGCGTTAGCCCGGCGGTCACATGTTCATTCACCCTCCAATAGACCGCGGTCACAAGAATGTCATGCTGACCCTTGGCATGCTGCGCGATCAGGCCTTCGATCTCGGCCAAACGCGATGTTTCGCCGCCATACTGGCGTGCCAGATCCATCATGATCAGATATTGGCGTCCACGCGAATCGAGCGACAGCACCTTAAATTTATAGCTTGATGACAACACGCCTGCTTTGATCATCGCTTCTCGAACCACGGAATAGAGTAACTCGCGCCGCTCTAACCGTTCACTCTTGCGATTGGCGGCACTGCCGGGTGATGCCGCTGTACCTCGCGAGCGCGCTTTACCTGAGGGAGTAAACGGAACGGTCGCGTCAACGTGTCCCAATCCAGAACTCTCCGCAGGAGCCGGATTGCGTGCTGGCGGCTTTTTGGAAAACCAGTTGAGTATGGACATTTATCTTCTTCCGATTTCGACAACCAAACAAGTGTATTCGAGCTATTTGCCTATGCAAAACTTTGAAAAAATCGTGCCTAAAAGATCATCCGAGGAAAACTCGCCTGTAATCTCGCTCAAGGCCTGCTGTGCTAGTCGAAGTTCCTCTGCCAGCAGGTCCAACGCCTGATCGCGTACTCCCAAATGCATCGTTGCTTGCACCAGATGCCCGTTGACGCTGCGCAAAGCCTGTATGTGTCGTTCCCGCGCAATAAAAGTACCGGAACCAGTGGCTTGCCAGCCTGCAGCTTCCAACAACAGCCGCCGCAAACTATCCACCCCCAAACCCGTTTTGGCTGATAGTGCAACCCCACTCTCAGCGACTGCGTCAGCAACCAGGTCCGCCTTGTTCCAAACATGGATGAGCCGAACTTCATTTGATCGTTTTTCGACGATAGCCCTCGCAATTACAACGTCAGCCGCTATGCAATCCGTAGCAGTCGCGCGCGTCAGATCGTGTAAAAAGACAATGGCATCGGCGGTAGCAATGGCATCCCATGTGCGCGCAATGCCCATTTGTTCAACCGCATCATCGCTAGGACGTAAGCCTGCAGTGTCAATTACATGAACCGGAACACCCTCGATTTGAATGGTCTGCTGAATCTTGTCGCGTGTCGTCCCGGCAATGGGTGTCACGATGGCCAACTCGGCCCCCGCAAGCGCGTTCAGCAACGAAGACTTGCCGGCATTGGGCTGGCCGGCAATAACGACAGTCATTCCGTCGCGCAACAGCGCACCCTGTGATGCACATTGCAGCAGGTCTTGCAACGCCTGCCGCAGCCCCGCAAGTTGACCATTGGCATCAGCACGATCCAAAAAATCAATCTCTTCTTCTGGAAAGTCCAACGTAGCCTCAACCAACATGCGCAAATGGATCAGCGCATCGCGCAACCCATGTACTTCTCTGGAAAAGGCGCCAGAAAGTGACTGCGACGCACCACGGGCGGCAGCCTCGGTACTTGCATCAATCAAATCCGCGACGGCCTCGGCCTGCGCCAAGTCCATTTTTTCATTTAAAAACGCACGCTCGGTAAACTCACCCGGCCGAGCCATGCGCATATTTGACAAATAGGCAAGCCCGGTCGCGGGGTCCAACTCTGCTGCAGCCTCAAGACAGCGTGCTAGGAGCAACTGCAGCACGACAGGCCCGCCATGCGCCTGTAACTCCAGCACATCTTCACCCGTATA
Organism: uncultured beta proteobacterium; assembly: GCA_903870065.1. Taxonomy (GTDB): domain Bacteria; phylum Pseudomonadota; class Gammaproteobacteria; order Burkholderiales; family Burkholderiaceae_C; genus Allorhodoferax. The sequence goes on along the minus strand of CAIQBN010000513.1, from coordinate 23,440 downwards.
GGAATGCGGGGCAGGAAAAAAAAGAGCCAGACCATGGTCAATCGGAACGCCGGCCCGGTCATTAAACGAAAGGTAAGTAGCCTGACGTTTTAGCAAAACGCGACCCAGCAGATGCTCTACCCAGGCTCCCAAGGACTTGCCAGTGGCGCGTACGATTCCGACGGCACCCCGTCCCGATGCGGTAGCAATGGCAACGATTGGCTGGTTATGCTGGCTCAACATTGGACAAAGACCCAAGGTGCGGCATCACAGGACAGCGATCAACCGCCGCCGCACAAAAAAACCGCTTCAGTTGAATTTTGGCAAGTTGAACTGCGGGGGAACGCCCATGCGGGTATTGATGATCCACTGCTGAATAATTGACAATATGTTGTTGGTGATCCAATACAGCACCAAACCAGAGGGAAAGAAGAAGAACATGACGCTAAAAATCAAGGGCATAAACCACATCATCTTTGCCTGCATGGGGTCTGGTGGCGTGGGGTTCAACGCAGTTTGCAGAAGCGTGGTTGCTGTCATGACCAACGGCAAGATGAAATACGGGTCAGGAGACGATAAATCCTGGATCCACAAAATCCACGGCACATTGCGCATCTCCACGCTCGAAAGCAACACCCAATATAGGGCAATGAACACGGGAATTTGAATCATGATTGGGAAGCAGCCCCCCATCGGATTCACCTTTTCCTCGCGGTAGATTCGCATCATTTCTTGCTGCATTTGTTGCGGGTTATCTTTTAAACGCTCGCGCATCTCGGTAATCTTGGGATTGACCGCCTTCATCTTCGCCATGCTGGCATAGGCCTTGGCATTGAGCCAGTAAAAGGCCGCCTTCAGCAAAATAACCAGCGCCACAATGGACCAACCCCAGTTTTGAATGAAGCCGTGCAATTTATCAAGCAGCCAATACAAGGGCTTGGCGAGAATAGTCAACCAGCCGTAGTCTTTTACGAGCTCCAGACCAGGCGCAATTTTTTCCAGTTCTGTCTCGACTTGCGGACCAGCAAAAAACTTTGCATCCACGGACTTGCTCGCTCCGGGTGCAATGGCTTCCACGGGTGTGATCATGGTGGCGCGGTAGCAGCAATCGGCGACCGCCGAGCCGATGTCGACGCCGTCAACGGAAATACTGCGCGGCAAACCATCTGGCAGCAACCACGCGGCGGCAAAGTAATGCTGCACCATCGCCACATAGCCATCCGTCGACTGCTTCTCATAGTCCGCATTCTTCTTCTTGATATCCGCAAACTCCACCTTTTGGTACTTCTTTGCAGCGGTATAGACTGCTGGCCCGGTAAATGTTGAGTAAAAGGAAGACTCGCCCAGCGGCTTGTTACCGTCACGCACCAGTTGCAAATACAACTGTGGTGACAGCGGTGCCTCAGAAAGGTTTGTTAGTTCGTGCTTGACCCCCATCTCGTAGGCGCCACGTCGCAGCGTATAGGTCTTGACCAGTTTGAGCCCCCCGACATTGCCCGACGAAAACTGGACGATCAACTCGTTTTCGCCGTCCTTAAGCGTACGTGCGCCACTCACGGACATTAACGTCTTGTGGGTCGGAAAGGTACCCGCCGTGCCTCCCCCGATCACACCGGTCTGAGCCATGTAGGCACGGTCTTTACTATCATCAAGCAAGACAAAGTTCTTATTCTTATCCGCTGTGTCGGCATGCTTGAGGAACTCTGTGCGAACCAGCGACCCACCCTCGGTTTCGAACGTCAACTTCAATACATCGGTGGTGACCTCTACACGCTCCTTGGGTGCAGACCCAACGACCGGAGCACCGATCGCCCCAGTGGGTACCGGCGCTATCGACTGCGGGCCGGGCCCTGCTGCAACAGGCACACCGGCTGCGCTGTTGGCAGGTGCCGCTTGCGGCGCACTCGATGCAGCCTGCTGTGCGGGCGCGGGGAAAAAAGTTGCTTTCTTTCCGTTGTACACCTGCCATTGATCCCATAGCAACACCATGGAAAAGCCAAAAATCACCCACAGGATGGTGCGGCGAATATCATTCATGACGGTTTCTTTTCGGAAGGGGAATGGAGCAGCCGGGTAAACAGCCGGGGAGGTGTATCTGGAACAGGGTCAAGCCCACCGTCACACCAGGGATGGCAACGCGCAATGCGGGTTGCGGCAAGATAGGCGCCGGCGGCGGCACCATGGGATTGCAGTGCCTGCAACGCATAAATCGAGCAGGTTGGCTCGAAGCGACAGGACGAGCCCAACCAAGGACTTAAAAAAGTCCGGTACGCCCTAACGATGCCAATCAAAAGTGACTGCATCATTTCTGACTTGGCAACTTGACACGCAAGAACAATTCTTGGAGTTCGACGCGCACCGCTTCTTTCAACGCCGAAGAATTCGCGCTGACAAATGTCGATCGGTCAAATCCAGCGCGCAACCGGACAACGTAGGCCCGCACAGACAAAATCGATTCGAATTCAGCACTCACGTTATAAATCTGGCGTTTGATGGCGTTGCGTGTCACTGCACGTTTGGCCCATCGCTTGGGAACCATGGCCCCCATCCATGCCGCATGCATTGGAAACAAAACAGGCGGCATGTTCACCTTATTCTCCTGCATCGGCACTTCTATCTCAGCACAATGGAGGGCAAAGTGGGCCGTTCTGGCAAGGGAGCTACCGGCCAAAACCGCCTGAAACTGCGGCCTTGTCTTCAAACGCTGCACGTTCGTGCCACGCCAAGACTATCCACAGACAACGTCCAAATACACATCGACCAATTCGTGACTGCGGTCGAATGTCAAATGCGGCTGTCGAGCACGGCGGCTGTTAGACCGCCAGGCGTTTGCGGCCTTTTGCCCGACGCGCATTGATAACCGCACGGCCACCACGTGTTTTCATGCGGACAAGGAATCCGTGGGTACGGGCGCGACGAATTTTGGAAGGTTGGTAAGTGCGTTTCATTGGAAATTCCTAATAGGCTCAGTTCTGATTCACTCCATTTGACAAATGGGCAAATCGTGTCAAATCACCCCGAACACAATCAGGGGAACCGTCGATTATCGCAAATTTTCTTAACCGGAGCAAGAGCTTACGATGCGAACAGACAGCATCACTGCAACTATGCCTTTGTCCGAAAAAATGTGGATAAGGTTTTGATAAATTACAATTCCTCTCGCAGCAATTCAAATCTATCCACAGAAGCTGAAAAACAACAATGACCGAGGGACTCTCATCCAACCATCCGCCAAGCCCGGGACTCGACATCGGACAAAGCCTTTGGCAAAGCTGCGTTGATCAACTCGCGCAGGAGTTGCCTGAACAACAATTTAATACGTGGATAAAACCACTGACCGCAACCGTCGTTGACGACTTTTCCAAGATCATTGTCTTTGTTGGCAACCGCTTCAAACTTGATTGGATACGCGCTCAGTACAGTGGCAGAATTTCAGCGCTACTTGAGAAGATGTACGGCCAAGTAATTTTGGTTGAGTTAGCAATCGCTCCGAAGGAAGCGATTGCAAAAAGCATCACGCATCAACACTTTGTGGAGATGGTTTCAGCAGAGGAGAGCGTTACCGCTGGCGAGGCTGCACCTTCTGGCCTCCCCAAAAACCGTCTCAATACCACGCTCACGTTCGATAACCTGGTCGAGGGCACCGCCAACAGGATGGCGCGCGCTGCCGCAATGCACGTCGCCACTGTACCCGGGCACCTCTATAACCCCTTGTTTATCTATGGAGGCGTTGGCCTGGGGAAAACCCATCTGATGCACGCCGTTGGCAATCGTCTGCTGGCCGACAAACCCGGATCCAAAATTCTCTACATTCATGCAGAGCAGTTTGTCTCCGATGTGGTTAAAGCCTACCAACGAAAGACATTTGACGAATTCAAGGAACGTTACCACTCACTGGATTTGCTTTTGATCGACGACGTACAGTTTTTTGCCAACAAAGACCGCACGCAAGAAGAGTTCTTCAACGCATTTGAAGCATTGCTGGCGAAAAAATCACATATTGTGATGACCAGCGACACCTATCCAAAAGGGCTGGCCGATATTCATGAAAGACTGGTTTCACGTTTCGACTCGGGCCTAACGGTGGCGATAGAGCCGCCCGAACTGGAAATGCGTGTCGCAATTCTGATTAACAAATCGCGGGTTGAAGGGTCTGAAATGCCCGAAGAGGTGGCATTTTTCGTTGCCAAGAATGTGCGCTCCAACGTCCGAGAACTTGAAGGCGCGCTGAGAAAAATTTTGGCCTACTCGCGTTTCAACCAGAAAGAAATTTCCATTCAATTGGCGCGCGAGGCACTGCGTGACCTGTTGTCGATCCAGAACCGGCAAATTTCTGTGGAAAACATTCAAAAGACAGTGGCCGACTATTACAAGATAAAAGTTGCTGACATGTATTCAAAGAAGCGCCCCGCAAGCATTGCGCGGCCGCGCCAGATCGCCATGTACCTCGCAAAAGAATTGACACAAAAGAGCCTTCCTGAAATCGGTGAGCTATTTGGCGGTCGCGATCACACAACCGTTTTACATGCGGTACGCAAGATCGGCGGAGAACGCCAGCAGATGACGGAGTTGAACCAACAATTGCATGTGCTTGAACAAACCCTCAAAGGATAGTGAGTTCAGGAATAAAACACCCGTTGTTAAAAAGTTGGGTCCAAAACTGGGAAAATGGCAGGATTTCAAAAAATTTGGGCACAGATGAAGAATGTGCCAGAGTAGACAATACAGAAGAGGATGACATGATCGTTTTGAAGGCAACGCAGGACAAGGTCCTATCGGTACTGCAGTCCGTAGCCGGAATTGTGGAGCGTCGTCACACCCTGCCAATTTTGGCCAATGTGCTGATCCGAAAAACAGGCACCTCACTGCAAGTCACCACCAGTGACCTTGAGATCCAAATCCGCACGACTGCAGAGCTTGGTGGTGATATTGGCGACTTCACCACCACCGTTGGTGCACGCAAACTCATCGACATTTTGCGCACCATGCCGTCTGACCAGACCGTGTCACTGGAATCCAATCAAAGCAAGATCATTCTCAAGGGCGGCAAGAGCAAATTCACGCTCCAAACCATGGCAGCCGAAGACTTCCCCCTGGTGCAGGAGTCGGCCAACTTTGGCCCCGTTTTCAGCGTGCCGCAAAAGACACTCAAGGGCTTGCTGAGTCAAGTGTCATTTGCAATGGCTGTGCACGATATCCGCTATTACCTCAACGGGATACTGTTTGTTGCTGAAGGCAAGCAACTCAGTTTGGTCGCTACCGACGGTCACCGCCTAGCCTTTGCGTCTGCCATGCTGGATGTCGAAGTACCAAAACAAGAGGTGATCTTGCCCCGCAAGACCGTGGTTGAACTACAGCGATTGCTCAGCGATGCGGACGGTGCCATAGAAATGCAGTTTGCAAACAATCAGGCAAAGTTCATATTTGACGGCATGGAGTTTGTCACCAAGCTGGTTGAAGGAAAATTTCCCGACTACAACCGTGTTATTCCCAAAAACCACAAGAACAGCATCACCCTGGGACGCGCCGCCCTGCTTGCAACCCTGCAGCGCACCGCCATACTGACGAGTGACAAGTTCAAAGGGGTGAGACTGAACATCGACCCTGGGAGCTTGCGGGTTGCATCCAACAATGCCGAACAGGAAGAAGCGGTGGACGAACTCGATATCGACTATGCCGGTGACAGCATTGAAATAGGATTTAACGTAACCTACTTGATCGATGCACTGGCCAATATGGCACAAGACATGGTGACGTTGGAACTTTCCGACGGAAACAGCTCGGCGTTGTTCACTATTCCAGACAACGTCAGCTTCAAATATGTGGTGATGCCCATGCGAATTTGATGCCCGTCCAAGCGGCGCGCCACCTGACGCAAACCCCCGACCTACGGGGGTTTGGTCATTCAAGAAGATTGAAAATTTGTGGGAATGTGCAGCACCCAGCGATGCAATACCCACTTGACTGAGAGAGAAGTTAGCCATGACCGAAGAACACAAACCCCAGACCGCCTCGACCGACGCACACAACGCCGTTCATACTGGCGAAGGAGGCTCGGACAGCTCCAACTTCCAACCCACCATCGACACCAACCAGGCAGGCGCCACTGAAGCCTACGGCGAAGGATCCATTCAGATCCTCGAGGGCCTTGAGGCCGTACGCAAGCGCCCCGGTATGTACATCGGTGACACGTCCGACGGCACCGGTCTTCACCATTTGGTGTTCGAGGTGGTCGACAACTCCATCGACGAATCCCTTGCTGGACACTGCGACGATATCTTGGTCACCATCCACTCTGACAACTCGATCAGCGTTGTCGACAATGGCCGTGGCATCCCCACTGGCGTAAAAATGGATGACAAGCATGAGCCAAAACGCAGTGCCGCCGAAATAGCCTTGACCGAACTGCACGCTGGGGGCAAGTTCAACCAGAACAGCTACAAAGTGTCTGGTGGTCTGCACGGTGTCGGCGTGAGTTGCGTCAATGCGCTCTCCAAGATGTTGCGCCTGACCATTCGTCGCGATGGCAAAGTACATGCGTTGGAGTTCAGCAAAGGCTTTGTACAGAACCGCATCGTCGACACGATCAACGGCATCGACGTTTCACCGATGAAGATCATTGGTGAAACCGAGAAACGCGGCACTGAAGTGCACTTTCTGCCAGACACCGAGATTTTCAAGGAGAACAACGACTTCCACTACGAAATCTTGAGCAAGCGCCTGCGCGAACTCAGTTTTCTGAACAACGGTGTGCGCATCCGCTTGAAAGATGAGCGCACAGGCAAGGAAGACGATTTTGCCGGCGCCGGGGGGGTACAGGGCTTTGTGCAATTCATCAACAAGGGCAAGACAGTATTGCACCCCAACATCTTCCACGCCATGGGGGACCGCCAAAGTGACCAAGGTACCAACATCGGTGTGGAAGTGGCCATGCAGTGGAATAGTGGCTACAACGAGCAAGTCTTGTGTTTTACCAACAACATCCCGCAGCGCGACGGCGGTACCCACCTGACGGGCCTGCGTGCAGCGATGACACGCGTCATCAACAAATACATCGACGAATCCGAACTCGCAAAAAAGGCCAAGGTCGAAGTGTCCGGCGATGACATGCGGGAAGGCCTGACCTGCGTACTGAGCGTGAAGGTACCCGAGCCCAAGTTCAGCAGCCAGACCAAGGATAAGCTGGTCAGTAGCGAAGTGCGTGGCCCGGTCGAAGACATTGTCAGCAAGCTGCTGGCCGACTACCTGCAAGAGCGCCCCAACGATGCCAAGATCATCGTCGGCAAAATCATCGAGGCTGCCCGCGCCCGTGAAGCGGCCCGCAAAGCCCGCGACATGACCCGCCGCAAGGGTGTACTGGACGGCATGGGCCTGCCCGGCAAGCTAGCGGACTGTCAGGAAAAGGATCCTGCGATGTGCGAAATTTACATCGTCGAGGGCGACTCTGCCGGCGGCTCAGCCAAGCAGGGCCGCGACCGTAAATTTCAGGCGATTCTGCCGCTGCGCGGCAAGATCCTGAACGTCGAAAAAGCCCGCTACGAGAAGCTATTGACTAGCAACGAAATTCTGACACTGATCACCGCCTTGGGCACGGGCATTGGCAAGGCTGGAGGCAGCACGGGCAATGACGACTTTAACGTCGCCAAACTGCGCTACCACCGCATCATCATCATGACCGATGCGGACGTTGATGGCGCCCACATCCGCACACTGCTCCTGACATTCTTCTACCGCCAGATGCCCGAACTGGTCGAGCGCGGACACATCTACATTGCCCAGCCTCCGTTGTACAAAGTCAAGGCCGGCAAGGAAGAACTGTACTTGCAGGGTCCGACCGAACTCGACAGTTTCCTTCTGCGCATTGCTTTGGTCAACGCATCCGTATTCACCGGCGGCGCCAATGGCACCACCATTGCCGGCGAAACCCTGGCCGAACTGGCACGCAAACACATGGTTGCCCAGGCCGTGATAGCACGCCTGAAGAATTTCATGGATGCTGAAGCCCTGCGATCGGTCGCCGACGGTGTGGCGTTAAACCTTGACACCGTAGCGGACGCAGAAAATTCTGCGTCCGCGCTGCAGGCGAAGCTACCCGATGCCGAGGTTGCCGGGGAATTCGACTCGCGCACCGACAAGCCAATTCTGCGCATCAGTCGCCGCCACCACGGCAATGTGAAAAGCAGCGTGCTCACCCAGGACTTTGTGCATGGAGCCGATTACGCAGCACTTGCCGAGGCGGCCAACACGTTCAAAGGACTGCTATCTGAAGGCGCCCGAGTCATGCGCGGCGAAGGTGAGCGCCAGAAGGAAGAGAAAGTGTCTGATTTCCGGGAAGCGATGGCCTGGTTGATCGCCCAGGCCGAACATGCCACAAGCCGCCAGCGATACAAAGGTCTGGGCGAAATGAACCCGTCGCAGCTCTGGGAAACAACAATGGATCCCAACGTGCGTCGCCTGCTTCGCGTACAAATAGACGATGCAATTGAAGCCGACCGGGTGTTCACCATGCTGATGGGGGATGAAGTTGAGCCACGGCGAGACTTCATTGAGACCAATGCATTGCGCGCCGGAAATATCGACATTTAAGTGTGGGTTGGGTTTTCCGATTTGTTTTATGACGCGAGAACCAACGCGTAGCCACTTCCATTCCTCACAACTCGTTCGTACGCTCACTGCATTAGCCGCGGTAGAAGTTGCCAAGCCGACAAGTGCATTTGCCGAAAAACTTAGCCTTTGGATTGACTTTACACAGGCCATCAACCTAAGCGCAGTGAACAACGGCGGCACAGCAATTGCGTCATCACAGCAAATCCATTCGGAATGCGAATCTGCTCGTGTCCTCGCACAGGAGCTTGCTTGTCTGCGGGATCCGTTGGAACGCGCGATCCTTGCTAGTTTTGCGACTACTGGCAAGCCGCGTCACGCCTTGCCGACCCACTCAACGGTTGCGCCAACCACAGTCACCACTGCCTTTTCGCCGTACCGCAAATTCCATCTCGCGCACCAGCGTGACATGGACTCAAACATAAAAACCTTACGCGCCAAAGTGCGCGAAAAACTGACCTTTTCCACAGCCGCGCACAGGCAACTCGCAACATTGGACGCCGCGCTGGAGAAAATCCTCTTTGATCACGAAAACAGGATACTTTCAACGGTGCCGCTGCTTCTCCAAAAGCGATTTACCCAACTCGCTACCGGGCATGAACCACAGCGTTTTGACGCTAGCCCAGCAGGCAACCGAGACCCTTGCTCCCAAACGCAAAACTGGGAGTCGCAGTTCATCATGGAACTTCAGGAGGTGCTGTTGGCCGAGCTCGACCTTCGGCTGCAGCCAACATTGGGGCTGCTAGAAGCACTTCACAACCAAAATCAAAAGCACGGATGAACAAATTTTTCTTTTGGGGCGCTTGTTTTCTAGGCGTCCTGGCGGTCCTTTGGGTCGGATTCGGGTTCCTAGATACTCACGGAATTGCGCTATGGATGACCACAATCATTGGTGCAGTCTATGCCGTAGGCACACTGGAATTGCGAAGTTTCCGCCAGGCCAATGCAAGTCTGGAAAAGGCACTCAAAACAACTCCTGATGAGCTAGCGGCCCTAGAACCATGGATCGCCAATGTCCATGCTTCCCTGCAAGGTTCTGTACGTTTGCGCATCGAAGGCGAACGTGTCGCGCTGCCTGGGCCTGCTCTAACCCCCTACTTGGTCGGCTTGCTGGTGATGTTGGGGATGCTGGGTACTTTTTTAGGCATGGTTGTTACCCTCAACGGAACTATATTTGCGCTGGAAAATACGACCGATGCACAAGCAATTCGCGAAGCATTTTCCGCCCCCATCAAGGGCCTGGGGCTGGCATTCGGAACATCCGTAGCAGGGGTCGCAACGTCGGCCATGCTCGGCCTGATGTCAGCGCTTAGCCGCAGGGACAGGACGGACTCAGCTCAGCTACTAGACACAAAAATAGCGACCGTATTCCGCATACATTCAATCGCGCACCAGCGGCAAGAGACTTTCAAAGCACTACAGATTCAGTCGCAAAATTTGCCGCTAGCCGTTGACGCCATGCACGCGATGATGGTGCAAATGGAACGCATGAGCCAGCGAATTTCCGAAGGTTTGCTCAACGGCCAGGATCGCTTTCACAGCGATGTCAAAAAGGTTTATACCGAGTTGGCAAACGACGTAAATCATTCACTGCGAGACAGCCTGGCGTATAGCGCACAACTCGCTGGCGAAAGCATCAGACCCTCGCTTGAAACTGCCCTTGCAGCAATGGTGCAAGAGTCAAGACTCGTGCATGAGCAGGCTATCCAGACCACACAGGGTCAGCTCGAGAGTCTGTCCAAACGACTGGACCATACTGCATCCAACGCCGTCAACAAGTGGACCGCAGCATTAGCCGATCAAGAACGAACAAACGCCAACATGGCCTCGGACCTGCGTCAATCGCTGCAGGCGTTCGGCGCCAGTTTCGAACATCGATCCGAGACACTTCTGGCATCGATCGGTACCGCGAACTCGACATTGCAGGCCAATCAAGCGGAGGCTGAAAGCCAGCGGCTTGCTGTATGGGCAGACTCAGTGGAGAACGCCGCCGCAGAGTTGCTTCGCGGCTGGCAAAACAGCAGCGCACAAACCCTTGCGCAACAACAGCAAATTTGCACCACGCTGGCATCCACCGCGCAGGAAATCGCCACTCATTCGCAGGAAAGCGCAGGCAAAACCCTCAATGAAATGATGCGGCTGGTAACCTGCTCCGAAGACTTGATGCGCAGTCGAATCGACACTGAGGCACACTGGGCACAACAGCACCGCGAGCACTTCAACCAAATTGCCAACACGCTACGCACTGAACTCAGTGGGCTTCGATCCGAAGAGGCAGCGCGCGGCCATGCTGCGGTTGAACGCCTCGGAGAACTCCAATCTGCACTGAGCACCCATTTGTCGACCCTGGGTGCAGCTCTGGAAGCACCTTTAACCCGCTTGATGCAAACCGCGTCCGAGGCACCTCGCGCGGCGGCTGAGGTCATAGGAGAGTTGCGTCGGGAAATATCCGGCAATCTGGCGCGCGATAACGCCTTGCTCGAAGAACGTAGTCGCATCATGGCCGCGCTGAATTCAATGCTCGATGCAATCCATCACACCTCTGCCGAACAGCGCTCGGTAATTGACGCGCTGGTGGCATCGTCAGCGAGCGCGCTCAATCAGGTGAGCCAGCAGTTCTCGGCAACAGTCGATGCCGAAGCCACTCAGCTTTCTGGGATTGCAGCAAATGTCATCAGCAGTGCAGTCGATGTAGCGAGCCTGAGTGATTCCTTCAGTTTTGCAGTCGGTTCATTTGCCGACGCAAATGAAAAGTTGATTTTGAACTTGCAGCGGATTGAGGCAGCGATGGACAAGTCAATGACAAGAAGCGACGAGCAGCTTGCTTACTACGTGGCCCAAGCCCGCGAAATCATCGATTTGAGCATCCTGTCGCACAAAGATGTCTTTGATGAACTGCGCCAGCTACCAAACCGGCAGCCACTGGCTGCACAAGGGGTGGCCAAATGAACGAAAGTGAATACGGCCAGGAGCAAACTGCGCCGGTCTGGGCCGTATTCGGCGACCTAATGTCGGGCCTCTTGGGCGCCTTTGTACTGCTGTTGATCGGAGTCATGTTGGTCCAGATTGAATTGGCAAACCTCTTGCAAGAAGAAGTCAAAAAGCGGCACATCGAGGAGCAGCGCCGAATGTCCCTAGAAAAAGCCTTGGCAATTCCCCTTGCAAACGGACGCATCACATTGACCAATGGAAAAATTGGTATCAGTGGTCGGGTATTGTTCTCGCTAAATTCTGACCAGTTGCAGCCCGAAGGTCGCAAGCTTTTGAACAGTCTGGTGATGCCCCTGCACTCCTATTTGAAGGCCCGCGATGAAATGCTGATGGTCAGTGGATTTACCGACGACCGATCGATACGCGAAGGCAACAGCCGCTTTGCCGACAATTGGGAGTTGTCGGCGCAACGGGCTCTGACGGTCACTCGCACATTAATCGAAGAGGGCATGCCCTCATCGGCCGTGTTCGCTGCGGCCTTTGGTGCAGAACAACCGCTAACTCCTAATTTGGATGAAACCGCACGCGCTCAGAATCGGCGCGTAGAAATGGCGCCGGTTCCCAGGGTTTCCCATTCGAATACGACGACCCATGCAGGCATGTAACTGCGACAACGTGCCGGATTTTGGACCGAATCAGTCCATCCTTTTGCACCAGGAGATTGATTCACTTCGCCTGCTCGGAGCCAGCCGGTTCGACCCAGTCCGCTTTTTTTACATTGACGCGATGGCCCGACGGGCAGGTTCTCATCAGAACGACGTTCAACACATTCTTGGTGAAAAACTACGACGGGTGCTGCACGATCTTAAGAATCGTTTTGAAACGGCGCAACGCGAATCGAAGGCAAGCATTGCCAGCGTTGCGATAACGCGTCCGCATGCGGTTGCAGATCTCCAGGAACTCCACGACGCGGGAGACTTCAAGGGCGTTACGCGCCGGCTAGTTACGCTTCAATCACACATCAGCCATGGCGCTTTGACTGACCTTGCCCGCGATTTGGAGCAGAACCTACCGCAAATTGCAGAATCAGAGTTGGCAGGACAACGCATCCAACGACGGGAATTGAAGTCCGCCCAGTATTTCCGCAACACCTGGTCCAAACTCAGTGCAGAAAGACAGCTTGCCCACGCATTGGACCAAGCGCCAAAGAACGCCGGTCCAATCAACTCGCACCGCGTGGTTCTTGAGTCGCTGGCACTCATGCGTGCCATATCCCCAGACTATCTCAATCGCTTTGTTTGCTACACCGACACATTGATCTGCCTGGACACGCAAAACAAGGGAGTGCAGCCCAAGGCAAGATCAACGGCAGCGGATCAAAGCGGAAAAAAAGTGAAACTCAAACGCGCCGGCGCCCGCTGACCGGACGCCTGACCGGCGCTACCGCTCAACTTAACTCGTGCGGCGAGGCGTCATGGGGCCACGGCCCTCGATGTGGCGAAAATTGATACGTCCCTTGCTCAGGTCATAGGGCGACAACTCCAGAGACACTTTGTCACCTGCCAGAATGCGAATATGGTTCTTGCGCATCTTGCCGGCTGAATACGCAATCAACTGATGCCCATTGTCCAGCGTGACGCGAAAACGCGTATCTGGAAGCACCTCGTTGACGACACCCATCATCTCGATCAAGTCTTCTTTAGCCATGGTGGTTGAACTCCTGTAAAAACAAAGCGTTTAATGTGGGCGAGTGGTCGTACGCACCCAATCTATACCCTGGGCAATGGCGTAACGCACCGCGTCATCATGCGAGGCAAATTCATCGCGAAACCGCATCACGCGGTCAGTGCAAGCGCTACCTCGGCCGCTTGCAATAGAAACCTGAGCGGCGTACCGGCCGCCAGGTAACTGACGCGGGCAGGCTGCAATTCTGTACTTTCCCATCGTGATGGGAGTCTGTTCAATAGTCTTAGTAAAAATCATCAAAAAATCAAATAGGCCCTGGGCAATTACGCCACTTGACCCGAACTCAACAGTGGCATGCCCCCATGCCGGGGAATCCATTCAGTTCACCCCAAAAGTCAGTTCATAACCAACCTCGGCAGGGGCGAGCGCCATAGCAGGGGCGACATCAACAGAGGGAAAAAACACTGGGCCGTAAAAGGCTTCGTATAAACGCCATTGCGGGGCTGGACTGGCGAACCCTCTGCCGGGGATCTTCGCGTCGACCGCTTGTAGTGACGTGACCAGTCGCCAAAAGCGATCGTCTAATGTACCACGGACAGGCAAAGTGCGTGCTGTTGCAGGCAATTTCATCGAAATTGCGCTAACGGCCTTGTAGTCAGGCACTGTTTACCCGAGCGGCGCGCTTATGCGGGGAGGGCTTTCGTGCTCCGGACTTGCGCGGTGTCAGTGGCTTGACCTGATCCGGGCCAAGCGCAGCTTTGGCACGGGCAGCCAAGGCCAATTCACGCACCCGCTCGATATCCTCATCACTATAAGGACCGTTGACACCAGAAATTGCCGCTAATTTCATACCATGGCGCAAACCGAGTTTGTAAATCTCGCGGACTTTTTCCCACTCAATTGCACGGCCAACCGTAAAGTTCTCAAAACGCCCCTCCAGCGCCAGCACAATTGTTTCAGCCAGACAGGCATAGGCTACCCCCTTGGGCAACCCGATATTCTTCATTTGCACGTCCCCGGGTAATTGGATTTCACCCGACTCGATCACCAGTACATCGGGACGTTTTGCCACTTCAGACGGCGGCAGATCCAGCGGACGTGCCACATCGGTGATAACGCAACCTGGTTTAACCTTCATGATGTCAAGCACTTTTTTCCCGGCGCCTGACGTGGCGGTGACCACCATGTCCATTTCGGCAATGTCCCTGTCTGCTTGAGCCGACAGAAAAATTTTGGCTTCAGGGGTCTCTCGCAGGATCGACTCCTTGAGCGCCAGCAACTTGGCCGTTTCGGGTGAAACCATGTATACCTCTTCGGCAGCGCGCACGAGCAGACGGGCGCAGACCGACCCGATAGCACCTGTAGCGCCAACCACCATCGCCTTGAATTTGACACGCCCCTTTCCCTTTGGCGCCGGCAGAAGTCGCATGCGCAAAATGGCATCATGCGCAGCCCACAAAGCACCAGAGGCGCTGTAACTATTGCCAGTGGTAATCGGAAGCGGCGCCCGTTTGGCCACAGTCAGCCCCGCATCCCCTACCACCTTGGTGAATGCGCCCAGGCCCATAATCTGCGCACCAAGGCGCTTGGCCATCGCCGCAGCGTCCAGCAAGCGACGGTAAGTGAACTCCGGACTATGGCGCATGATTTCCCTGGGCGTTCCGCCCACCGAAATTAGCCACCCCTCCGCCTCAACTCCTGTGGGTGACTTGATGCCGGTCACTTTGGAATACACAAAAGGCGGCGCGTAAGCCATGATCCTTTCAAGCGAGTTCATCAGCACCGGCGGCGACACCTGCGACAGCATGTCGATCGGCTTTACCTTCTTGAAATATTCCTGTGACAAGGGATGAATCACAAACGCAAACCGATTGATGCGGTTGTAGCCATTGGGGTGAATGATGCGCGGCTCGGACCCCAGTCCGGTGATGATCTCCAGGTAGTCATCTTCCAGAATTTCCTGCGGCGCCTTGCCGGTGGCGGCAATGATCATGGCGTCAAGCAAATTGGCACCCAGCACATGACCGTGCATGACCGGCGAGCCGTCAATGATGGTAGACACACCTTTGCTACGCATCTGCGCAATGCGTTCATCGTTCACCGTGGCAGTGATCACGGTTTTGCCCGCCAGTTCCTCCAACCCAAAGTCATCCAGCTCATGGACTG
This sequence comes from uncultured beta proteobacterium, assembly GCA_903870065.1. Taxonomy (GTDB): domain Bacteria; phylum Pseudomonadota; class Gammaproteobacteria; order Burkholderiales; family Burkholderiaceae_C; genus Allorhodoferax. The sequence continues at coordinate 8,074 of CAIQBN010000513.1, read as the reverse complement.
GCGCCACAATGACCGAGGCCTTTTGCATTGCCTTGCGCAATACAAAACGGGTCCACTCTTTCACTGGCCCGGACGCCATGGCGGACGGAAGCGTCCAGTCCTTCACGTAGTGCGCTCCGTTGGAGTACAGATTCAAAGCGTCCATCGAACCCAATAACTTGGGCACACCCAGCTGCAAAAGCGGGTCAGCAAACTGCAAATTGCTGGTGTACTCGGAAAGGGACACAGCCAGTTTGTAGTCCGCCATACCGGAGAAGAAAAGTACACGGGCATTGTTGAAAAAACTGACCAGATGGGTCTGCGCATGGCGCACCGCCCACTCTTGAAAAATATCGCCCAGACGCCCGCCTGTAGTAACCGGCACCTGGGTGGCCACCGCCTTGAGTCGTGCACTATCCTTTTCGATGAATCGGCGCGATCCGACCCGGTAGCTGTCCTTGAGCACACCCAGACCGACGGCACTGGCCTTCTTGTCCCATTGCTTGATTAGCTTCACCGCCGCGGCGGTGCTGCCGTTGGTACCGACACGTCGCACATGCAACTTTTCGCCCAAAAAATCGGTGATGAAATCAAAGTCCTGACCACTCGAGCCCAGGCTGATACTGACAACTTGCTTCATGGTGTGGGGTTAAAAATACTGCAAGGCGCCAATTTTTTCACCAAATCCATCCGCGCAATACCGATTTGCGCAAACAACACGCACATTGGTCAGCGTCGCACGGGCACCAAAAACCAGCCAAAACACACCAATTGAACACCCAACAGAATTCCGAAGGTCAACTTAAAAGCCTCTGGGCGGCCCACACCACCACCAACCAGGGCATCCACAGCTGTTCCTATTCCCCACTGCAAAGCAAAGGCACCAAGAAATGACATGAGATTCAGTGCCGTGTTGACCCGCCCCGAATGGGCTACCGGAAAAGCCCTTGCCAGCTGTGAATAGGCGATATTTCCCAAACTAAATGAGACGCCCAAACACGGCCACAACCATGCCGGCGGTGCCAAGCCGAGAATAATGGTCAGCTCCGCCACCAAAGCCAGCCCCATGCCCACGGTGAGCAACGCCATGGGCGATACGCCCCGACTGGCCAGCCACAACGAACTGGTGGCGATGAAAAGGAAACCAGCCAGCATGGCAACCGAAAGCAAAAAAAGCACCCCAGCCGCGTCGGCTCGACTCAACCCATTCACTTCGATCAACCATGGCACCGCCCACAGCCCCTGAACCGCCATGAAGCCCCCGGCAATGGCAGTGGACTGCGGTGCAAACCGCCAAAAAACACGGCTGCTGTAAATATTGCGCAAGGTGCGCAGTTGCTGCCCAAAAGACTCCGGCTTGTCTGCAGCTGTCTGGTCAGGCACCGTCCACAAAAATGCCGCCGTCAGCACCAGCAGGGCTGCGACCACCCAAAAAATGCCGCGCCAGCCAAGCAGCGGAAGCGCCGACTCAACGGGCACACTGGCAGTGAGTGCGCCCAGCCCGCCCGCAACCATGATGGTGGCCGTCAGCGAAGGCATGCGCTCCGCCGGAAACCACTGACTAAAAGCCTTAAAACTCGCCATCAGGCAGGCCGAAACCCCCAAACCAATGAGGGCCCGGGCCAGGGCCAACACGGGCAATGACTGTCCCGCCGCGAACAGGGCGCAACCCGCCGCCGCAATCATTAACAGTCCCACCTCCACCCGCCGCGGACCGAAGCGATCCAGCAGCATACCCAGTGGCAGCTGAAACAAGCCAAACGCCAAAAAATAGGCCGAAGTCAATAGTCCCAGCCCGGCCGCAGTAATGCCAAGCTCCTGCATCAACTCGGGCGCAATAACGGCATTGACACTGCGCAAGGTATAGGACAGGAAATATCCCACGGCATAGGCCGGGACCAACCGAAACCACAGGCGCAGAAAGTCATTCATCGTACTGATTGTCGCGGATGCCGCTGCACCCCCACTACCGCGGTCAAGCGGGCTTGCGCAGACAGCGCTTCTTGTCCACAATGAACCAGCTGTCATCAAGGGTTCTGTTTGTTCCAACATTTTTTGTACCAACGGTCCATACGGACGCGGGTGGTGATTTTCACCCTGCTCATCTTCGTGGGCAGCATCTGGTCCGTGGAACATTACGCCAGCCGTTTGCTGCATGCTGACATGCAACGCCTGCTCGGCGAGCAGCAGCTCCAGGCCGCAACCATTTTGGCAACCGGTGTCAGCAACGGCCTGCAAGACCGTCTGAAAGCGCTGGAGACAGTTGCCGCCGCCATCACCCCTGCCCTGCTAAATGACAAAGCGGCTTTGCAGTCCATGCTGCAAGAGCGTCGCATACTGCAGTCACTCTTCAACGGTGGGATCATCATCAGCACAGTCGACGGGACTGAGGTTGCCGAATATCCCCGGTCCAGTGGTCGTGCCGGCACCAATTACCGGCAATTCAATGATTTGACTGCCCTGCTGTCCGATGGAAAACCCTTGGTTAGCCGCCTTATCACCAGCCCCACGCTCAAAGCACCCATTTTTGCCTTGGGAATGCCAATTCGGAACCCCCAGGGACACATTGTGGGCGCCCTTGTGGGTGCGACCCGCTTGGACAAACCCAATTTTCTCGATCAGCTCATTCAGGGATTTCAAGGCCAGTCCGGAGGCTACTTGCTGGTGGCGCCTCAACAACGCTTGGTCATTACTGCCAGCGACACCAGCCGTGTCATGGAAGTCCTTCCCCCCGCCGGAGCCAGCCTGGCGCTGGATCGGTTCATCCAGGGTTATGAAGGATCAGACGTGTTTATCAACCCGCGAGGCGTTGAAGTGCTGGCCTCAGCCAGGGGTATCGCACTGGCCGGCTGGTATGCCGCTGTCATTCTGCCCACCGCACAGGCTTTCGCACCGATAGACGATCTGCAGCAACGCATGTTGTTTGCCACCCTGATGTTGACGGTGTTGGCCGCCGTGCTGACCTGGTGGATGCTCAAGCGCGAGCTCTCGCCACTGCTGGACGCAGCCAACACACTGGCTAACCTGCCACACCGTGGCCAACCCACAGAGCCGCTGCCCATTGCGCGCAACGATGAAGTCGGTCGGCTCATTGGTGGTTTCAACCACCTGATTGAATCGCTGACACAACGCGAGGAAGCACTGCAAGAAAGCGAAACCCGCTTTCGCTCACTGATGGAGCAGATTCCCGGAGTGGCAGTGCAGGGGTACGCGATGGACGGCACGGTCACCTACTGGAACGCGGCCGCCGAAAAGCTCTACGGTTATACCCGGGCCGAGGCGATGGGCGGCAACTTGCTGCAACTCATCATCCCTCCCGACATGCGTGAAGGTATTCGCGCTGCCATGCAGCACATGGCGCAGTCCGCAGAACCCATACCGGCTGGTGAGTTGCTGCTGCAGACCAAAAGCGGCTCCAGGGTACCGGTGTTCTCCAGTCACGCACTACTAAAACCGGTTGGGCGCGCACCAGAAATGTTTTGTCTGGATGTGGATTTAAGCGAAACCAAACGCGCGCAGGAGCAGGTTCGCCAGATGGCTTTTTACGATTTGCTCACGGGCCTGCCCAACCGCCGCTTGCTGGGTGACCGCTTGAGCCAGGCCATGGCCGCCAGCAAGCGCAACGGGGTATTCGGCGCAATGATGTTTCTGGACCTGGACAACTTCAAGCCGCTCAATGATGCGCACGGCCACGGCGTCGGTGACCTATTGTTGATGGAAGTGGCGCACCGCCTGAATGCCTGTGTGCGCGAGATGGATACGGTGTCGCGTTTTGGCGGCGATGAATTTGTGGTGATGCTCAGCGAGCTGAGCAAAGACCGCACAAGTTCTACCGACCAGGCACTGGCCGTAGCGGAAAAAATTCGCATGAACCTTGCCGCGCCCTACCGCCTGGTGGTCAAACAAACCGGTCAAGCAGACACCATCGTTGAGCACCACTGCTCTGCCAGCATCGGTGTTGTAGTGTTCGTTAACCATGAGTTCAGCGAATCCGACATCTTGCAGTGGGCTGATGCAGCGATGTACCAGGCCAAGGATGCCGGACGCAATACCATCCGGCTACACCAAACATCTTAAGTGTCAAATTGGCATCCAGCCCTCGTGAAACATGCATCAACAGCTATATAATTGATAGCATGAAAATTGAACTCACCACCCACGACACCACCCGCATCGACGACACCCGCATTGGCGCGGTGCGCCCCCTCATAACGCCCGCCTTGCTGGAGGAGAAGCTGCCGGTTCCTGAGGCTGCTCAGGCCCTTGTCGAAAGTAGCCGCAATGCGATCTCCCGCGTGTTGCACGGAGACGATGACCGCCTCATTGTGGTGGTTGGCCCCTGCTCAATCCACGACCATGAACAGGCCATGGAATACGCCTGGCAGCTCAAGGAACAGGCCGAAGCGCTCAAGCAAGATCTGCTGGTGGTGATGCGGGTGTATTTCGAAAAGCCGCGCACCACCGTGGGCTGGAAAGGATATATCAACGACCCGCACCTGGATGGCAGCTTTGCGATCAATGAAGGTCTGGAAATGGCACGCAAGCTCTTGCTGGACATTTTGGCAATTGACATGCCCGTTGGCACTGAGTTTCTGGATTTGCTGAGCCCCCAGTTCATCAGCGACTTGGTAAGCTGGGGCGCCATTGGCGCACGTACCACCGAAAGCCAGAGTCACCGCCAGCTCGCCAGTGGCCTGTCCTGCCCGGTAGGCTTCAAGAACGGCACCGATGGAGGTGTCAAAGTAGCCACCGACGCCATCCAGGCTGCCCAGGCGCCGCACGCTTTCATGGGCATGACCAAGATGGGCCAGGCCGCGATTTTCGAGACCCGTGGCAACGATGACTGCCATGTCATCCTGCGTGGCGGCAAGAGCACCAACTATGGCCGACCCGACATCGATGCCACCTGTGCGCTGCTCAAGGCAGCGGGCCTGCGTGAACAAGTGATGATTGATGTGAGCCATGCCAATAGCAGCAAGCAGCATGCACGCCAGATCCTGGTGGCCGCTGAGGTGGCGCAGCAAATCGCGGCCGGTGATCGGCGCATCACCGGCATCATGATCGAGAGTCACCTCAGCGAAGGCCGTCAGGACATCGCACCCGACACACCGCTGAAATACGGTGTGTCGGTCACTGACGCCTGCATCAGCATGGCGCAGACCGTACCGGTGCTGCACCAACTAGCGGCAGCAGTACGGGCGCGGCGGGCCGTTTGATTCGGATCGGACTAAACGGGTTACCCCAACCGCTGTAAAACCACCAGATCGTAGTGATTACCGATGCAGCCCGGTACGATGCGCAGCACCTCCAGCCCCAGCGAAGGCCACACCCGCCGGACGTAATCGTGGGAATGAAACACATTTTTATAGTAGTTGGGGTCTGAAATCACGCCGTCCAGATCCGGGTTGCGGCTCAACTCCAAAAACGCATAACCCTGGATCTCAGCGTAGTGTGATGCGCTGAGCCGGGCACGGGTCAGCGCCAGATCGGACGCAATCGAGACCAGCAAGGTGCCGCCGGGCTTGCAAATACGCGCCCACTCACGCAGCCAGTCCAAGCCATCCCGCTCGCCCATGTGCAGCACGACATTGATGGCCAGCACACAGTCCACGCTCTGCGAATCCAAAGCCAAAGGCGGGCGCAGCGGACCCACGTAGTACTGGCCGGCACCGAGGTGGTTGCGACACCAGTCCACACACGCAGGGTCTACATCAACGGCAACAACCTGCAGCCCCGGCTGGTTCAACCAATAGCGGGTCAAGCGCCCCGGGCCGCAACCAAAATCCAGCACACAGGACCCCAAAGCCAATTCCTGACCTGTTGCCTCCACGAGGCAACGCATGACAGTACGGTACGTGGAGTACCCCTCTACAAAGTACTGATCCATTGAATTTCCGGTGTGTGTGCGCTGCACAAGTGCCAACGCCGGCCTGGGCGTTTCTCCTCGCAGGTCCTGCGGCCTGACGCAAAGATCATGCTCGGTCGCAACGACCTGCCCCGTCAAGGAGTCGACATATTGCAGGAGCACGGGAGCATCGGATGCCCAATCCACCGGATGGTGAAAGGAAAATCCGCAGCGATGGGCCGCAGGAAAAAACCAGTAATACGAGCCCACATCCTCCCTGGGCAGCCCACAAAGCGGCCCCTGAACAGCTTGACCATCCACCAGAAAACCAATCCGCCCGACAACACCTTTCGGCGCAATCGCCCAACCCGCCACGTCAAGAAACCCGCCACCCAGCCGCAGTGTGTCGATACACCAGGGTTCGGCGCCGGTCATGGCACGCATTGTGTTGCGATAAGAATCAGCTATTCCCTGCTCCCCAGCGCCCGGGCGTTGCGCCAGCAACGCAAAGTTAGCCGCAAATGGATGCGCCTGCTGGTCAAATGCCACATCAATATCGGTCAATCCGTAATGCCGAAGGCAGGCCAAAATATCCTCCCGGCGCATCCAGTGGGCGTGGTCATGCACGCCACCACGGTACTTGACGCCCGGTAAATAGGTCTCGTAATCCAGTCGAAACAGCTCACAACCGAATCGGTCAGCAGGCCAAGCTGGCGCTGCTGCGCTTCCCCGTGTCGGCGAAAGAGACTTCGAGGCAACCGACGCAAACATCGCTGAATGCAAGCGCTCGGTGCGCAAATCGTCGGTGTAGTAGTGGGTCCAAAGGAATACCTTGTCACAGCGGGTAGCCATGCGCGCAATGCAAGTTATGGGGTCATGCTGGTGGTAGAGAACGCCGCTGGCAACGACCAAGTCAAAACTGACTTGATCATCCTCCAGAAACACCATGAAGTCACCAAACCGGAAGTCGACTCGCCCAAGCTGGCACAGGTCCTTGACCAACAGGCACTTGAGATAGGACATAGCGCAGGCCTCCAGCGCGACCACCTGCGCCGCACCGGCCTGCTGCAACATGGCGCTGTGTCCACCTTCGAGCGGACCGAGTTCCAGAACCCTCCATCCATCAACTCCACCCAGGCGCTGGATCATCCAGTGGATGCGCGGATCATCAAACAACTGCGCGCTCCCGCTGGTCACGCCCAGGTGTGCGGGGAGTTCGGATGACCAAATTCCTTTGAAAATATCGACCGTTACCTGTGCGCCCATTTTTCCCCGCGCATAGGTGTCAAAGCGATCGGGCTCTGCCAGCGGGTCTTGCATGGCCATAGGCTCGCCCGGTGATCCGCGCAGCGAACGCCGCAGCCACTGTGCCAAACGCCGCATCACGCTGGCGCCGCCTCAAACCGGCACAGTGCATCCATGACGGCAGCCACATCCTGCGCGCTGAGCCACCAGCCGCAGGGAATATTGACTTGCTCGGCGTCGAACACCGCAACCCCATTCAGAGCGTCGCAGACCGAAGGTGCAAACACCGTGTAACGATCATTGCGCACATGCACCCGCGATGCCGCAATGCCAGCCAGACGCAAGTGCGCAATAAATGCTGAACGCTGTGCCACCCGCACGGTGTAAAGCCAATGCGCACTAGATCGGTCTGCGCTGCGCTGCAAGGGCCGCACGGTGTGAAACCTGCGTAAGAGATCGTCGTACTGCGCAGCATGCGCCTGGTGCTTTTGCAAGTTGCCATCCAGATAGCGCAGTTGGTCACAGCCGATGGTCGCGGCAATGTCGTTCATATGGAACTTGTAGCCATGCTCTTCGATATCTTGTTCCCAGCGGCATTCATCAACCGCATCCAATTGCCGATCCAGTCCAAACCAACGCAAGCGCCGCGCCCTGCGCTCATCTGACACTGCCTTACAAACCAGCGCGCCTCCATCGCCCGTGGTCAGCAACTTGATAGCCTGAAAGGAGAAGCACACAAAATCCGAATGCCCGCCAATGCGGCGTCCCTGGTATTGTGAGCCCAGCGCATGCGACGCATCCTCTATCAGGGCAATGCCACGCCGCCGCGCAACCTCTGCCAGTTGCTCCAGGTCGCACGGATAACCCCCCCAATGCACTACCACAATGGCCTTGGTTTTTGGGGTGCACTTTCTTGCCACATCGTCAACCGACACATTTCCAGTCCACGGATCGATATCAGCCCACACCACGCGTGCGCCCAAAGCCAATATCGGGGTATTGGTT
>CAIQBN010000512.1 GCA_903870065.1 uncultured beta proteobacterium | reverse complement strand
GATGATGCCGTCGTCCCACAGTCGGGCGGTGCCAAACAGTGCAGCAGATTCCTTGTCCAGACGCAGACGCAGGCCGTCCGACATGGCGGCCAGGGCTTCTTCATTGGCCTCCATGCCCATGCGCTCAATCTTGGCCCGGTTGACGATGTCCATCACCTTGGCGGCTTGCGCACCACCCATCACCGCGGTGCGGGCCGTGGGCCAGGCAAAGATGAAGCGCGGATCGAACCCCCGCCCGCACATGCCGTAGTTGCCGGCACCATAGGAGCCACCCAGGATAAAAGTGAATTTTGGCACCCGCGCATTGGCCACGGCCTGGATCATCTTGGAGCCGTGCTTGATCGCACCGCTGCGCTCGGCCACCGAGCCCACCATGTAGCCAGTGGTGTTCTGCAAGAACACCAGCGGCGTGCCGGTCTGGTCGCACAGCTGGATGAACTGTGCCGCCTTGGTCGACCCTGCCGGCTGGATCGGGCCGTTGTTGCCCAGAATGCCGACCAACTGCCCCTGCACCCGGGCGTGGCCGCACATCATCTCGGCGCCATATTCGGCTTTGAATTCCAAAAAGTCCGAGCCGTCCACCAGACGCGCAATCACCTCGCGCACGTCGTAGGGCTCACGCTCATCGGCGGGCACGATGCCCATCAACTCCTGCTCATCAAACAGCGGCTCGGCATAGACGCTATCTGCGCAGGCCACGTCCCAGCGTAGCTTGTCCATGACCTCGCGTGCCATGGCGATGGCGTGCGCGTCGTCCTCGCACAAATACTCGCCCAGGCCAGTGACTTGCGCATGCGTCTCAGCACCGCCCAGTTCGTCCTCGGTGCAGTCCTCGCCAATGGCGGCCTTGACCAGCGGAGGGCCGGCCAAAAAGATGTTGGAGCGACCACGCACCAGAATCACGTAGTCCGACAGGCCCGGCAAGTAGGCACCACCCGCCGTGGACGAGCCATGCACCACGGCGATCTGCGGCAGGCCCATGGCCGACATGCGCGCCTGGTTGGCAAAGGTTCGCCCACCTTCAATGAAAATCTCGCTCTGGTACATCAGGTTGGCACCGCCACTCTCCACCAAAGAGATCAAAGGCAGCTTGTTTTCCTGCGCGATCTGCTGCACGCGCAGGCCTTTTTTCAAGCCCATGGGCGCGACCGTGCCGCCTTTGACGGCGCTGTCGCTGGCAGAAATAATGCAGCGTTTGCCCGCCACCACTCCGATGCCCACGATGGAGCCGCCGCCCATGACCGATTTCTTGCCGTCGTCGTCGTGCATGTTCAACCCGGCCAGGCGGCTAAGTTCCAGAAATGGCGTACCCCTGTCCAGTAGACGGGCCACGCGCTCGCGCGGCAACAACTGCTTGCGCTTTTCGAACTTGTCGCGCTTGGATTCGGACTCTGCAATCACCAGCCTCTCGAGGCGCTGGACTTCTGCCAGCAAGCCCTGCATGCGCTGGGTGTTGGCAGCAAAAGCGTCGGATCGGGGCTTGATCTTGGAACGGATAACGGGCATGGGCAACTTTCCTAGCTTTGGACTTCCCGCATTAGAAATCAAGGTAACGTTAACGTCAACTAGATATCGTATAGGTGTTTATACTGATGTATGGGGAATAGGTGACTGTTAGCATTCACCTCACTAAATTTTTTGCAAGGAATAAGACCATGAACCTCGAAGAATGCACACAAGCCATCCGCGCCAAAGTGGGCGGTGACAGCGGCTTGGCAGCCACTCTGAAATTTGATTGCGGTACCGACGGCATCATTCGCATTGACGGCGCGTCAACGCCCAATACGGTGACCAATGACAATGTCGACTCGGACTGCACTGTGGGCATCACACTGGAAAACCTCACCGCACTTCTGTCTGGAGACCTAGAACCCGCCACGGGTTTTATGGCTGGCAAACTCAAGGTCTCGGGGGACATGAGCGTTGCTATGCGTCTGCAGCGCGTCATTTGATGTCGGCGTCCGACGCGCAGTCCTTCGTCGACGCACACCGTGACGAGGCCACAACCGAACTGTTTGGCATCACAGAGTTGTGCCGGGAGTTCGGCATCACACTGCGCGCGTTGCGCTTTTACGAAGACAAGGAGTTACTCTCGCCCCGACGCATCAATGGTGCACGTGTCTACACGCGACGCGACCGGGCGCGGCTGGCATTGATCCTGCGCGCCAAGGCGATTGGTTCGCCGTTATCGGAAATTAAGCGTTACCTCGACCTGTATGGCGACCAGGGCGAGGGGCGCACCCAACAACTCACCTACGTCATTGAACGCACAGACACCGAAATCAACGAGCTAGAAAAGAAACGCGCGCGTATCGATGAAACGCTGGCCGAGTTGCGCGTCATCAACGCGAGTTGCCGAGATCAACTCCTGAAGCAGCAAACGGCAAACGGCAATAGCGCAAAAAAATAACTATCTCTGCAACCGAATCGACGCAAGTGGACGTTCGATCCAGCGCTCAAAAAATAAAGCCAGTCCGACGCACATCGCCCACGCAACAAGCAACCCGAGCGCCGCACTACCGGAAAATGTCCACTTCATTTGGGCCCACAGGGCGTTGCACAACATCAGTACCGAAAAATGCGTCAGAAATAGCGCGTAGGAACTTCGCGCTAGCCCACTGATCAATCCGGTCGCGAATGGATGCAGTGCGATCCTTGATTCGACGGCAGGCACACTTCTCCCCTTCAAGCCCAAATACAGTGCCATTGCCAGGGCCAGTGCAATACGTAGGCGAAAATCCCACAAAAGTGCCGCAAGGCCAACTATTCCTAAGAGCCAAAGCAAACGATTGGGTTTTAGCGACTGGCCCGACCACCATGCCATTGCACCCATACCATAGGCGCCAAAAAAATAAGGCGCCCAGTTGTCACCCTGCTCATACCGATTAAAAGCAAAAAGCGACGCCAGCGTAAATAGAAACACCACCCAGTGCGCCCTGCG
>CAIQBN010000511.1 GCA_903870065.1 uncultured beta proteobacterium | reverse complement strand
TTTGTATTCAAGATTGAATAACAGACCGATCCAGAAGAGTGCGCGTCTTGTTGGCAACGCCAGCGAGGATGGCGCTCTTTCTGGGTCACCATTGAGGCGCGCAAAGAGCGTTGCCTCAATCCTTCCCTATGGGTTTCCTAATGGTTCCACGCATCACTCGCAGGCGGTCAAACATCCCTCACACACATTGCCAATTCGGCAAATCGCTGGCGCTACAGCAGCTTGTGGCATCAGGCAACGTCATAAAACCTGATTGCATGTAAAAAGGTGAGTAAGCCTGGGCCAATAAACATGAGCAGACCCAGGTCTAGCATTTGTTGAAATCCGTCGATAGAAAACCATGTCGCTTCGGCAATTTTCCCCTCAGAAAAGCGAACCAGCATATTGAAGTGCAACGTGACGACTTTGCCTGTTTTTGGGAGCACGGGAATCGTCAAGTCGCCGGAAAAAGTTCCAATGTAGGCTCATGGCTGTGCGACTATCTGGCTGGCGCTGGCATGGGACACGGGTGCGACGTTGGGCGGCCACATCCGACCACCAGGGTTGCCAATAGCGGTGCCAACATGCCAGAAATGGCAGGAGCATGACTCCGAGGTTTTGCGAATAAACAAAAGGCTGAGCCTTTACTTCGCTACGCCTGCAACGTAACAACCACCCGCAAAGAAAAAAGGCCGCCCTCACGGGCGGCCTTGTCAGAAAAAATTGCTGGCCCCACGGACCAGCAGATTGTTTTCTAGTCTTAGAACATGTGGTCGTACGACACGGACAACTTCACTGCGCGTGGAGCGGTATAGCTCTGCACAACGCCATACGTTGTATTGACGGCTGACGCACCGCGGGCATGCATACGCTCTTCAATCGCTTCAATGGACTGGCGGTTAAACAGATTGAACACGTCCATCTTGAATTGAACGCCCTTGGCGTAAGACGGCTTGTAGACCATGTTCACATCCAGCTTCATGTCGGCATCCAATTCACCCAAGGATCCGCGTGGTGACGGCTTGCCCTGGCAGAAGAAGTACGCTGAACCGTAGCCGGAGTAGTTGGTTACTTTGCTACCTGGTGCAAAGGGAGCATCGCTTCCGGTTGGATCAGGTGCATTGCCGATGCAATTGCGCGGACGGCCAGAGGCCCACAAGAAATTACCACCAACGCCCCACTCCGGTGTCATTTGGTAGAAACCAAACAATTTCACCTGGTGCTTACGCTCGTTGGGTAGTGAGCCAAGCGAGTTGATGCTGAACTCGGGAAAGTCAAATGCCTGGGAGGTCGATACATCGGCCTGGCCGATGTCCGACAGCAATTGGCCTTCGAAGTTGCCTTCGTTCTTGGCAAACGTGTAAGTCGCCTTGCCGTACCACTTGCCATCAAACGGATGCTCCGCAAACAGGTCCAGAGACATGTATTTGCGGTCCACCGCTGGGAAGCCCAGTTCAGCAGCGGACAGCTTGATGTTCTCCAACTTGCCGTCGCCGTTCAAATCAAGGTTAAAGGTGTTGTCTTCGCCCGGATTAAACAGAGCGCAGTTGTAACCCCAGTGGCTCGCATCAATCTTGTTGCGCGTAGCCCATGCATAGAAAGGCCGGTCATCACAATGGTCGTCAATAGCAGTGCGCAGTGTGCGGTAAGTAAACTTGGCACCGACATTGAGGTTCCTGGAGATTGCCTGCTCAAATCCGAACGCCAATTCATCCTGGTAATTGCCCTTCATATCCTGCGCAGCAACTTCGCGTGGATCTTTGGCCTGGCCCAGTTCATTGTTGTTGGAGTAGAACGGGCTGATGGCTGTCAGACCAGTCGGCGCGCCATTTGCATCAATGCCAGTGTAGACAAAGTCTTGCTGGGCGTTCAAGGATGAACCAGCACCGCGCACAGCCACGTTGGTGGGCAGTGGGACGTGATAACGACCTAAGTTAGCAAAGACCTTGAGCGACTTGTCGCCCATGGCGTCCCATGTTGCGCCAAAGCGGGGTGCCAACTGGGTGGGCAGGTCAATGTAGGACTTGCCGTCGCCATTCTTGTTGTTGAAGCCTTCATTGCGCAGACCCAAGGACAGCAAAACGGTGTCGGAGACTTGCCAACGGTCTTCAATGTATTGCGCAGTTTGGTCCACAGTGGGTGTGGACTGGGTTGCGCTAACTACACGCTGAACATAGTAGCCCTGCTGAGCAAAAGGATTGCCGGCAACGCTGCTGGTTGGGTTGGTCTGGAAATTGGGTTTGGTCAGTGGATCGGTTTTCAGATAGATCCAGAGGTTTCCACCTGCTGTTGACGCACCTGCCAGCGATTCAATAGTGTTTTTCTCGATACCGGCACGCAGTGTGTGTTTGGCAGCGGCTTTGTACTCGATGTCCAGTCGAGCACCTTTGTTGGTATCAAACGCACCAGGAACCAGCAGGTTGCCGGTTGTGCCCTGGAGAATTGGGATGACACCCAGGCTCGCAGGAGTCGTGCCGCTCGGTGCCTGCACCTGTGCCAAACCGCCGTTGAATCCCACTGGGGTCAGTTCGTGCGGCGTTTTGGTGCGACCCAAAACGGCAGTCAGAGTCAGATCGTCGGTCAAGTAACCGGTGTACTTGAGAATATCAACTTCAGCGCCTTGCTGTGAGGCCACGGGTGTGGGGCCCCAGTTCAGGTAATCAGCGCCGCCGGTCTGGATGTTGTTACGCTGCAGTGTTCCAAAGTTGAAGCCAAAGTATTTGCGGTTGTCCTGCACCTTGTCGGAAATGCGGGTGTACTCCAGATGGTGCGCATCGCTAATGTTCCAATCCAGTTTTAGCAAGTAGCGTGGTGTGTCAACTGTGCGCTCCTGCCAGGACGCCGTGGAGACGCTTCCGGTGGCCGCTGTGTTGGCCAGGCGGTTGTTGCTGTAGGTGCTCTTGTTTTGTTCGCCAGAGAAGTAGAAGAACAACTTGTCTTGAATCAGCGGGCCGCCAACATAAGCTGACAGACTTTGGTCGGTTTGCTCATTGTCCTCATTAAAAAAGCGCAGCTTGCCGTCCAATGCCGTGCCATTCTTCTCGTAGTAGATATTGCTTGACTTGGCACGCAGGTTATTGGGCGTAATCGAATAATTTACGCCAGCAACCCACTGATTGCCACCGCTCTTGGTCACGATATTCACCACGCCACCGGTCGAGCGACCGAACTCGGCGCCATAACCGCCGGTCAAAACCTGGGCTTGGGAAATGGAGTTGAAAGGCAGTTGCGAGAAGCCAACCTGGGTCAACAGCGTTGTAACCGGGAAGCCATTGATGTAGTAGGCATTTTCTGATGAGCTGGAGCCACCAAAGCTGGGTGCGTTGCCGCCGCCAAAACGGGAGTCGCCGCGGGTTGTGTTGGGGGCCAACTGAATCACTGCGCCAACGTTATTGGCAACCGGCACCTTCGCCAAATCGTTGGCGGTGAACACCGTGGTAGAGCCCATCGAGGCCATTTCGATCTTCTTGGCGCTTCCCACAACGGTGACCGTACTGAGCAAGGCGCCCAGTGCAACATCGGTACCTTGGCCGACACGAATTTCAACGTTGTCATTGCTCTTGACAACCTTGCCGCCTACTATGGCTTCTGCCTTGTAGGTGCCGGTGACCACTGACGTAGCGCTAAAGCGCCCACTTGCGTCCGGAGTCAAGGTGCGGCGCGCACCGGTTTCCTTGTTGGTCAAAACCACCGATATTCCAGGGACCATATCAACCGTGCCCGAGAGGCTACCGGTTGCATTGGATTGCGCTATTGCGCCCGACGAAACAGTTGCTGCAATGGCCAGCAAGACTGCGTGCGCGAATACGGTTCGCTTAAAGGTAGTTTTTCGACCCATAAAAGGTATCTCCAAAAAGTTCGGGAGTCTCATTCCTCCCTGTCAATGGTTTGACGGCCTGTACACCCCAGTTTGGTCAGTTTGGTAAAACTGCCAACCCGAAATGGTGCAGATCCACTTACGTTTCATCGGTTATTGATTTCCCGCTGGCTAGTTTCAGAAAAAAACCAAGCCCGCAAGCTGAATAACTTCCGTGCCCCATCTTAAAAAGCATGGCAAGGTTTTGTAAATAAGGGATTTCAGTAAAAGTTTCCAGACTGTTACATAAGTACAACGGACGCTTACAAATACTTGAATTGCCTCGACAGTTCGGTCCGGTGAAAGCCGATTCTTGTTCCGGACTGTGTGGCCCTAAACAGTGCATGCGGCGCACACAATAGGTGGCATGAACACCATCATGCTATTGCTTCTGTCCAATGTATTCATGACATTTGCCTGGTACGGACATCTCAAATATGGACATGACTGGCCCTTGTGGCAAGCCATCCTAGTCTCATGGGGGATCGCACTCTTTGAGTACTGTCTGGCCGTGCCGGCGAACCGACTGGGTTACGGCGTGTTTTCCGGGTTTCAGTTGAAGATCATTCAGGAGATCGCCACGCTTGCGATATTTATCGTTTTTGCGATTTTTTTCCTCAAGGAAAAATTGGCATGGAACTACCTGGTTGCGTTTGCGTTTCTGGGAGGCGCTGCATTTTTCGCGTTTGCATTCAAAGCACCGGCCGCCTGAACTGCTGCCCAAGTCGTGTAAATCAATTAAGGATGCAGGCAGTTTGGGTTTGCGCGGAGAGTGGGCGCAGGTTTGGCAGGCTCTGCGCACAGGCCTTGAACTGACCGTTGCGGCGCTAGTCCCGCTCGACCTGTAGCAGCCAGTCGCTGGCAAGATGGACCTGTATGGATGGTGGTAGCAACACGCCGGATTTCGGACGGTTGAGTGTGATGAGTTGGAGGGTGGCCTGGGGCCAAATTTTGGCGCCATCTTGCAAGGCGCGAACTTCGCGCGCAGCGGTGTCAGGGTGGTCAAGATCGGCACATACTTGAATCAGTGTCTCGACACCCGACAAGTGGCGGGCGTAAAAGTCAATTTCAAAGCCGCCCGGTGTGCGCACATAATTCACCTGTGCCCCCTTGCGATGGAGGTCTTGCAGCACTGCCGTCTCCAAGGCGTGCCCCACATTGGTTTTGCCCGAGCGATCGAACACCGCAATCAATCCAGTGTCCACGGGGTACACTTTGCGCGGGTTGACTTGCCTGCGGCGTTCAGAGTCAGTCGCAACATCCAGACTACTCAACAAAAAGGCATCTTCCAGATGTGCGAGGTAGGTGTGCAAGGTGTCTTTACCTACCGCCACGCCGCGCGATTTAAGGTCGGCGTGAAACTTGTTGATGCTAAAAGTACCCGCCGCATTGCCCAGTAGTTGGCGCACCATCCAGTGCAGCACCTGAGGCTGACTGAGATTGTGGCGCTCCACTACATCGCGCAGTAGCACCACGTCGACATAGGTTCGCAGTAGCTCAATACGGTTTCGGGTGTCCAAGCCCTGTGCTTCAGGAAATCCACCATGGGCAAGATAGTCTTGCAGGTCTTTGTCCAGTTGGGATCGTTCGGCCTTGGTCAGTCGATCAATGTGCTTGGTGGGTTCACGCCCCGCATGGCGCAGCATTTCGCGGAAACTGAACGGCGACACAACGGCTTCCATGGCTCGCCCGCGCATACTGGTCGCCACTTCGCGCGAAAGTAGACGCGCCGAAGATCCGGAGAGAAAAAGTTCGATGTTTTCACTGTCCAGCAAACGCCTGACAAACAGCTCCCACCCGGGCACCAGTTGAATTTCATCCAAAAATATGGTGGCCCGACGTTGGTCGCGCCATGTGGGGTTAATCTGGTAAAAGGCCTCCACCAATAAGTCCAGGTCTTGTACCTGCAGGTCAGCCAGACGTTCATCTTCGAAGCTGAAATAGAGTAGGCCCTCGCGTGGAGTGCCGCTGGCATGCCGGTCGGACAAAATTTGCCACATCAGGCTGGTCTTGCCTGCCCGGCGCATTCCAATGATCGCCGTGACTTTATCCTTGACGCTGGGCAACCAGCAGTCTCTGCGGGTGAGAATCGGCAGTGCAGCGGCTTGCGAGTCGATAATTTTTTGAGCAATGACAGTGCGTAATAGACTTTTCATCGAAGACAAGTTTATTACAAATTGTCCATATAAGAAGGATAAAAGTGCTAGCAAGGTCAGTTTCGGATTGATTGCTGCTTGCACCCCAGGTGCAGCCTTCAGTCCAAAACGCAGGCAGTTTGGGTTTGCGCGGAGAGTGGGCGCAGGTTTGGCAGGCTCTGCGCACAGGCGTCAACCGCCTTGGGGCAGCGGGTGCGAAACACGCAGCCTGATGGCGGGTTGATCGGGGACGGCAAATCCCCCTGCAACAGTTGCAGGGTCTTGGCGCGCTCCACCCGTGGGTCCGGCACAGGAATGGCCGATAACAGCGCCTGGGTGTAGGGGTGACGTGGTGTCGCGTAGAGAGCGGTTTTGGTGGCAACTTCCATGGCGCGCCCCAGGTACATCACCATGACGCGCTGGCTGATGTGTTTCACCACCGCCAGGTCATGGGCGATAAAAATCAGCGCCAAGCCCATCTCGGACTGCAATTCCTTGAGCAGGTTGATGATCTGGGCCTGAATGGACACATCCAGTGCCGACACCGGTTCGTCACAAATTACAACCTGTGGCTTCAGTATCAACGCCCGTGCAATGCCGATGCGCTGGCACTGACCACCTGAGAACTCATGCGGATAGCGGTTGATCTGCTGCGCTGTCAGACCCACGCGCTGCATCATGGCCAGAACACGGTCATTGTGCTGTGCGCTGCTCAGTTCGGGACAATGCGTGCGCAAAGGTTCACCAATGATTTGTGCCACGGTCATGCGTGGATCCAGTGATGCCAGCGGGTCCTGGAAAATCATTTGCACGGCCTTGCGCTTGGATTGCCACGCCTGGGCGCTGGCGCCACGCATTTCGTCACCATGCCACATGACGCTACCGTCGGTAATCGGAACCAGATTCAGCAGGGCGCGGGCCAGGGTCGATTTGCCACAGCCAGACTCACCCACAATGCCTAATGTTTCACCGGCATGCAGTTCGAAGGAAACACCGTCAACCGCCTTGAGGGCACGGGTTGGCGTCCAGGGCCAGGCCCGCTCGCCGCGGATTGAAAAATGAACCCGAAGATCCTTCACTCGCAACAAGGGCTGCCCGACGGAGGATGTGGTGTTGCTCATGCTGCCACTGCCTGTTCTGCCTTGATACGTTCGAGCTGCTGTGTCACGGAGTCAATATCGAGATGACACGCCCGCAGGACATTGGCGTCGTGGGATGCGGATCCAAAAACGGGGCGCACCGCAGCGCATTGGGGCAATGCCATGGCACAGCGTTCACTGAAGGGGCAGCCAGACGGCAACCTGGCCATGTTGGGTGGTGCCCCGGGAATTGCCAACATGGGTGCATCACCGCCCTCGAGTCGCGGCACGGCGGCCAGCAAACCGGCAGTATACGGATGGGACGGCTTGTAAAAAATCGCCTCGGCACTGCCCTGCTCCATGACCTGGCCGCCGTACAGCACCATCACTTCATCGCACAGCCCTGCCACCACACCCAGGTCGTGGGTGATCATCACAATGGCGGTCCCAAAGTCCCGCTGCAACTCGCGCATCAGGATCAGAATTTGCGCCTGCACCGTCACATCC
>CAIQBN010000510.1 GCA_903870065.1 uncultured beta proteobacterium | reverse complement strand
TGGCCACGCTGTTTCCAAATCCCGATAGTTGCCAACGATTGGTCAGCGCACTTTTGGCCGAACAAGACGAGGAGTGGATGACCGCAAAAATCTACCTGAACATGAAACCCTGACCCGACGCTATCGCGCAACAACCTCAGAGCCCAAATCGAAATTTACAGAATAGATGTTGCTTTATCTACAAAGCGCTGACCATCGTTTGAAAATCGTTGCTGAAAATAATCTGCTGCGATTTGCTTCTTTATCAATTCGTGCATGAATAGTCCTGTTCGTTAAATGTTGATTCGATCGTTTGGGCGACGTGTGAAAGAGTCTGCTAGTGGTTCTTGCGTCGCGCGGCCGCATCCAAATTCTCAATAATTCGTGTCCACTGTTCTTTGTATGAGCTGCCCTTCAAGGAGTACTCAATGACATCAACCCGGAAGCTCTTAAGTATTTCGATCTTTTGCGCCGCGCTCGCTTGGATCTCGATCGGCTTAGTGGTGTCCTGAAACATATGAGCGGTGACTTTTGTCTTTGCCAGGCGCTCTACCCATTTTGCAGAGGTCCTGTGCTTGCGTGCGCGATAGGAAAGCAAGTACCAAATGTCAGCCTCCGAGTAGTCCATTCCGAATCCCGCAATATGAACATCGCTGGTCAAGAAAAGATCAACCCATGAATGTGGCGCAGCCGGATCAAACGAATCCGGCTGCTTGAATACAGCCTTTACAGGGTCTTTTCCAGCAAAAGCAATACCTTCGCCATCCATATAACGTCTCATACGAGAACAAGCTTCCACGTACCGGTCTTGACCCAGCACAATGGACTGTTGCGATGACACCTCGCCACGCACATGCCAAACACACTTGTCACCATTGGCCACGCGCCGGAACAAACTGTAGCTTCGCTCATTAATCCCAAAGTTTGACTTAACAGGCATAGTTGCAGCAGCTTGTTCTAGGCAGTTGTCGTAGTTGGTAGTCAAGACATTTGCAAAGGGGATGTTCATCAGCCCCTTATGTATGTCGTTTGAACGCAAGTCGCCGAACAATGTAGCAACTTTATCAATCACCTTCGAATCCGTGCCAGCAGGATTTGCTTCCAGATAGCGATTGCGAATCTCTTCGAAATGAAGGGGAAAAGGTTTAAATACGTGTGCTTTATCGTCCGGATTCATGCCGGCAAAGGTACGAAGTGAAGCTAGCAATTCCCCCCACGATCTACCAGTGCCATGTACCTGATTCGGACTATTGCCAACAAGCAATATTGGTGAGTTCATTGGTCAGTCTCCTTGATGGCTTGGAATGTGATTGACAAGACAGACTGCCGCAACGCCTGCGCACGCTTGAGGTTGGCGTCGACCTCGGCTTCGACTTCGCGGATGATGGACAGGTGGCGGTCGACTTCGGCGACGATGCGGGTTTGCTCTGCCATTGTTGGAATAGAAAGCGGAATGGCCTTGATGTCCGAACCGGAAACGCCCGATTGACCGGCAGTTGTACGAATCATCGATTCAATGAATTCGCGACCTTGCCCAGTGGACGCGGAGATCACCAAGAACGCCGGCAGCAATTTATCGATTGGCACGCGCACTCTTATGAGCTTGTCGGGATATACCGTTGGCGGCAAGCCTTTTGGAACTTGCGCACAAACTCCAACATAGTCACGGCTTCCGTTGTAACGCGTGAAAAGCACATCACCTGCAACTGCGAGGAATGTGTCGTAGTCCGCAGTACTTCCGCTCAAGTAGCGAACATCATCTGCCGCCAATTCCATAGGCCGTACCGCACTGATCCTGAATATGCGTGTACCGGACTCAGCATCTGGTTTGTGCGAGTAACCGTTGCGAACGGACATAGCGACTTCGCCGAGCTTGACCTGCCGCCAGCAACCACCGGTTTCTACGAGGTGGCCTTCGACGGCGGCTTTGAGGACGGAGGCTTTGTAGCGTTTGAGGTTGGCTTTGACGCGCTGGAGGTTGGCGACGGCTTCGTCGAGGCGGGAGAACTGTTTTTCGAGTTCGGCTACGATTTCGCGCTGCACCTCAAGGCCGGGACATGGCACAGGGATGTCCAGCATCGTGCCTTGACTGACGGTGTTCTGCCCGGCGCTGGACACCATGTTCAATTCGATGTGGCGCCTTACAGTCTGCGAGTTGAAGTAGTGCGCCAAATACCGATGATCCACAAGGGCTTGATTCGGTCGCAAGCGAATGAAGTGATCGCAGTACGCCCAAACGCGATTCGCTCGGAATTGGATCACCCGGCCAACTAGCGCCTTGCTGCCGTTAACTCGGATGCAAACAAGGTCCCCGAGTTGGAGTGCGTACTTGGCAAGTTCCTTGGCAGTGAGGCGAATTTCTCTGGGGTCTGACTCGTCGATGCTGCCTGCTGTTATGTTTGCAAGTCGCAATACCGGTGTTTCCATCCCATCTGCGCCGCTACGTTTCGTAAGCCCGTTCTGAGATTCCAGAATCAAGTCGCGCAGTGGCACCAAAGAATGACCACTCACGCCGCCAACTCCCGATTCAGTTCCTCAATCACCTTGGGCAGTTCCGCGCCAAAGAGCTGGTGCACTTTGCCCAGGCCGCCTTGCGCATTGAAGGGGGCGTATTCAAAGTCGTCTATTTCAATGCCGAGGTTGGCGGCGATGTGGTCGCGGATCATTTCTAGCCAGTGTTGTTGTTCTTGGGTGAACGGGTTGGTGTGCGCCTGCTGGTGCTGGGCCAGCCAGGCTTTGAAGTTGGCCTGCACGCGCTCGGGATAAGGCACCAGCTCGTTGGTCTGCTGCATGGCAAAGCGCACCAGGCTGACCAAATCGGTCAGCAGGCGGCGCTGCTTGGCGCCTTTGACCTTGTCTTTGCGCAGGGTGGCATAGGCCTGCCACAGGGCACCTTCGTCAATGTTGAGCGGCGGGGCGTGCAGGGCATCGGCGAGAAGCTGAACGTCTTCAAACTTGAGCGGCGCACGTGTGGGACGGCTGTACAAGATTTGCAGGGCGGTGATTTCGTCTTTGTGCTGGGCGATGAACTGCTCAAAGCTCTGCACCAGCGCCGTGGCGCGGTCGCTGCCTTCGCTGAAACCGGCGTGCAGCAGGCTGTCTTGGGTGACCGTCTCGATCACCAAGTCTGCCTTTTGCTTCATTTTTAATAGCTGCTCGCGCAGGGCGGGTGAGGAAAATGGCTTGGTTGCATCCCTTAAACGCTGGTCTGCCTCGGCGGGTGGCATGTCTTGGGTGGCGTCTATGTTGAGCGCCTCCACAATGCCGCGCGCCAGGTCGCGCAGGGTTTTGCCGCCACTTAAGCTCACCACCTTGGCGCGGTCGGCATCGCTGGCGTCTTTGTCCAGCCGGGCCAACCTAGCGGCAATGCTGCTCAGCACGTCGTCTTCCACATTGCCCAGGCTCACGGCTTGCAGCAGTTTGTCCAGCGGCACACTCTTTTTGGTGTCCATGGGGCGGCTGTCGGTTTTGTCGCGCTCGCACACGCCCACGCAGTCGACGATGACGAAGTGGTCTTTCTTGATGTGCTCGCCGGGGTTGACGGCGGCCAGGTCCGTGGGGTTGCACACGCGCACGCCACGGCCTTTCATCTGCTCGAAGAAGCTGCGGCTTTTCACACTGCGCATGAAGACGACGATTTCCACCGG
>CAIQBN010000509.1 GCA_903870065.1 uncultured beta proteobacterium | reverse complement strand
TAGCCAAGGACTACGGCGACTCCACCCTTGTGGGAGGCTTTCAGGTGAAGTTGGGCATGGTCAAGTGCTAAACAGCCTGTTGGCTGCGGCCCGCAATTCGCCGCGGAAGTCCGGATGGGCGATGGCAATCAGGGCTTGTGCACGCTGCTTGGCGCTCTTGCCGCGCAACTGGGCCACGCCATATTCGGTGACAACGTAATTCACATCGTTCTTGCTGGTGCTCACATGGGTGCCAGCCGAGAGCGTCGGAACGATGCGCGAGATCCTGTCGTCCTTGGCGGTAGAGGGCAGCACGATGAATGCCTTGCCACCGGCCGAGCGATTGGCTGCCCGCACGAAATCAGTTTGCCCGCCTGTTCCGGAATAGGGCCTGTGGGCAAGGCTTTCAGAGCCGCACTGCCCCAGCAGGTCCACCTGCAGGCTGGCATTGATGGCCATCAGCTGATTGTTTTGGCCTGCAATATAGGGGTCGTTGGTGAAGTCGGCGGGATGCATCTCCAGCATGGGGTTGTGGTGCATGAACTGGTACAGCCGCTGGGAGCCCAGCGCGAAGGTGGCGACCATTTTTCCGGGAAGAAGGGTCTTTTTACGGTTGTTCACCGCGCCGCATTCCACCAGTTTGAGGATGCCGTCGCCAATCATCTCGGTATGGACTCCAAGGTCGTTCTTGCCGGTCAGTTGCATGACCACGGCGTCGGGGATACCTCCGTACCCGATCTGCAATGTCGCGCCATCCGGAATCATGTCGGAGACATACTTGCCGATCGCCTCCTGCACCGGGCCGATCTTGGGCAGACCCACCTCGGCGATGGACTCGCTGCTTTCCACCAGTGCGCTGACCTGCGAAATGTGGATATGGCATTGCCCGTGCGCGAACGGCACATGGGGGTTGGCCTCCAGAATCACCGCGCGCGCCTTCTTAATGGCCGCCATGGTGTAGTCCGCACCTAGACTCAGGGAGAAAAAGCCCTGCTCGTTCATCGACGATGCCATCGAAAAAACGACATCCGAGGCAATGTCACCGCGCTCAATCAGCACCGGAATTTCGGAAAAATAGTTAGGAACAAAATCCGCCCAACCTTCCTGGCCCGCTGCACGCGACGCACCGCTGAAAAACAGGGCGCAATGGCGCACGTGGTGGGCGGTCTGCGGGTCAAAGTAAGCGTATTTGCGAATGGCCAGAAGCTGCAGAATCTTGATGTCGTTGAACTGCTTGCGCTGCTCGGAGAGCGCGCTCAAGAGGGCGGGGGGCTCGCCGACTCCGGTGGGCACCACGATTACGTCGCCATCGCGGAGGTGGGTGAGCGCGTCCAGCGCGCTGCCGCATCGGGCCTTATACATCTCACGGGCGTTTTGCATGGTGTCCTCGCATGGTTGAATGGCAGCCGGTGGGCGCCATGTTAGTTTAAGCAGCTGTCTGTCACGTCAAGCCACTGGAGTTGCCTGAATTTCTCAAAAGACCACTGCAACAGGTCACTGTACGACTTGCCAGGCATTCTCTAGATCGTCGGCGTGTTTGTTTCTTCCACGCCAGCGGGTGAATCTCTTTTTGCCAAGACGTATTCGGAATGTGTTCCGGTAAGCAGTTGAAACATGGCGAAGATGGGGCCAGGCATATTGCGCGGGCCGCTTGTGCTCTCCAGCGCCTGCCAGGTTCTGGACTGCAGCCCTCCCCTGCTGCCGGCCTGAACCGGGTAGCCTATGAGTGCAGCAGCGTCCACCTGACTCAATCCCGTTTTTAGGCGCGCCGCCTTCAACTCTTCACCGCTCGGGCTGGGCATTTCAATGCGCATGGTCATTTCTCAACTTGTGAATGGGTTGCTCATCCAGTCCTGCAGCAACTGCAGACTTGGCTGCCTGCCGAAAGAAGCGTTTGAGCTCGGCGTAGATCCCTGGTGCAGACATCGCAGAGCCTGCCTTTTCTGTGAGCGCGGTGACGACCAAGTCATCGCCATTTCCACTTTTCCACAGCGCCACCGACGCTTCAAGGGTTCGGATCAGTGGCAGGTTGTCCGTGTCGAAAGTACCCTTGTCTACGTCCATAAACTCACCGCCATGACCGTCAGTATCCAAGTCTCTGGCAGGGCAGGCAAGAATTCAATGCGCAGATCCTTGTGTCTGGCCTTGGCCAGCTCATCCAGTTTGACACTCTTTATTTTCCGCTAACACCCTTGGCGGTACAACATTTCGAAAAGGTGTCAAAACATCCCTGGTCCGCACACCCAATTGGGCTCAGAAAAACAAAGAGTGTTTTATTGCAAGCATTATTGGGAATAATGCTGAATAACTAGTCTATCCGCAAGGTGGTTCGCAAAACTATTCCACGGTCACACTTTTTGCGAGGTTGCGTGGCTTGTCGACGTCGGTTCCCCGCGCGCAGGCGGCATGGTATGCCAACAATTGAAGCGGTACCACGTGCAGCAGCGGTGACAACGCACCGTAATTTTCAGGCATCCGAATCACGTGCATGCCGTCGCCGCTCTCGATCCGGGTGTCCGCATCTGCCAGAACATACAACACGCCGCCGCGCGCGCGCACTTCGTGCATATTGCTTTTCAGCTTTTCCAACAATGCATCGTTTGGCGCAACAGTGACAACCGGCATGTCACTGGTTACCAGCGCAAGTGGTCCATGCTTAAGTTCGCCTGCGGGATAGGCTTCTGCGTGGATATAAGTGATTTCCTTGAGCTTTAACGCACCTTCCATCGCCACAGGGTAATGCAAGCCACGCCCCAGAAACAGGGCATTTTCTTTTTTCGCAAAGTCTTCTGACCAACCCATGATTTGCGGCTCCAGGGCCAGTACCGCTTGCAAGGCAGAGGGCAGGTGCCGCATGGCCTTGAGGTGCTCATGCTCTTGCTCCTGCGACAGCCTGCCTTTGGCCTGGGCCAAGGCCAGGGTCAGTAGAAAAAGTCCCGCCAACTGGGTCGTAAATGCCTTGGTAGACGCCACGCCAATTTCAACTCCGGCGCGCGTTACATAGGCAAGACTGCATTCGCGCACCATGGCACTGGTTGCCACGTTGCAAATCGTCAGCGTATGGTGCATGCCCAGGCTTTGGGCATGGCGCAAGGCAGCCAGGGTGTCAGCCGTCTCGCCCGATTGCGTAATGGTGACCACCAGACTCTTGGGGTTTGGCACGGAATCCCGATACCGGTATTCGCTGGCAACTTCGACCTGCGTTGGCACGCGAGCAATGCTTTCCAGCCAGTATTTGGCAGTGCAGCCGCTGTAATAGCTGGTGCCGCACGCCAAAATCAACACCGAGTCAATTGCGGCAAATGTTCTGGCAGCGTTGGCTCCGGGCGCATGGTTCATTTGCTGATCAAACAACTCGGGCACGATTGCCTCCATGCCTTCAAGGGTGTCAGCAATCGCGCGCGGTTGTTCAAAAATTTCCTTTTGCATGTAGTGGCGGTAGGGGCCCAACTCGGCAGCGCCACTGTGCGCAGTGACCGTGCGCACGGGGCGTTGCGCTGACGCGACCGCCTTGCCGGCTTTGTCCGCCAACCAGTATTTGCCCAACTGAACATCGACCCGGTCGCCCTCTTCCAAGTAAACGATTTGATCTGTTACGCCGGCCAAGGCCATGGCATCACTGGCCAAAAAGTGCTCATGGCCGTCCTTGCCAACCCCCAGTATCAGCGGTGAACCGGCGCGCGCACCGACCAGACGGTGGGGCTCATCCTTGCAAAACACCGCTATTGCGTAGGCACCATGCAATTGCGCAACTGCCGCTTGCACGGCGTCAAACAGGTCAGCGTCGTACAGACTGTCCACCAGATGCGCGATCACTTCCGTATCGGTCTGACTAATAAAGACGTACCCCTTGGCAACGAGCGCAGCACGCAGTTCATCATGATTTTCAATAATGCCGTTGTGCACCAGGGCAACGCGTCCGGGGCGCTGGTGCGCGTCCACACCAGGACCGTGGCTGAAATGTGGATGCGCGTTGCTGACAGACGGCACGCCATGTGTTGCCCACCGGGTATGCGCGACGCCCAAACAGCCTTCCAGCGCCTGCCGCCCATCCCCGCCGCCCACTTGCTCAATCAACTCAGCCACACGTGCTGTGCTGCGTGCACGACGCAGACCGTTGTGTTGCCCCGACATTCCTTGCACATGGACCGCAACACCACACGAGTCGTAACCCCGGTATTCAAGCCTCTCCAGTCCCTGAACCAAAACTGGAACCACATTGCGCGTGGAAATCGCGCCAACAATGCCACACATCAAGCACCTCCAATATGAATGATTGACAGATCGTACCTGTGCGCAAAAGAAATATTCATGCAAAATATCAACAAATTACATTCAATATTTCAATATTGAATATTTGTGAAATTTATTGACATAATTAACAACTTAATGATTGTTAAATTTCCATGGAACTTGATGCAATAGACCGTGCGCTGCTGACGCAGTTGCAGCGCGACGCCAGCCAGAGCAACCAAGAGATGGCGGAAAAGGTACACACATCGCCTCCCACCTGCCTGCGACGCATCAAAAGATTGCACGACGCTGGCTTGATCGAGCGCCAAATTGCCATCCTGAACCCTGATCTGATGGCCAAGGTGCTGGGCCACGGTCTCACTGCGGTGATTGAAATTACTTTGGATCGCCAGGATGCTGATTCGCTGGACGCATTCGAGTCTCGCGCTGGAGCCGACCCGGCGGTTCAACAGTGCTACCGGGTATCGCCAGGACCCGACTTTGTGCTGGTTGTTCAAACGCTGCATATGCAGGAATACCAGTCGCTCACCAAGCGGCTTTTCACCAACGACGCCAACGTACGCAACGTCAAAGCGTTTTTCAGCGTGAAACGCAGCAAGTTTGGCGCAGAGGTGCGGTTTAGTTGACCGGCAGCGTCAGCGTGACGCAGCACCCACTGTCTGGTGCACCTTCAATCGCCAAACTGCCACCCAAACGCTGGGCAGTCTTTTGGCTCAGCACCAGACCCATGCCGATACCCTCAAACTGCTGGACGCTATGCAGGCGCCCAAACACCTTGAAAAGCCGGGATTGCAGGGCAGCGTTGTAGCCAACCCCGTTATCGCGCACCCGCAACTGCACCAACCCGGGATCAGAAGCGGGCAGCGCGCTAATCTCGATCACGGCATGCGCCCGCGGGGTGGTAAATTTCACCGCATTGCCTACCAGATGCACTAGCACCTGCTCCAGCAGCACAGCGTCTGCCTGCACCATAGGTAAGTCGGGCGACAACCTCCACTCCAGCGACCTGCCGGAACATCTCCTGGACAAGGCGTCACACACATCCTGCACAGCGCTTTGCAGAGAAACCGGCATCGGCGTCACTGTCACGACCCCCAGCCGCGACAGCGCGGTCAAACCGTCCAACAACACGCCCATATGCCGGGCCGAGTCCGTGATAGTTGTCAAAAACTCGTTCACTTCCGCACTAAGCAGCGGACCGGCATCTTCCTGCACCAATTGTGCGTAGGACAGAATATGGCGCAACGGTGCCCGCAAATCGTGCGACACGGTCGCTGTGAACTCCTGCATCTCGGTGCGCAGCCCAGTCAACTCAGCCTGCAGCGCGGCAATGTGTTGTTCGTCGGATTCAGCCATGGTCTGTGCGCCTGAATCAGGTCTTTTTTTCCTTCTTCGGCCTGTTCCAGTTTGCAATACTGGTCTGTTTTCCGCGCGCCACCGTCAACGCACCAGGCGGTGTGCTCTTGGTGATGGTCGAGCCGCCGCCCACTGTGCCCCCGGCGCCCAGGGTTACCGGCGCGACTAAAACGCAATTGCTACCGACATGCACATCAGCCTCGATATCGGTGCGGTGTTTGTTGGCACCGTCGTAGTTGGCCGTGATGCTGCCGGCACCAAAGTTGACCCGCTCACCCACGTGGGCGTCACCCAAATAAGCAAGGTGATTGGCCTTGGCCCCCTTGGCCAGCGTTGAGTTTTTGACCTCCACAAAATTGCCAATGTGCACTTCTGCGCCCAGTCGCGCACCGGGCCGCAACCTGGCAAATGGACCAATCAAAGCCCCCGTCCCCACCGTAACACCCAAGTTTTCACCATCAATATGGGTAAACGCATGGATCGTCGCACCGGCTTCAATCACTGCATTGGCAATTATGCAGTTGGCACCAATGGTCACGCCCTCACCCAAGTTGACTTGACCTTCAAAAATGCAGTTCACATCGATACTGACATCGTGGGCGCAAAGCAAATCACCCCGCACGTCCAGGCGCGCCGGGTCCGCCAAGCGAACACCCTCTTCCATGAGCCGGTGGGCCTGCTGCAGTTGGTATGCACGTTCCAGCTCAGCAAGTTGAGCAGGACTGTTAACACCGGTCACCTGCACCGCATCCGTAATCTTGTGCGCAACGACAGGAACCCCGTCAGCCACGGCAAATTTAACGATGTCGGTTAAGTAGTACTCGCCCTGGGCATTCTGGTTGTCGAGTTTGGCCAGCCAGCGTTTAAGCGGCGCAGCCGGCACGGCCATGATGCCGCTATAAATCTCAGTAATGGCCTGCTGCTGCGGAGACGCATCCTTGTGCTCCACAATGGCCCTGACTGCCCCGTCCGCAGCACCGCCGGCACGCACAATCCGCCCGTAACCTGCGGGTTCTGGCATCTCCAGTGTCAGCAAGGCCAGTCGCTCTTCGGCACAGGCCGATATCAAGTGAAACAGCGTGGCGGGCTGGGTCAGCGGAACATCGCCAGACAACACAACAACCACGCCGTCATCGGCCAAAACCGGCACCGCCTGCTGGACCGCGTGCCCGGTTCCCAACTGCGGCTCCTGGCGCACAAAACTAATGACCAATTGGCTTGTAGCCCCCGAATCTACAGCGCAGGCTGCTTCTACTTCAATAGCACCATGACCCGTGATGACAACCGCCTGGCGCGCCAGTAACGCCTGCGCCGTGTCGAGCACATGCCATAGCAAAGGCCGGCCCGCCAACGGGTGCAGCACCTTGGGCCGTCGACTCTTCATACGCGTTCCCTTGCCCGCCGCCATAATGATCACATCAATGGGTGGTCGATTTTGAGCCCCATCTTGAACCTGAATTTCGGAAGTCAACTGCATGGCCCTTTCAATGCGTTCCATTTCGCGTCTTTTTGGCGATTCAGCACCCATTATCGGCGTGCTTTTGGCCGCTCTGACGCTTGGCGGTTGCAGCGCCATGCGAATTGGTTACAACACCGGCCCTACGCTGTTGTATTGGTGGCTGGACAGCTACCTTGATTTTGACTCCGAGCAAAGTACCCGTGTCCGCAATGACCTGCAGGCTGCGCACGACTGGCACCGTCAGTTTGAGCTGCCCCTGCTCGGAAAGATGATTGGCGATCTGCAAACCATGACGCACAGACCCGTGACGTCCGAACAAGTGTGCAGCCTGGTCGATGCATTGCAGGTCCGTCTGCACATAACCATGGAGCGACTCACACCGACCATTGCTGCTATTGCGCCAACGCTTCAGAATGCCCAACTGGAGCACATGACGAAAGAGTTTGAACGCCGCGACCGCAAGTGGCGTGAAGAGTGGATCGACGGGACGCTTGCTCAGCGTACCGAGCGGCGGATCAAACAAATTGTTGAACGGGCCGAATCGTTTTACGGGCCATTGGAGCCAGGGCAAGTGGCTGTCGTGCGCGCGCACATTGAAAGTTCGAGCTTTGACGGACCGCGCCAGTTCCGCGAAATGCAGCGCCGCCATCAGGATGCATTGCAGGTGCTGCAAAAAATTCGGGGCGCTGATGCGGGCATCAACCCAACCCAGTCACTGGCGGAAATACGTGAGTTATTGGGGCGCACATTGAAAGCACCCTCTCCATCGCATGCACGCTACATGGCGCAACTAACGACCGAAAGTTGCCGTGCAATGGCGGCATTGCACAACAGCAGCACACCGGATCAGCGAACCCGTTTGCTGCAAACCCTCAAAGGCTACGAAGGTGACGTGCGCGCCCTGAATGGGCAGGCATCGAGCGATATACCCTCCGATAACCCAGGCACTTCTGCTTTTTAACCTGCCATGGTGACACCCCGAGCCGATATGTCCACAGCAAGATTTGGCGTGTCGCACTGCAAAATTCTGTCCACCATGCACGACACGGCCCAAGGTGCAGGACCAGGCCGAAGTGCTGGCTGAACCGCATGCAACACCTGCATTCCAGCTTGCGCACACGCGCCATCGGCGTCGGACACCTGCGGGCCTTTTTGGCCGTGGCACGGCACCTGAGTTTTCGTGCAGCGGCCGACGAATTGGCGCTTAACCAATCTGCAGTCAGTCGCCAGATCCAAGCGCTCGAAGCTGAAGTGGGTGTTCCGCTATTTCTTCGACACACGCGTGCGGTCGAGCTCACGGGGGCCGGCACACACCTGCTGCGTGCAGTGGCACCTTCACTGGAGCGCATTGACAACACGGTGCGCCAGATCCGTCACAGCGCAGGTCGCAAAATTGTCTCCGTCAGTACCTGGGCGTCGTTCGCTTCCATGTGGCTGATTCCGCGGCTGGAGTCATTCCAGCACGAGTTCCCGGATATTGACATCCGCATGGATGCCTCGGACGTACCAGTGGACCTGGAGACATCCGATGTGGATCTCGTGGTCCGCTA
Source organism: uncultured beta proteobacterium (assembly GCA_903870065.1). GTDB lineage: Bacteria > Pseudomonadota > Gammaproteobacteria > Burkholderiales > Burkholderiaceae_C > Allorhodoferax. The sequence continues at coordinate 3,122 of CAIQBN010000509.1, read as the reverse complement.
CGCGCTGCCTGGCAATGTTCCTGCGCCCGCGCTTCGCCTGTTTGGCGAGCAACTCACGCCGGTTGCGAGCCCCTGGTTGCTGCAAAGTGCCCCGCCTGTTCGCACGGGCGCCGACCTGCGCCAATTTGCGCTGATTGAAGTGGGCGACGCCTTCCGCAGCCAGCACATGGAATGGCTTACATGGCAGCGCTGGCTTGACACCCAGGGACTCAAGGACATTGAGCCCAAGCGCTGGCTTTACTTCAATTACGCCCACCAAATTGCACAGGCAGCGCTGAGCGGCCAGGGCGTGGCGCTCGCCCGCATACCCCTGGTTGCTGACAGCATGGCCACTGGCGCATTGCGCGAGGTGCTGTCGGGCACACGGCTCGAATCACCGCTGGCTTACTGGCTGATCGTCGGGCCGCGCAGCGGTCAACGCCCGGAGATCAGGGCATTTTGCAACTGGCTGCTACGACACGCGCAGACTACCCGCGAGACCCTTGGCGAAACAGCGCCGCTTCAACCACTGTTCTAGAATTTGGCCGACACGCCAACCAAAACACACTGAGCACACTGAGGAGCAAGAGCATGCAGAGTCCCGAAACCACCGACCTGCGTCCCTGGCACAAGCGATTTGCCATGGAGACCAATAATCGCGCCTGGGACCTCGCCGTGATTGAGCGCACACCCGCCGAAGATCTGGAAATGCTGGATGCAGCCCACGCCTCGGCCTGGCACTGGAGTGCGGTTGGGACCGAACTCAACCGCATGCGCGCCACCATGTTGCTGGCTGAGGTTCACGCCCTGCTGGGCCACGGACCGTCGGCATTCGAATTCGCGCAGTCCATGCACACCTACTTCGCAGCGAATGAAACACCTGATTGGGAAATTGCGTTCGCGCATGCGATTCTGGCCCACGCAGCCAGTGTCGCCGGCGTCAGTGCGGTGCACCGTCGCGCCTATGAAAACGCCACGGTCGCCATCCTCGCAATCAGCAGCGAAGAAGACCGGGCAATCGTGGTGAAAACATTTTCCAAGGTGCCGCGCCCTTGACAACAGTCACCCCCTGGATGGCTATTGCCTACCGTGAATTGGGCGTCCAGACTTGGCCCAGCGGACGCAGCAACCCCCGGATCACCGACTACCACGCCCACACCAACATTGCGGGCTACGATGACAAGGCGTCGTGGTGCTCATCTTTTGTCAACTGGTCCTTGCGGCAAGCGGGAATTGTTGGCACCAATTCTGCACTGGCGCGTTCCTGGCTGACATGGGGCGACCCATTGGAGGAACCGGTCACGGGATGTATTGCCGTGCTGTCGCGTGAAGACCCCACCGGCTGGAAAGGCCATGTCGGTTTCTTTTTGCGCACCGAGGATCAAGCGGTATTTCTGCTGGGCGGCAACCAGCTCAATCAGGTGCGGGAGCACCACTACCCCATAGCGTCCCTGCTGGCCTACCGGTGGCCGGTGAATGCACCCGTGGCCGCCACTTAGCCCTGCAACCGGGTCAAAAGTTTCGTTGACAGGCGCCGGGTCCATCCGGATTTCCACACGACCCGCATGGCCCCGCCATAGCCGGTGCCGCCCTGGCCGAGTCGCTACCGGTTGTCGCAAATACCGACAGCAATTTTTCTAGTTCAGTCGAATGGCAACTCGGACACTCCGGGGTGGAGCCTGACCGAACCAGTGTCTCAAATTGGTGGCCGCAATCGGCGCACGCGTATTCATAAATTGGCATAAAAACTCCTCAATGACACCGATTATCCAACGGACCTGACCCGGGTCGGTTCCCAAAACGACCATTTAGAGAATCGCGCTCGGGTTCTCGCCCCGCTCATACACCACATGTGCGCGGCCCACAATCAGCGGGTCAAGTTTGCCGATCTGGACCAAGTCCTTGTTGGTGTAAGGCATTTTGTGCAACACATATCGCATTGCGTTCAACCGGGCTCGCTTTTTACAATCGCTCTTGATCACGGTCCAGGGTGAGTCGGCTGTGTCTGTTTCGAAAAACATGCTTTCCTTGGCGCGGGTGTAATCCTCCCATTTGTCCAGCGAAGCCAGATCCACTGGGCTGAGTTTCCACTGCTTGAGCGGATGGTTTTCACGCTCCTTGAAACGCCGACGCTGCTCCTTGCGGCTAACACTGAACCAGAACTTGATCAGATGCACACCGCTGCGCACCAAATGGCGCTCGAATTCAGGGGTCTGGCGCATGAACTCGGCGTACTCTTCATTGGAACAAAAACCCATGACCCGCTCCACTCCTGCGCGGTTGTACCAACTGCGGTCTGCCAGCACGATCTCGCCGCGGGTGGGCAAGTGCTGCACATAGCGCTGAAAGTACCATTGGCCGCGCTCCATCTCGCTAGGCTTTTCCAGTGCCACCACGCGTGCACCGCGGGGGTTGAGGTGCTCCATGAAGCGCTTGATGGCACCTCCCTTGCCAGCCGCATCGCGCCCTTCAAACAAGATGACGACACGCTGGCCGGTCTCTTTGACCCAGGCCTGCAGCTTGAGCAACTCCACCTGCAAATGAAACTTGGTCTCTTCGTACGAACTGCGGCGCATCAGGTTGCGGTAGGGGTACCCGCCATCGCGCCAGTCATCGGACAACACGTCATCCGGATTGACTCCCTTCTTGCCCGACCCGCCCTTGAGGCGACCAGTCAGTGCCTCGCGCAATACCCGCGCATCGTCTTCTGATGCACCTTCAAGCATGGCACGCAGTCCCTTGGCGCGCTCCTGCGGCGAACCTGCGGCGTCGGGGCGCACCAAATCCAGCGCGGCAGCAACTGCCTTACCCTGCGCCGCATCAACTGCCTCGGCGGCTACAAATTTGCCAAGTGAGCGTATCCGGGTCGATGGCGCCGTGTCACCTTGTACGGCCTTGCGTGGCACCGGGCGAACTTGCTTCTTCACAGGAGCTGGCTTGGTTTTTTTGACGGGCGCGTCAGACATGTTCCATTTTCCTTTCAGTCGAGTTTGAAATTGCACATTGCAGACAATTGAATGCTATACCGGCCACACCACGCCGTGGTTGTTCAAAATGGCATCCAGTGGTACATCATGCGATTCAGGCTCAAAGTCCTCGACAAAACCCACTCCAAAACCCAATCCCACTGTGAATGGCTTGGG
>CAIQBN010000508.1 GCA_903870065.1 uncultured beta proteobacterium | reverse complement strand
CTGAAATCACCCTTCTGATTGTTGCCACGCGGGTGCGGGCGGTGCAGGCGGTCAACACCACGCTGATTGATCTGTATTGGCAAGTTGGCCAAACCATCAGCCAAAAGATTGCTCTGGCGCAATGGGGCGATGGCGTAGTGGCGCAACTGGCGGCGCATTTGGCGCAAACACAGGCGGGCTTAACTGGCTTTACGTCGCGCAACCTGTTTCGTATGCGGCAGTTTTATGAGGCTTACAGGGATGACGAGAAAGTCTCAGCACTGCTGAGACAATTGCCTTGGACGCACAACTTGATCATCCTGAACCAAAGTAAACGGCCAGAAGAACGTGAGTTTTACCTGCGACTTGCGGTACAAGAAAAATGGAGTAGCCGGGAGCTGGCGCGGCAGTTTAAAACCGCTTTGTTTGAGCGCACGGTGCTCCAACCCGTCAAAGTGTCAGCAGTGCTGACACAAAGGCAACCGGATGCTTTAAGCATTTTCAAGGATAGTTATCTGGTGGAGTTTTTGGGCTTGCCGCAAGGCCATGCAGAGGCTGACTTGCACTTTGGGCTATTGGCGCATTTAAAAGACTTTTTGATTGAACTGGGGCGGGACTTTTGCTTTGTGGGCAGCCAGTACCCGCTGCAGGTGGGTGGGCGAGTATTATTTGCGGGCTGTTCCTGAAGATGATGCACCCATCTGATTCATCAACCAAATTGCCAGTGCTAGGCGTACCGGTGGACGCAGTGACGTTTGCACAGGCGCAGAGCCGCGTCATGGCTTGGGGCCACGCGCATGACAGCCGCTATGTGGTGCTGGCCAATGTGCATGTGGTGGTGACCGCGTCACGCGAGGCGGACTTTGGCGCAACGGTGGCCGCAGCTGACCTTGCCACACCAGACGGTGCACCGGTGGCCTGGATGCTGGGCAAGCTGCGTGGTGTGGCTCAAGAGCGTGTCTGTGGGCCAGACCTAACTTGGGCGCTGCTGGGCCGCTGTGAGGCCGAGCAGTTGTCGGTATATTTTTTTGGCAGTTCGCGTGAAATTCTTGGCCTGCTCGCAGAACGTATTGCCAAAACATTCCCTGAACTAGAGGTGGCTGGCTACGAGTCCCCGTCGTACAAACCCATCACTGCTCAGGAAGATGCCGAGTCGGTAGCGCGCATTAACAGCAGCGGTGCCGGTTTGGTGTTTGTGGGCTTGGGTTGCCCCAAACAAGAGCACTGGATGCAGGCACACCGGGGCCGCGTCAATGCGACGATGCTGGGCGTGGGGGCTGCGTTTGACTTCCATGCTGGCGCGGTATCACGCGCCCCCACGTGGATGCGTGAGCACGGCCTGGAGTGGCTGCACCGTTTGGCCTCTGAACCCCGGCGACTGTGGAAGCGCTATTTGGTAACCAACACGCTATTTGTTTGGGGGGCGGTATGGCAGTTGCTAATGCAACGTTCGATCGGTAAAAGTGATACCAATGCGTCAGCTTGACCTTTTCTCCGCCCTGCAGTCCAGCACCGAGGGCATCGACACCGAATTTAAATCGGCGCGCGGTGGCATGCCGGGCAGTTTTTGGGAGTCCTATTGCGCCATGGCCAACACCCAGGGCGGCACCATTGTTTTAGGCGTGGCCGAAAAGCCCACCGGCTTGGTGTGGGAGGGCGTGCCAGATGCCGCGCAACTGCGCACCGTGCTCTGGGGCCAGTTGAACGACCGCCACAAGGTCAGCAGCAATCTGCTGCGCGATGATGATGTGCGCACGGTGGAAGACGAAGGCCGCCAGTTTGTGGTGGTGAATGTGCCGCGTGCCTCGCGGCTACAGCGCCCGGTGTTTGTTGGGCCTAACCCCATGACGGGCACTTACCGCCGTGCGGAAGATGGCGACTACCGCTGCTCGGATGACGAGGTGCGCCGCATGCTGGCCGACCAGTCCGACACGCCCGCCGATTCGCAAATCGTGGAGCACTTTGGTCAGCCAGACTTTGACCCGGAGACTGTTCGGCAATACCGCAACCGCTTTGCCTCCCGCGCCCCAGACCATCCGTGGCTGTTGTTGGATGACGCGCCGCTGCTCACCAAGCTGAGTGCCCTGCGCCGCGACCGTGCCTCGGGTCTGGAGGGAGCCACTGTGGCAGGCCTGTTGATGTTTGGCAGGTTTGATGCATTGCGTGATGCGTTGCAGGGCTTTCATGTGGACTACCGCGAGCGCCTGTCGGACGACCCCGCTGTGCGCTGGACCGACCGCGTGGTGCCCGATGGCACCTGGGAAAACAACCTGTTCCAGTTTTACGTGCGGGTGATGCAGCGCCTGTCAGGTGACTTGAAAATGCCCTTTCAGTTGGACCGCGAGCTATACCGCAAAGATGACTCTGCCGTGCATGAGGCGCTGCGCGAGGCGGTGGTCAATGCCCTGGTGCATGCGGATCATCGTGGGCAGGGTGGCGTGGTGATTGAGCGCTACCCGGATCGGATCGAGTTGTCCAACCCCGGCTCGCTGTTGGTCTCCCGGGTGCAGTTGCTGCAGGGTGGCGTGAGCGAGTGCCGTAACAAGAGCCTGCAGCTGATGTTTCAGCTCATGGGCGGTGGTGACAAGGCTGGGTCGGGCATGGACAAGATTCGGGCGGGTTGGCGTGCACAGCATTGGCGCTCGCCCCGGCTGGAAGAGTCGCTGCAGCCGGATCGCGTGAAGCTGGTGCTGCCCATGATCAGCCTGATACCCGATGAGGTGGACAAGGCGCTGCGCGTGCGCTTTGGCGACCGGTTCGCCAAGCTGGACAAAACGGCGGTGCAAGCGGTGGTGACGGCGCAGGTTGAGGGCAGCGTCACGAACAGTCGCATGCAGGAAATTACCGGTGAGCATTCGAAGGACATCACTGGCGTGCTGCAAAACCTAGTGCGCGATGGCCTGTTGACGCAGCAGAACCAGCGGCGCTGGGCAAGCTACCGCGTGGCAGAGGACTCCCCCCAATCAGACGATGACTCCCCTCATTTGGCAACGGACTCCCCCCAAAGCTCCCCCCCATGGGCCGGGGACTCCCCCCAATTGCTGCCGAACTCCCCCCAATTGGATCGTCTGGCCGGGTTTTCGTCCGAGATTTTGGACCTGTTACCAGTGTCGGAGTCCGCCCGAAAAAACAAGAAACTCCCGGTGGACCAACTCAAAGGCATCATTCGGCAGCTATGCGTAGGCCGGTGGCTGGCGACTTCTGAACTGGCTGCGCTGGTGGACCGTGATGCTGAAAAACTACAGTCACGCTTTTTGACGGCGATGGTGAGAGAGGGGATTTTGGAACTGCGGTATCCAGACGTTCGGAACCGTCCGGATCAAGCTTACCGTGCAGTAAAGAGCAACCTGGCATAGATATGACGCTCTTAAATATATAGCTTGTAACGCACGTTCTACTTGGTCTAGAGGTCTATAAGGCTTGTAACTATTTTCAATTATTTTTAGGGACTTTCAATGGCAAACACGATCGCCGTCATCGGCCTGGGCTACGTAGGCCTTCCCCTGGTCATCGAATTCGGCAAACTCGCCCGCACCATCGGTTTTGACATCGCAACAACCAAAGTGGACTCATGCCAGCGCGGCGTTGACCCATCACACGAGCTGCCTGATGAAGAAATGCAGGCTGCGGTTTATGCCCAATATTCGTCCGACCCCAAAATTCTGCAAGAGGCCGATGTCATTATCATTGCCGTGCCGACTCCAGTGGATAGCGCGCACATTCCTGACT
>CAIQBN010000507.1 GCA_903870065.1 uncultured beta proteobacterium | reverse complement strand
GGTCGGAATGGCGCAAATCGAGTTTGAACCGGATTTGGTGGTGCGGCGGTTTCCGCTGGCCGCAGATGCCTTCTGGAAGGAGATTCTGTTTCGTCTGCGCGGTGTCAATCCGATGGTTGATTTTGATTCAACCTTGAAGGATGACCGTTTGATTCGCTTCATCGGTCCCGATCATTCCATTCCCTATGTGTCGTATGCGCGGGTTCTGGGTCGTGGCGACCCAATCCCGGCTGGAACCTTTGAGGGTGCCCTGGTATTGGTGGGTCGGGAAACCCAAGCGGCAGCCGACGTCGGGTCCGCGCAAGTCGATGTGTTTGCCACGCCCTTTACGGCATTCAATGGCTTGTTGACACCGGGTGTGGAGATTCACGCTGCCATGGTCGACAATGCGGTGGCCCGTTCCAGTGTCACTGAAGCTCCCGCCTGGATGCGCGGGGTGCTCTTGTTGGCGGTGGCCGCGTTGAGCGCCTTTGTGCCGGGGAAATTTCGACTTGCCAGCGGCGCTGCATCGGCGTTGGCGGCATGTGCTGGCGCTGCCGGGCTTAGCTACGGCTTGTTTTTGGGGGCGAATGTGTGGCTGCCGGTCATAGGGGCCATGGCGTTGACCATCAGCTCATTTTTGATTCATGCGATGCAGGCTTACTCTGACGAGTTGCGTCAAAAAGCACGTATTCGGGCTGCGTTTTCGTTGTTTGTCCCCCATGCTATCGCTGACAAATTGGCATCCCAATCTGCTGTGCTGGAGCCAGGGGGAGAAGAAATTGAGTTGACATCGATGTTCACGGACCTGGCGGAGTTCACATCAATCGCGGAGGACCTGAGGCCGGCGCAGGTGGCTGAGTTGCTCAACGTGTACTTTGACTTGATGACCGATATTGTGTTTCGCCATGGCGGAACCGTTCAAGGCTATATCGGGGACGCATTGTTTGCTTTTTGGGGCGCGCCTGTTCCGGACACGGATCACCGAACCAAGGCCGCCGCCGCAGCCTGTGAAATGGCGGCGGCTGAACACCTCATCAACGAAAAACTCAAGGCGAAAAATTTACCGGCGGTGCATACCCGCATTGGTGTCCACAGCGGGATGGCTATTGTTGGCAATATTGGTTCCAAGGTCCGTTTTAACTATACCGCCCTGGGCGACACCATCAACCTCTCGTCCCGGCTTGAGGCATTGAACAAGCGTTATGGAACTTCGTTGTTGATCAGCGCCGAAACCTACCAGGGCGTCACACACAAAGCTGGCTTCAGACGGGTTGAACGGGTTCGGGTCAAAGGGCGCGAAGCGCCGGTTCAGGTGTACGCTGCGTGCAAGGATTCCTGGATAGTTGAAAATGGGGATCGCGCGATAGATTTATTTTTGAGTCGCGAATGGGCGGCTTCGGTTGCACTTTGGACAGCTATTTTGGATCGTGATTCCAAAGACCCTGTTGCCATGTACTACTTGCGCAGAATCGCTGACCTTCAGACCCAGGAGCTTGGCGATGCTTGGGACGGCATTGAGTCAATTGTCGAAAAGTGACCCACACAAGCGGCGAGCCAGAGTGTAAAACGCTATATTTATAGTAGCAACGTCCGTAGTAATGGCGAGGGCTAGGTGCCAATTTTGATGTGAACCACAGCGGACGGTAGTGCGAGGTGCCCGAGTGCGATACTTGCCAAGTCGCGATGGATGGCACTCCCATACACAATGTCAGGCGTGGTGAACCTGCGCGGGCTGGCAGGCGCAGGACAGTGGGGCTGCAGCAATCGCTTAGGAGAATGCAATGAATCGAATTGGCAAAGTCATTACGCTCTGGTTGGGGCTGGTTGTGTTGATGACCCAGCATGTTTGGGCCACTCGACCTGTGGTGGCAGCCGGATGGGGTCACACGCTTGCTGTTTCGTCCAGCGGAAGTGCGTTAACTTGGGGTAGTGACAACAGCGGGCAGTTGGGGCTTGCACGCCAGAGCATATTTGCAAGTCCACAAGCGGTTAGTGGTGCCAAACTGGGTACCAAGTTGGCGCCGGGCCGTCTGTCTGCCGGCACCTACCATAGTGCCATGGTCAAACCAGATGGAACCGTGTGGACATGGGGTGACAACTTGGCAGGGCAACTCGGCGATGGCACCATCACGGCCCATTCCAGTCCGTTGCAGGTTCCTGGATTGGACAGTGTCAGCAGTGTATCTGCTGGTTGGGGTCACACGTTGGCGTTACGAACAGACGGCAGTGTGTGGACTTGGGGCTCCAATGACTCAGGGCAACTTGGAGTCGGCAATTTATTGCAAATGTCGCTTGCGCCGGTGCCGGTGTGGGTTCTTGCGGGTATTCGTGTGTCGGCTGCTGCTGCCGGCTTTCGACACAACCTGGCAATTGTCGATGGGTCGGTGCTTGCATGGGGAAGCAACGAAGGAGGACAACTCGGTGACGGCACGCGCTTTGACTCACTGTTTCCGACTGTGCTGACTGGGCTTCCCACCATGACCGCCATATCAGCCGGGGTTTACCACAGTCTTGCGCTTGATGCTGCAGGCAATGTGTGGGCGTGGGGGTTCAACGGGTCGGGTCGCCTGGGAGTTGGCACGGAAGCTGACCATTTGCAGCCGGTGCAGATAACGGGCTTGCCCAAAATGGTGGCAGTGTCCGCCGGTGGGTCGCATAGTGTTGCGCTGGCAGAAGACGGCTCCGTTTGGGCGTGGGGTGCCAACAATTCAGGGCAACTTGGTGATGGAACCCTTACCAACCGTTTGCGACCGATTAAAGTGCCTGGTCTATCAGGCATCCGCACGCTGGGTACCCGTTATGACCATAACCTGGCAGTTGATACATCCGGTAACCTGTGGGCCTGGGGATTTGGCACCACAGGGCAAATTGGCGATGGATCAGTACTGACTCGCACCCAAGTCACACGGATTTCGGGTTTGGCCGGTGTTCAGTCTGTCGCGCCCGGATATGGGCATAGCCTTGCGGTTACCGGTGATGGGCAATTGGTTGCCTGGGGTGAAAGCCTGGCAGGCCAGCTCGGCACATCGGTCGCAACGGATCGAACCGTGCCAACCATTCTGACGGGTTTGACGGGCATGATGGATATTGCAGCCGGATTTCGTCACTCGCTCGCTCTCAAAGTCGATGGAACAGTATGGTCCTGGGGTTACAACCTGGCAGGACAGCTTGGTGATGGAAGTGCTGACTCCAGAACATCCCCCATTCAAGTGAAAAACCTGACTGAAGTGGTTCAGGTCAGCGCGGGCGTGTTTCACAGCATGGCGCGCCGCAAGGATGGCTCCGTTTGGGTGTGGGGCGATAACCAGCGTGGGCAAACGGGTACCGGCGACAGGAGTTCACGGGTTGGTCCTGCTGCCGTAAAGGGGTTGACCAGTGTCGTTCATGTCGCCGCTGGGTATGCACACAATTTGGCGGTCCGATCTGACGGGACGGTGTGGGCCTGGGGCGGCAATGCTGACTCCCATTTAATCCAGGGTACTACCGATGATCAGTTGCTGGCGGTGCAGATCAAGGGCATTCCCAGTGCGGTTGCGGTGGCTGCCAGTGCCAGTCACAGCCTGGTTCTTGCAGCTGACCGAACGGTGTGGGCTTGGGGTGACCAAACCTCCGGCAAGCTGGGCAATGGCCAAATTGGCGCAGGCATAGCCGGCCCGGCGAAAGTCAGTGGAATTAGTGATGTCATTGCCATTGCGGCGGGCGCTTCGTATTCCATGGCCCTGCGATCCGACGGTACGGTGTGGATGTGGGGGTTTCGCGTCAACAATGATGCGGGCTATACCGTTGCGGTGCCCGAGCAGGTGACAGGCATAACAAATGTCACCGCGATTGCGGCCGGAACCTTGCACTCGGTTGCACTTCGGTCGGATGGAATTGTCCTGACCTGGGGTATGAATATTGAAGGCGGTCTTGGCGATGGAACTTACACCTTCAGGCCTGAATACGTTGCGGCGGTGAATGATCAATTCAACGCATTGCTGGATCTGGATGCAGGTCAAGTCAATTTGCCGTTGGATCCAACGAAGGTCCCGCCCTTTTTTGTTGCGACCCAAAAAACCGGCAGCAAGCGCAACACCTCATTGGAGGTCGACTTGCGCGGTCTGACGGGAACTGTCGCGCGCGCAACTGCGGGGCCGCGTGCAGGTGGCGCTTACAACGTGTACGTTGCCGCCAGCATTCTCAGTGGTACTGAGCTGCGTTTGTTCCAACTCGACTCGGTTAAGGGGTGGGGTGCACTGGTGGTATGGCCCATGGCAGAGTTTCTGCGTGGTGTCGCGCTTGACAGTCAGGCGAGCGTCGTGCGCTCGCAAATCATGCAGGATGTTGATCTGTCGGCACTGGGGGGTGCTCAAATTCACATCGGGTTCGGTCTGGACGCAGATGAGATGCTGCGAACAGGGCGATTCCGCACGATTTTCACCGTTCCGAAAGATTAGGCGGTGCGGTGTTTGTAGTGCCGGCACGATGATCGAATTGAAGATGCGATTTGGCATGGGCTAGCTACTTGTGCCATCAGACTGGCTTAATAGAGGAAGTTGAACGATGAGGCAAAAAATTTCCAATTTGTCCGAGTTGGGCGGTCTGGTCTACTCTACCGAGTCCGGTCGCATGTGTCCGGTTTGCCGTGCTGCCATCGCGCAATGCACCTGCAATTCCGCGACACTGCCGTCAGGTGACGGTATCGTGCGGGTTTCGCGTGAATCCAAGGGCCGGGGAGGTAAAGTTGTGACCCTTATCAAGGGCGTCTTGCTGAATGCCGACGGGCTTGATGTGCTGGGTAAGCGACTGAAGTCCGCCTGCGGATCGGGTGGGACGGTCAAGGACGGTGTCATTGAGATTCAGGGAGACCATGGTGAGCGTGTCATTCAACACTTGACCGCGCTGGGCTACCGAACCAAACGCGTCGGTGGCTAGATGCGCCTTGGCCTGACGTTAACGTAACTTATTTGCTGCAATTTCCATGTTCCCAACTGATCCAACATGCCCCAATTCAGTCGCAGTCTACTGGGACTTTGAGAATTTGCACGCCGCTTTATGCGAGGCCCGGCAGGAGGGTTCCTACAGTAAGCAGGATCACCGATTCAAAGTTCAAGACCCACTAGTCAACATTCAGACCGTGATCGCTGCCGCTGCGGCCTATGGTCCGATTGCTATCAATAAGGCCTATGCGAATTGGCAGTACTTTGGGCGTTATCGGGATGCGCTGATGCACAACGCCATGGAGTTGATTCAGCTGTTTCCACCCGGTGGATCAGCGAAAAACGGAGCGGACATTCGCCTGTGTCTGGATGCATTGGAGGACATCATCCGGTTCGATCACATCCGCACCATTCTTATCGTTAGCGGCGACAGTGACTACATGCCGGTGGCGCAACGGATCAAGTCGCATGGACTCAGGGTAATTGGACTCGGAGGCCGGCATACAACCAATGTGCATTGGGCCAGCAGTTGCCATGATTTTCTCTTTTACGAAGATCTTGATCAGCCCTGAGCGCAAGGGCATGCACCCATTTCGGGATATCCATCGCTCAGATCAAACGGTGATTTAGGCCTTGCGGTGCTTGTTAGCACCATTTCTTCTCCGCGTATTGACGCCGCACAAAAAACCGGTTGAATTTGCAGATATTGGGCGAGGGATTACCCCGACAGAATTGCAATGGAACTCGGAGAATAATGGTTCACTTGTTGGGCGGCATAGCTAATGGTTGGCGAATGCGAGATGAAAAAAAATGACAGATTAGGGCTGTATATGATCGCTTCCGGAATGAGCCTTGGAAAGAGACTGACTTTAAGTTTTACGGTCGTCATTGCCTTTATGGCCTTTCTTGCGGTGCTGTCGGTTTACCGTATTGCAGGCCTTAATTCCGAAATTGCGATCATCGTCAAGGACCGTTATCCCAAGACTAATATCGCGAACAGCATCAAATCCCAAATCAATGAAATATCGCGCGGGATGTTAGGCGTGCTGATCATGACCGATCCGGGGCAAATTAAGGCCGAGATCGAGAAAATCGAGAAGGTCAGCGCGGCCAACCACGACGCAATTGCAAGTCTGGACAGAATCCTGACCGATGAAAAGGGCCGTGAACATCTCAAGACTATTGTTGAGTTGCGAGATAAGTTCCGTCCGTTGCAGGCAGCCTTTGTCACTTTGGTCAATGAAGACAAAAAAGACGAAGCGCAGCTGAAATACCTGTTCTCGATGCGGCCATTGCAAAAAAAGTACTTTGATGCCTTGGATGCGTTTGTTAACTACCAGGACAGTCAAATGGCCACAGCAGGCGACGAGTCTGCAACAATTGCCCGGCAAACCGAGATTTGGATTCTGGTGCTCGCACTGGCCGCGGCCTTGGCCAGCACGGTAGTGGGATTTTTGGTTACCAGAAGCATTGTCGGTCCTCTACGAAAAGCAATGTCAGTGACACAGCGAGTTGCAGCAGGCGACTTGACCAGTGATATCGCCACGGGCGGCACGGATGAGCTGGGACGCATGATGGAGGGATTGCGCCACATGAATGACAGTCTGCGGCAATTGGTCGGGGATGTTCGTTCGAGCTCCCAGATCATTGCATCAACCGCACAGGAGATCGCCGCCGGCAATCATCAACTCAACGATCGCACCGTGGAGCAGGCGCACTCGTTGCAGGAAACAACGTCATCGATGCATGAACTCACGGCGATCGTGCGCCACAGCGCTGACAGTACCCAAGAGGCCAATAGGCTTGCGGCATCCGCATCCAGCGTCGCAATTAAAGGGGGTGAGGTGGTGTCAAGGGTGGTGGAGACCATGGGCTCGATTCACGCATCGTCCAAAAAAATTGCCGACATCATCGGGGTTATCGACGGCATTGCCTTTCAGACCAATATTCTGGCCCTCAACGCCGCGGTGGAGGCGGCCCGCGCTGGTGAGCAGGGACGCGGCTTTGCCGTGGTGGCATCCGAAGTGCGCAGTTTGGCGCAGCGCTCCGCAACGGCCGCCAAGGAAATCAAAACCTTGATTGACGATTCTGTTGCCAGCGTCGAGGCCGGAAGTCGATTGGTCGGGCAGGCGGGCATCACGATGAACGAGGTCGTGGACAGCGTCAAGCGCGTCACCAACATCATGTCGGAAATTACCTCCGCCAATCGTGAGCAAAATGAAAGCATTGAGCGTGTCAATCATTCGATTTCCCGGATGGATGAAGTCACACAGCAGAATGCTGCGATGGTCGAAGAGGCCGCCAGCGCAGCGCAGTCGATGCACAACGAGGCTGACCACCTTGCTGGCGCTATTAGTGTTTTTAAACTTGGAAACATCGATGACGGCGCCAAAGCGGTTAATTTGACGGCAATTGGGCATCAGGCATAGCACGGTTTTTTCGCAGTTTGTTGCACAAGCTTTTTGCGTTTCTTTTTTTTGCAGCTTTTTAGGAGATCAACAATGACAATTGAAAATCAACTCAAGCACTGGGCCCCAGCAGTCGCCATGGTTGTCGCCATGGCAAGTTCTGCGTCGGTGATAGGTGCTGAAATTGGGGGAATCAAGATTGATGAAACGGCCACGGTGGCGGGTAAAACGCTGGTTCTCAACGGTGTTGGTATGCGCCAGATCATCGTGGTCAAGGTTTACGCTGCAGCGCTGTATTTGACGGAGAAAAAGACCTCTGCAGCGGACGTTCAAGCGTTACCGACTCCCAAGCGTGTGGCTTTGCATATTCAGCGTGAAGTCAATAGTGACGAATTCGGACAATTGTTCATCACGTCTATGAACAAAAACTCCACCAAGGAGGAAAAAGCCAAGGTGGTCAACCAGACCGTTAAGTTTGGTGAAATGTTCTCCAACCTGCAACCCGTTAAAAAAGGCGACGTAGTGACGTTGGATTGGGTTCCAGGCACAGGCACGGTGAGTACCTTGAACGGAAAGCAAATCGGCGAGGCGCTGCCGGATATTGCGTTTTATAACGCGGTGCTGAGGATTTGGCTAGGGGAAAATCCGGTTCAAAACGATCTTAAGCGCGGCCTTCTAGGCGAAAAATAGGATTGGTTGTATTGGGTGCGGGGCCGTCTGATTTTGGACTCATTCGCCATCTGCTGGGCTGGCTGCGAACACATCAACATTTAGCGCATGAAAGACGCGGATCGCTGCATAGGCATCATTTGCTGCATAGACCAATTGGGCTTCTGACAGGTGAAGGGCTGCCCAGTTGGAGGTGGCTGCTTTTTTCGACTTCAGGAAGCGTCGGTTAAACATCACCGCCACCGCTCCCTTGACGCCCATGTCCTTGCGGTAGCCGCGCGCACGGAAAACGGTGTTCAGATCCAATACGCCTGCAGGTGTAACACCGAGTTTCGCGACTATGCGTTTATGGTCATCACCAAGGCCAAAACCTGCCTTGACAGTGGGGCGCGCCAAAAGAAGTTCCGAGACAACCGCTCGGCATTCAAGATCATGCAGCTGAAAAACCCAAGCCCTGTCGAGCGTCGACAACTGAACAGTGTGCGGCCCGTCGGAAAGTTGATCCTTGAAAAATGTGGGTTTTGATTCGGTGTCGAATCCCCAAGCCGGCGTTGCGAGCAATTCATCGCGTGCCAGTTCCGCTTGTTCCGCCGTGGAAACCAGGCAAATGCGCTCCATTCCCAGACGTTCAAAGGGCTGTAAGAGCAAGATATGCTCTTTGCTGGGAGTGGTGCGTAAGTTTGGCATAGGTGTGAAGTGTGACGGATAGTGGCTAGGAAGCGATCAAGCAGCATAATCGCTGCATGAAGAAGACATTTCAGCTCAATCCAGAAGGTAAAAACCGTGAACGTGTTTTGGAGGCCATCAAACACGAGGTGCGCAAATATGTGCGTCGTGAACGTCGCCGGCCCTTGCCGGGTGGTGTTGACTATTGGGATTTTGTCTGTCGCTTTGGGCGAAGCGAGCTGGATGCCGTTGTTGTGCACTTTGCCACACTAACCGCGCAAATGGACGCTGTTGCTGCAGCATTGGGTGAACAGTTCTATCTTGAAATTATTGCCTGTCATGGACACCGAAGCGCGCGACAGTCTAGCTCTGCTGACGTCGCATCTTGACCCAGTCGCTGATCATTCAGAGCTGAGTTTCACGCGTTGCAGCCGCGCGTAGTTTGTCTTTTTTACTGGGCCGTTTACCCTTGATTCCGCCGTTTCCTGGCAAAGCCTGAGGTCTCGTTGGAGGGGTAATGTCGACCGGTTCAAAGCCGGTAATTTGTTCTAGCGGGATGTCTGTTTCCTGGCGCTTTTGGATCAGTGCAAAGTGCGCGAGGGAATCAGCCGGCACAAAGCTGACGGCCAGGCCTGCCTCGCCGGCACGTCCGGTGCGTCCAATCCGGTGAACATAATCCACTGCCGATCTAGGCAGGTCATAGTTCACTACAACTGGCAGTTTGGCGATATCTATGCCCCGCGCGGCAAGGTCCGTTGTGACCAATACTTCCCACTGCTCGTCCTTGAATTCGGTGAGTACTTGTTTGCGCGCTCCCTGGCTCAAATCACCGTGAAAAGTTGTTGCAAAAACACCTGCCTTGTACAGTTTTTCGGCGACTAGTTCAGCTGCATATTTGGTTGCCACAAACACCAGAACGCGTTTCCAGTGCTGATCCTTGATGAGATGCCGCAGGAGTTGTGTGCGCCGGCCAATGTCGACCCGAATCGCGCGCTCCACAATACCCGTGGCGGCTTGAGGTGTAGTTTGCACGGCAATCTGAACAGGATTGGTTAGCAATTGGTTTGCCAGTACCTGGACATTTGGCGCGAATGTGGCCGAAAACAGCAAATTTTGACGACATGGCGGCAGCAACCGCAAAATGGTAGACAGTTCATCCGTGAAGCCGAGGTCAAGCAGATGGTCTGCCTCATCGAGCACCAGAAAACGCACGGTCGAGAGTTCGATGGAATTGTGTTGTGCCAGGTCGATGAGTCGCCCTGGTGTCCCAATCAGTACATCTGCACCACCGCGCAGCGCCAGCATTTGCGGGTTGATGGATACACCGCCAGTGACCATAACAACATGCTTTCGGGGTTGCAGGCACTGCGCAAGCCGACTCATGAGGTCTGCTACCTGCGCCGCCAGTTCACGTGTTGGCACCACAATCAAAGACCTGATTGCGCGGGGGCTGTGATAGCGGTCCGCGTCGGGATCATTTGCCAATAGCTGCATCAGGGGCAATGCGAAGGCCGCAGTTTTCCCGGTTCCGGTGGCCGCCGTTGCCAAGACATCAACGCCGAGCAGTACCGTCGGAATCGCATCGCTCTGAATGGGCGTTGGATGAATATAGCCAAGCGTGTGGGCAGCCTGGACCAAGGCTGGCGAGAGTCCAAGTTCGAGAAAGGGCATGACGGCGTGTGGTTGAGCTTAGGCTTGCAGCATGGAAATATCACTAAACGACTCGGTGCGCGGCAGGGTCGCCAATAACCTGTCTTGGTCCAACGCAAGCGCCTGAACGACCAAGACCGGCAATTCACCAAGTGCCTGTGCGGGTGCTGATTGTGACCCCGCGAGAATGGCACCAAGATGCACAATGCCTGCCAGCACGGACACTTTGCCCGAGAGAGGTTGGGCGCTTGAGGCCAGAGCCAGTGTCACTGCATCAGGAAAATCCCAACGTCGCGCAATCTCGGCGCTGAGTTGACCTTCATCGAAACCAGCGTGTTCACGCTCCCGCTCCCATCGTTGGATCGTGCTGCAGGGCAGGGCCTCAATGCTGGCAATCACTTCGGGCATACGGTTCACGATCACCAATTCACCCAGACGGAGCATCATTCCGGTCAGCCAAGCCTGTTGTTCGTCTTGCGCAATGTGTGTCGCCAGCCATCTGGTGTATCCCGCGCAAACCATGCTACTTCGCCAAAACTCCAGGCGATCCAGGTTGGGCGGAAAAACAAAAGCATTCGCCATACAAACTGAAAGTGCCCTGGCCCGAATTTGCGACATGCCGACCACGCTGACGGCGCTGTCGAGTGTGCGGACCGTGCGCGAAAGCCCAAAAATTGCACTGTTTGCCATTCGCAAAAGGGTGGCGGTCAGACCAGGATCTTTCTCAATGATGCGAGTGACCGTCAATATGTCGGCTTCGTCATCGCTCAATGTGCGAATCAGTGCGTGTGCCACCTCAGGCATGACAGGAAGCTTGACCGAATGGAGAAAAGATGCAATGTCTGGCATGTTCGGTCGATGATACCTGTGCCATGGCCCAACTTCAATTTCTCGACGGGGTGTGCCAGCGCAATTTTCGATGGACGATGTCGATGCATAAATTTGCAGGTCGGGTTAGCATCCGCTACACAATCGACCTTGCCCAATGGACCAATTTGATACCGCCAAGATAGATTCAACTGCTGCACCACAGTGGGCCATTGGCATGCGCCGGATAACGAACTACTTGTCGCAAGACTTTTTGGGAGGACCACGCCCGTGGAAGGCCGCTTGGGTCATTAACTTTCAGAAAGCGGGTACTTTTGGATTCATGGCGCTACTGATGTGGGTATATCACAACGATTCGCCTGCGGCGTGGGTGTATTTGGCACTGCATGGTAGTTATGGTCTGGTCTGGATACTCAAGGATTTGGCTTTTCCTGACCCTAATTGGCAAAAGCGGGTGACCTTGTTTGGCGGGATCAACAGTTTCTTGTTTGTGTTGGGTTGGTACTGGGTTTTTGGCTGGCTGTTGATTTCGGGTGTAGCACGGCCTGTCTATCCCTTGCCCGAGTTTGCCTGGTTTGCCTTGTGTATCTCCTTATGTGTCGTGGGCTGCGTGGTCATGGTCGCCGCAGATGCGCAAAAGTTCTTCACATTGCGTTTGCGGCGGGGTTTGATCACTGATGGACTGCACCGCTATATTCGGCATCCCAACTATCTTGGCGAGATGCTGATTTACAGCAGTTTTGCCATGATGACCTGGCACTGGATACCGGTTGTTGTGCTGGCCTGGGTATGGTTGGGTGTGTTTGCCGTCAATATGGTGCTCAAGGAAGCCAGCATGTCCCGCTACCCAGAGTGGGCTGCCTACAAGAAGCGCAGTTGGTGGTTGGTGCCGTTTGTGTTCTGAAAGGCTCTGGCGAGCAACTTGCTTGTCAGTGCGCAACGAGAAAGTTTTTGATGTCAAACACTCTAAAAATTGATTTTGTATCTGACGTTTCATGCCCGTGGTGCGCGGTGGGACTCGCATCACTCCAAGCTGCGTTGGACAGAGTAGGACCTTCGGTTCAGGCGCGGATCACTTTTCAGCCCTTTGAGTTGAATCCGCAGATGGCTGCGCAAGGTGAAGACACTGTAGAACATTTGCAAAGGAAATACGGATCGACACCCGAGCAGGCTGACGCAATCAGGGAAGCCATCCGCTCCCGCGGCGCTGCTTTGGGGTTTACTTTCAACCTCGATAAACGCACCCGGATCTACAACACGTTTGATGCACACCGATTGCTGCATTGGGCGCACCTTGAGAGCCGACAAATGGCGCTAAAAAAGGCGTTGCTCAAAGCCTATTTCACGGACGGGGAGGACCCAAGCAACCATACAGTGCTGGTTCGATTGGCGTCTGAAGTCGGCCTGGATGTGGCACGCGCCACAGCGATATTGGCGAGCGACGAATTTGTAACCGAAGTGCGCGCGCAAGAACAGTTCTTTCTACAGCAAGGCATTCACTCGGTTCCTGCGGTGATCATCAATGATCGCCATTTGATCTCGGGCGGACAGCCGCCCGAAGTCTTTGAACAGGCATTACGCCAACTCACGGGTGCCTGAGAAGGTAGACCCGTGTTTTGCATTACAGGACCGGCGTCCCCTGACGACCCTGTTGTGCTCAGGTCTGCGGTATGACTTCCAGCAGGCGGTCCAAACCGCCTGATTCGATAGATACCATCGCCTGTTCACGCACTCTGGGTTTTGCGTGGTAAGCCACCGACAGACCGGCCACTCCCATCATTGGCAGGTCATTGGCACCGTCGCCCATCGCAATGCACTGCGACGGCTGTATGCCCAGCAGGGTAGAGACCTCTAACAACGTGCGCCGCTTCTCGGCACCATCGCAGATGTCGCCCCAGGCCTGCTCCACCATGCGCCCTGTCAGCGTGCCGCTGTCAGATCCGCCCTCAATTTCCAGCACGTTGGATCGAGCAAAGTCTATGCCCAACCGATCCCGTATGCGGTCGGTAAAAAAAGTAAAGCCGCCGGACACCAGCAGCACCTTAAGCCCCGCTTTTTTGCATGCAGCCACCAATTCATTGGCGCCTGGGTTTAGTCGCAGGCGACGGCTGTAAACCTCTTCTAAGTGGGCAATGCTTACCCCTTTGAGCAGAGTTACACGACGGCGCAAGCTTTCTTTGTAGTCGGTTATTTCGCCGCGCATTGCGGCTTCCGTGATTGCAGCCACTTCAGTTTTGCGCCCTGCGGCATCGGCAATCTCGTCGACGCATTCGATATTGATGAGGGTCGAGTCCATGTCAAAGGCAATGAGCTTGTAGTCAGTGAGTTTTTGGCCAGGCTTGTAGTTGCGCAGGACCAGACCGGGGGAAAGTTCAGTGGCTTGCATGGAATAGTTTTGCTATATAAATAGTAGCTTCTTAAGAAGTAATGACGAGGGCTGGAGGCCATTTTGACCTATCGAATGTCGGAACGACCGTGTACCAAGGTCGCTGACCGTCACCGTCGCACAGCCCCTTCGGCCTGTGCGGCGCTGACTTTAGCATGTGTCCTGGCCACGGTCCCAGGCGTAGTGTCAAGTTGTGGTTCAGCAGAACAAGTGGTTCACAGTGAAAGTTGTTCATGCAACAGGCGTGCGGCTTGTCGTTTGATGCCCCGCCATAAGAAATCGCACGCCATGCAGATGGTTTCATTCGACCTCGCTGTGATCGGGGAGTAAACTGCGTTAGCAAAGCGACAGTCGGTCACCGGTGATGGCAAGGCAACCTGCGGAAGTCACTATGGCAATGCAATTCGGCTAGGGATACCCTATGAATAGTGGCATATTAGGTTGGAACTCGCTCAAGCCCGGTAACACCCTTTGGGCGCTTGCCCAGTCGGCTATTGCTTTTGTGGGCAGGCGCATCAACTTGACCCGAATGAGCCGGATTTTTTGTTGCTTGCTGGCGCTTGCATGCGCATCAGCATGGGCGCAGAGTTCCGCGCAAGCGCTGCCGGCAGGCCCCGCTGCGCAGTCAGGTAAAACGGTTGTATTCATCGCTTCCGACTACCGAAACGGCGGTGTGATGGGCGTCTACCGTGGTTTTGAGGAAGCCTCCGGAAAACTTGGTTGGAAGCTGCGTTTGGAGGATGGAGGCGGCCTGAAGGGCATGCAGGCCGAGTTATTAAAGCAAGCAGTTGCCAGCCGGCCCCATGGCATTGTTTTTGGTGGCTTTGAGCCAACCGATTTTGCTGATCACGTGGCAGCTGCCAAGCGCAGCAAGATTGTTTTACTGGGTTGGCATGCAGCCAAAGAACCAGGGCCGACCAAAGAACTGTTTGTCAATGTGTCAACCCGACCGATCGACGTGGCGAAATTCGCCGCTGGTTTTGTAGTTCGGGATGCAATTGCCACCAAGCGACAAGTCGGCGTGGTGATCTTTAACGACAACCAATACGCCGTGGCCAACGCCAAGACCGAGGCGATGAAGCAGACTATTCAGGCTTGCCAGGACTACCAGGGGTGCAGGGTGCTGTCCGTAGAGAATGTATTGATTTCCGATGCGGCAGTCGTGATGCCCGTGATCGTTCCCAAACTGGTCGCTGCCTATGGCACAGCTTGGACCTACAGTCTGGCGATCAACGATGTCTATTTCGACGAAATGAACTACCCACTGTTGTTGGTCAAGCGCACCGACATTCACAACGTATCGGCGGGGGACGGTTCCAGCAAAGCCCTGGGCCGGATCGGTGCAGGCGTTTCCCAGCAAGTGGCGACAGTGGCAGAGCCCCTGAAAATGCAGGGCTATCAATTGGCCGACGAACTCAATCGTGCATTGGGTGGCGCACCGCCAAGTGGTTACCAGTCGTTACCTATTCTGGTCACGACGGAACTTGTCAAGTCCACGGGCAGTCGTGGCATTGATGGCCCACTGGGTTTTGAGGCGGCATATTCAGCAATCTGGGCAGGAAAGTAGCGATGGTTTTTCTCCGCCATTCGGTTCTTGCTCTCAAAGTGTTGCGGTGGGTCCTGTTGGCGAGTTTGGCAGTTTTTGCACTGGCAACGGCGTTCGGCGTTGCACACGAGCGTAAACAAGCTTTGGAGGAAGCGCATGCCGACGCGAAGGACGCGGCAAACAGGAGCCTCAGCGCCATATCCAATTCGCTTTGGCAGTTCGATGTTGCCAGTCTTAATGCGCTGCTGACCGGCATGGTCGCTTCAAAAGTGGTGGTGCGGGCAGAGGTGCTGGCTTTTGACAAAATACTGGCCGAGGTAAGTCAACCCGGTTTTTCAGGCTCAACCGACCGGGTGTGGACCCTGCCGGTGTTGGCGCAGGATCATAAAACTGTCATTGGGACACTGCGTATTTCGGAGTCCTATGCGCAGGCCAATGCGCAAATTGACGAAACACTAAAAATTCTGGTGATGACCGACTTGGTCAAGATCATTGCTCTGGCTTTTGTGCTGTTCGTCATCGTCTATCGCAATATTGCGAGTCCCTTGCGCCAGTTGGCGCGGGACGTGACCCAACTCGGGCAATCTGATGATCCACCGCAGCTGTACGTTGCTCGGAAATCGCGCGGTCGCGATCACGATGAGATTGACATATTGGTCGATACCATCAATCGCTTTGTGTCTGAACGTAACCAGGAAATGCACCGCCGTGCAACGGCAGAGCGGCAGAGAGGCAGCGCCGAGCTCGCTTTAGCGCAAAGTGAGGAAAACCTGGCGATCACACTGCAATCGATTGGTGATGCTGTCATGGCAACGGATGCGAACGGCAACATCACCCGAATGAACCCCACCGCTGAGCGGCTCACTGGTTGGTCGCTGGGCGATGCCGTGGGTCAGTCCTTGGCTGTTGTCTTTCACATCATCCATGCTGTAACGCGCCAAGTCGTTGATGACCCGGTTCAACGGGTCATGGAACAGGGGCAAGTGGTTGGCTTGGAAAATCACACAGTCCTGTTGTCTAAAGACGGTCGGGAATACCAGGTTGCCGATAGTGCCGCCCCAATCCGCAATGCCTCCGGCACCATTGTCGGTGTGGTTTTGGTGTTCAGTGATGTCACAGAAAAGTACCTTGCCCAGGAAGCGCTTGAGGAAAGCAGAGAACGCTACCGCGCGTTGAGCGAAGCTGCCTTCGAGGCGATCTTCATTTCTGAAAAGGGGGTTTGCCTTGAGCAAAACTCACAAGCCCAGCTGATGTTTGGCTACACCCTGTCTGAGGCGATTGGGCGAATGGGTACCGATTGGATCGCACCGTCAGACCGTGACCAGGTCATTCGACACATGATGAGCGGGTATGAGCAGCCCTATGAAGTTACCGGCCTGCGCAAGGATGGCTCTACATTTCCAGCGGTCATTCGCGCCAGGATGATGCATTACAGGAACAGGGATGTTCGCGTGACCTCCATGCGGGACATTACCGAGCGCAAACAAGCGCAGGAAAGGGTCCTTGAAAGTGAAGTGCGATATCGCACATTGATTGAATGGTCACCTTCGGCGATCGGAGTGCACTGTGCTGGCACACTGCTGTATGCGAACGCCGCTGCCATCAAGCTTTTTGGAGCTGCTTCGGGGCAAAATTTGGTCGGTACGCCGGTGCTGGACAGGGTTCATCCGCAATACCGAGAGGCGGTCTCGGAGCGCATCGAGAATTTCATTGAAACGGGCCTACCCGCACCGCTGGTCAGGAGCAAATTCCTCAAGATGGATGGAACCGCCATTGACGTTGAAGTGCAGGGAACCCCCATTGTTTTTGATGGAAAGAAGTCCACCCTGTTTGCCCTGCATGACATTACAGAAAGTCAGCGGGCCTCTGCGGAACTTCGTATTGCGGCCACTGCCTTCGATTCACAGCAGGGCATGACAATTACCGATTCACAGCGCGTGATATTGCGGGTCAACAAGGCGTTCAGTGCCATCACTGGCTACAGTGCCGATGAAGCGGTTGGGCAGACACCGCGTATGCTTTCTTCCGGCCGCCACGACCGGGCCTTTTACGTTGCCATGACCGCGGCACTGGAAAATGAGGGCGCCTGGGCCGGCGAAATTTGGAACCGGCGCAAGAGTGGCGAAGTTTATCCAGAGTGGCTCACCATTAGTGCGGTAAAGGACGTCGCTGGGCTGACCACCCACTACGTTGCCATCTTCAGCGATGTCAGCGAACGCTTCAAGGCCCAGTCTCAAATTGACACACTCGCGTTTTATGACCCGTTGACGCAGTTGCCCAACCGCCGTTTATTGCTGGACCGGCTCGACCAGGCGCTGCACGTTAGCACCCGCCATGCGCGACAGAGTGCGCTGTTGTTTGTGGATCTGGACAACTTCAAAACCCTCAACGATACCCAGGGACACTTCCAGGGCGACTCATTGTTGGTGCAGGTGGCACAAAGGCTCAAAACCTGCATTCGTGAGGGTGACACGGTGGCGCGTCTGGGCAGTGATGAGTTTGTCGTGATGCTGGAAGACCTCAGCGAAGATGTCATCGAGGCTGCCACCCAGGCAGAGACCGTAGGGCACAAGATTTTGGGGACTTTTTTGTTGGATTTCTTAATCGACAATTGTGCATACCACGGCACAGCCAGCATCGGCATTACCCTGTTTGGCGGGAATGCGCAGGAAGGCAGCGAGCAGCCGCTTAAGCGCGCAGAACTTGCCATGTTTCAGGGCAAGGCGGCAGGGCGCAATGCGTTGCGATTCTTCGACGCAAAAATGCAGGCTGAAGTGTCATCCCGTGCAGCGCTGGAGGCCGATTTACGGGAGGCAGTCCACAAGCAGCAATTTATATTGCACTACCAACCGCAGGTGGTTGGTGCCGGTCGTATTACTGGCGTTGAAGCGCTGGTGCGCTGGCTTCACCCGGGACGCGGCTTGGTGTCGCCCGCGGAGTTCATTCCGCTGGCGGAAGAGTGTGGTCTGATTTTGCAGCTTGGCCAATGGGTTTTAGATGCAGCCTGTTCTCAATTGGCAGCATGGGCCGCCATCCCGGGATTGGGGCATCTCACCATGGCTGTCAATGTGAGTGCGCGCCAGTTTCAGCAGACGGACTTCGTCGACAGTGTGCAGGCTACGCTGGCACGTACCGGAGCCAAGCCCAAACTGCTCAAACTGGAGTTGACCGAGAGTATGCTGGTGGATGATGTCGAGGGCATCATTGAAAAAATGAGTGCACTCAAGGCCAAAGGTGTCAGTTTTTCGCTGGACGATTTCGGTACAGGTTACTCATCGCTCTCCTACCTTAAGCGGTTGCCGTTGGGGCAGCTCAAAATTGACCAGGGTTTTGTGCGAAACATTGTCACTGATACCAATGATGCGGCCATCGGAAAAATGGTGGTCGCGTTGGCCGAAAGTCTGGGTTTGGCCGTGATTGCCGAAGGTGTGGAGCTTCAGGCGCAAGCGGACTTCTTGGCCCACATGGGCTGCCATGCATACCAGGGGTATTTGTTCAGTCGACCACTACCGGTGGCTGAGTTCCATGCGTTTGCAGTGCCGGGCAGGGATCGTTCCTAGAGTGCGTTGATCTTTGGTGGTCGGCCCAACCCACTCCCTGCCGCGAGATTGATCAAAGTCGCGATAAGGGAGTTGACGTGTTTGAACTGCTAATCCATTGTTCAGTTGGAAGTGGCTAGTTATTGGTAAGTGTGAATCAAGCCAATGCGCCCGCCGTTGCGGTTGCTAAACCACCAATCGAATTCCGCGTAGCGTTTGCCGACGATGCTGGCAGGTTTGGCAGTGGTCAAAAGCGTGGCTTGCGTGCTGCCGACGCCAGGATAAATGGCGTTGTACCACCGTTGTGCCGGGTAACTGTTTGCAGCACTTACCGCGCCCTCAAAATATTCAGCTACTTGACTAATCCGGTATGCGCCGCCATTGTTAATCGGTATAGACGCGACCCAAATGCTGCTACCCGCGGATCCGCCGCTGCCGCTGCGCAGCAAGGCTGCTGCGTTTACCGGGTTGTAGGTGTAGTTTCCTGAAAGACCTGGATACTTCGCCATTGGGTCAAAGCCTGATGCGGACGTGCTGGAAAGACTGGCTAACGAGAAGGGTGTTTGCACAGCATCGGTAGTGGTGTAGGTAGCAATAGGTGTTTTTCCAGCCTGCCCATTGACCGTTTTCCAGCCATCGTCGCTATACAAAGCCACGGTGTATTTGCCGCTGAATCCAAAGGCATTGAAGGTGTTATCGGCAGCAACCAAGTTCTGCAGGGTCGTGGTGCTGGCAATGGTCTGTGTAACACCGTACGAAAAACCAGCCGCCCCAGCGCTTGCACAGTCGGCCAATTCTGCATGCGGTGCCGTGCTCGTGGCGGTGCGGCAGATTCGAAATACATCGAGGTCAAATCCGGTGAGATCCCAATTGGTAAAGTTGCCAACCTTGCCCGCAATGAGCGTATCCGTGCTCAAAATGCGGGGCGAAATTAGTTTGAGCGAAAAAGGTTTTGGTATGCCACCGATCGAGGTGCGGGGTCCTGCGCCCGTCACGATGGCATAGGTTATCGTTTGGAGAGGGTCACTGACGTAGAAAGCCAATTCGCGGCGGGCAGTCGAAGTATTCAAACTTCCGTCTGCGAGTTTGTAATTCCGGAACTTGATATTGCGTCCAATCACAGACCAGCCTGCTAATTGACGGTTGCCAAACCAACGCAGGTTGGAGCCTGTTTGCGGTGTTGTGCAGCTTCCACTGGAACTTCCTGAAATGAGTGTCTGCCGTGCGGCGGAATCGGTGGTGCCGTCGGAATAGCTAATGTCGTACTGCACATCAATCTCCCGACGGTTGCTGCCATCGGTATTGGTGCTGCTACGTACCGCCAATATCGCAATATTGGTGTGCTTTGATCCAACGCGATGAGAAGAATCGCTTTTCCACTTGGTAACATCCATATCGATCGTGTTTTGATCCATCGTGGAGGTCCAGCCATTTTTTAGATAACAGCTGTCTGACATTGATACAGCCAGTGTGCCATTGGCAGGTGCGCCGCCGGCCCACAGCGCATCGTACTTTGCGAGAAAACTGCTGACTTCCAGCAGTTCGGTACCTGTTCCCACCGCGGTGCCTTGCCCGCATTCGCTTGGATAGACAAAACAAGCATAGTTGCTGACTGGCCCCAGTGGCATCAACTGTCCTGCGGACAACGGTCCCAATAGATAGAGTTGCTCATCATTCACTGCCAAAAAATTTCCATTGCTGTATGCCCGAAAAACGAACGGCGCAAAAGTGTCGGTGTCTGTGACTGGCGTTCCTGTAAAGAATGCGCCGTAGGTCTTTTCTGCCCAGTTAAACAAGTCGTCTGCGCTTGGTGTGCGGGCGTGTGCGAAACCAATTGGCAATGCAGCGGCAAGTAACAGTACGAACTTCTTGAAATTCGGTTGTATTTTTTTGTTCATCCGTTTATCCCTTTTGTTAATTAGTAACCATGCAAATTGACGTTGCAGCGCAATGGTAGCCCCTAATGGTTGTTAGGGAAAAACTAGCCATTGCAGATTGGTTGTACAACGGATGAATTCGCTGAGTAGGTGCAAGATGTGATCTTTCGATCGGCAGAGCACAACCTTGCCACGGTTGTCTTAAATACGTTGGGGAGCCATGACTCATGCCACGGGTTGCCCCAGACTCCTTAAAACATCCCGCACCATTTGTGCGCGGTCTTTGGCTTCTGGGAGTTCACGCTCAATGCGCAGCTTCTCGTTCCCCGCCAGTTTGATGTGCTTGTTCTTCTGGATCATCAGGATGATTTTCATCGGATCAATCGGCGGGTTCTTCTGAAATGTGATGGTGATGATGCCCGGCGCCGCATCGACTTTTAGTACGCCATAGGGTTTGGCCAACACGCGCAGACGGTGCACATCGATCAAAGTCTGCGCCTGACTTGGCAATTTGCCAAAGCGGTCGACGATTTCTTCCAACAGGGTGTCCACCTGGTCCGTGGTTTTGGCGGTTGCCAGTTTCTTGTAGAAACTCAGGCGCAGATGCACATCGCCGCAGTAGTCGTCTGGCAAGAGCGCGGGGGCGTGCAAGTTGATATCGGTGGTGACATTGAGCGGGCTCAGCAGGTCGGGCTCGATGCCGGCCTTCAGGCAGCGCACCGCCTCGCTCAGCATCTCGTTGTAGAGCTGAAAGCCGACTTCCAGCATGTTGCCGCTCTGGTTTTCGCCCAGCACTTCACCGGCGCCGCGAATTTCCAGGTCGTGCATGGCCAGGTAGAAGCCTGAGCCCAGTTCTTCCATCTGCTGAATGGCGTCCAGTCGTTGCTGGGCTTGTTTGGTCAGCCCCTCAAGGTCAGGCACCATCAAATAGGCGTAGGCCTGGTGGTGGCTGCGGCCCACGCGGCCGCGCAACTGGTGCAACTGCGCCAGAGCGAACTTATCGGCACGGCTCATCACAATGGTGTTGGCGGTGGGCACGTCGATACCGGTTTCAATGATGGTGGAACACAGCAGCAGGTTGTAGCGCTGGGCGATGAAGTCGCGCATCACGCGCTCCAGCTCGCGCTCGGGCATCTGGCCGTGGGCGACCGCAATGCGGGCTTCGGGCAGCAGTTCCTCCAGCTTGGCGCGGCGGTTCTCAATCGTTTCCACTTCGTTGTGC
>CAIQBN010000506.1 GCA_903870065.1 uncultured beta proteobacterium | reverse complement strand
CCCCCCCAATGCACTACCACAATGGCCTTGGTTTTTGGGGTGCACTTTCTTGCCACATCGTCAACCGACACATTTCCAGTCCACGGATCGATATCAGCCCACACCACGCGTGCGCCCAAAGCCAATATCGGGGTATTGGTTGCCACACAGGTCAGCGGAGTCGACACCACTTCATCGCCGCCGCCCACGCCGGCCAGTCGCAAAGCGAGATGCAGTGCAGACGTGCCACTGTTGACCGCCACAACACCCTGCACCCCAAGCCAGCGCGCCAATGCACTTTCGAACTCCACTACACGTGAACCCTCACCAATGTAGCCACTCAACAGCGTCTCTTGCAGCATCGGCATGACCGACTCCGGCATAAACACCTTGAAGAGCGGAATCGCCAGAAATTGGGTTGCTTCATTCATAATGTGACCCGTTGTATCAACCGCGACTTGCCATACTGGTTGAATTGGTGAGCTTGACTATAAGCGGGTGCAGTGCTCGCATGAGGGTAGAGACCGCATGGGACATGCGAAATTCAAACAGGGTCCAACCTTACGAGGCACATGACAATTCGATCAGCCTAGCGACCAATTGGGGCGACGCGCTTGCGAAGCAACAAGCGCAACGCCAGCAATGCCAGTCACACACCATGAAACTCTGCATTCTCGACAACGACATTCTTGACGGCCACCTCGCCGACACCTACTCCAGCTTTGGCTCCATGTTTGTGCGCCTGTTTGAAAACGCGGGGGTTGACTGGACCATAGGCATATTCAGTACCCAGCTTGGCCAATATCCGACCTCGTTTGATGACTACGACGCAGTGTTGCTGACCGGCAGCCGGGCTGATTCATTCTCGGATGCACCTTGGGTGGTTGAGCTGCGCCGTCAGGTTGCGACACTATTGGAAAGGCGCAAAAAGTTGGTGGGCGTCTGTTTTGGCCACCAACTGATTGCGCTGTGTATGGGCGCTCCAGTAGGGCGCGCTCCCCAGGGTTGGGGCGCCGGTCGCATGACATACCAATGGCACCGTCCGGACCTGCCATATTGCGCTGAACGCGAGGAAATTGCGCTGTTGGCCAGCCACCAAGACCAGGTTTTTGAATTGCCAGTCGGAGCTGAACTCGTCGCCAGCAGTGATTTCTGCCCAGTGGCTGCGTTCACGGTAGGTCAAGCTGTGTTCTGCATCCAGCCCCATCCGGAATTTCAAAAAGAAGTCAGTGCCTACTTGCTCGATAAACGCCGTGAAATATTAGGTGAAGAAAAGTACTTGTCAGCCCGCGCCAGCCTGAACCTTGGCCACGAAGGCGATCACATTGGCCGCATGGTAGTTGCTTTTCTAGAAAATGAGCTGCAGTGAATGGATAAGCCTGTGAAGCCAACACCATGTGTCTGATTGCCTGGAACTGGCAGCCGCAAACCAGCACGCCGCTACTGGTGCTATCCAACCGGGATGAGTACTACGACCGCGCCACATTACCCTTGCACTGGTGGGATGGCGCGGGGCATGAACCCCAGCTACTGGCCGGACAGGATTGTCAGGCAGGTGGGACCTGGCTTGGGTTGAGTCGCACCGGCCGCCTGGCTGCCCTCACTAACTACCGCACAACTGACCCGGTTCAGGTCGATTCCCCTTCGCGTGGTGAGTTGGTCACCCAATTCCTTAATAGCAATTTAACAGCAGCCGAGTTTCTGGGCCAGCTATCTGCCCGCTCACATCTCTACAACCCGTTCAACCTGCTGGTTTGCGACGGGCAACAGCTTTTAGGTCTACAAAGCCGCAATAAAAATATTGTTAAATTTAACGCGGGTGTCGGCGCAGTTTCCAACGCTGACTTCAACACCCCATGGCCCAAGCTCACGCGGCTGCGGCATGACTTGCAAAAAAGCCTGGAACAAAAAAAAATGACTGTTTCGGATCTTTTACCTTTGTTACACCTGCGCAACGTGGCACCAGACGCAGAATTACCCCAGACTGGCGTTGGCGTTGAATTGGAGCGATTACTCTCGGCAACTTTCATCACATCGCCACACTACGGAACGCGGGCTTGCAGCATCATTTCAATGCATGCCAAGCACGCTGAATTTACAGAGCAAAGCTTTGGACCCAAGGGCTTACTTGGCCAACATCAAGAATCATTTGCTTTAAACCCCCAAGTCGCCGCGGTCGGAGCGTTAATCCGGACAGTTTCGCCGGACTAACGGTTTTCTGGCAACTCAATCTTCACTTCGAGCACTTCAAGGTTATCCTGGCGCTCCAAATGAACCTTGATGTCAGCTGGATTGATCTTGATGTATTTGCTGATCACTGCCATCAGTTCTGCTTGTAGTGCCGGCAAATAATCCGGTTCGGCGGCATTGCGCCCACTGCGCTCATGCGCCAATATGATTTGCAGACGTTCTTTGGCAACACTGGCCGTTTTCTTCTTTTCACCAATGAAAAATGAGAGAAATGACATGGCTTATTTGCCCCCAAAGAGTCGCTTGAACAGCCCCTGTTTTGGGGCTTCGGTGAAGCGCATGGGTTTCTCAGCGCCCAAAAAGCGATCAATCACATCCTTGTAGGCTTCCGACACATCGCTGCCCTGCATATGCACTGCCGGCACACCCTGGTTGGATGCCTGTAATACCGATTCACTTTCAGGAATCACACCAATAAGTTTGATTCGCAAAATATCCTGAATGTCCTCTAATGACAACATTTGCCCTTGGTCGACCCGGGCCGGGTTGTAGCGGGTGATAAGCAAGTGCTCTTTGATGGGCGCTGACCCTTCCATCGCGCGCTTGGTCTTGCTGGCCAACATGCCCAGAATCCGGTCAGAATCACGTACCGAAGACACCTCCGGGTTGGTTACTACCAAGGCCTCATCAGCAAAGTGCATTGCCATCAGGGCACCGGTTTCAATGCCGGCCGGTGAATCACACACAATGAATTCAAAGTCCATGGCGCTCAAATCGGCCAGTACTTTTTCAACACCCTCTTGCGTCAATGCGTCTTTATCCCGTGTTTGCGAGGCAGCCAGCACATACAAGTTCTCGCACTGCTTGTCCTTGATTAACGCCTGGTTCAAATTGGCCTCACCTTGAATGACATTAATAAGGTCATACACCACGCGGCGCTCACAGCCCATGATCAGATCCAAATTGCGCAAGCCCACATCAAAGTCAATCACGGCAGTCTTGTGCCCGCGCAATGCCAATCCGGCCGAAAAACTGGCACTGGTGGTGGTCTTACCCACACCACCCTTGCCCGACGTCACCACAATAATTTTCGTCATTTTTTTTAATACTTCCCAAAGAAAATCAGTAAAAAGACCCAGCGGACTTGCCTCAATTGCTCAAGGCCTCAATAATCAATTTTTCCTGTCCATCGTCACTTAGCCGCACCTGCGCAGCCTTGCCTTGTACGTCCGTCGCAAAAGGGTTTTCACTGGTTCTGTACACACCTGCAATCGAAACCAGTTCAGGTTCCAGGCAGGTCGAAAAAATGCGCGCTTTCGCATTGCCGCGCGCACCTGCCATTGCCTTTCCGCGCAGCGGTGCATAGACATGAATATTGCCATCGGCTGCCACTTCAGCCCCCGCATTAACCATCGCCAAAACCACCAGGTCGCAACCCCGCGCGTAGACCTTTTGTCCCGAACGCAAGGGTTTGTCAACCACCATCGTAGCCGGCCCGGGCACCTCCCTAACCACTTCGCGCACCACTTCGTGGATGGCTTCTTGCACACCGTAGTGTGTTTGCGAAGCGCTGTCGAATGCCTGCGCATCGTGGTGGGTGCGCTGGCGGTGCACCTCAGGTTGCGCTTCCACCAGACCAACGGCCAGTGCGGCTGCCATCGCCTGCGCACTCGCACCGCGAACGGCCACCGGTACCAGACTGCAAGAGCGTAAAACCCGCAACAATGGGATCAGGTCAAAAACAGCAACCGAAGGCTCCAGATGTGAAAAATCGATCACCAGCGCATCGTGATCAAAAAAATCAGGGCTCTCACCCTGTGGACCAAATTTGGCGAGCACATCACAAGCCACCACATCCATGTCACTGGATCGCAAGTGCAAGGCCACCAATGGCAACTGGGCACTTTTGATTTCAAAAGAAACTGACATGAAAAGAAGCAAATCCTTGAAAGACGGCGAAACGGCGGCGTTCATGCCGAAGTCGGCGAAGTTTACTTGATTGCAAGCCTTGCCTAGTCACCACAAAGGCATCTTTTGCAGCAAATAAAGTTTCCGAAACCACCATTGGAAAACTTTTATCACCAACGCTTGTATTGTTATCTATCTTACTAATTCTCTATTTATAAATAGTAGTAGTAGATAAGGGATGCCACTAGCTGTGTACAAGGTTTATTTCAGCAATGAAATCAAAGACTTGACGCAGTTGAACCACTGTGTGTTACCGTGCAACGAAATGCGGTCTCCGTATGAACAACTTTTCAGATTTTAAATTACCTGTGGATAACCAGTGACTTGTGCCGAAACTATCCACAGCTTTATCCGTTGACAGCACAAGTTGTTATCGGTGCAGAGTTAGACCCATGCAATTGATCTTTCGTATTCTGGGCGTTTTGTTGGTTGCCAGTCTGGTTTTTTTGGCTGCTGGTGTGCTGGCAACCTGGGCTCCCGATCGATCTGTCCAACAACTCGCGCTGCGCTGGGCCGCGCCGCCATCCGAATTTGTTGTCGTCCAAGGTATGGAGGTGCATCTGAGGGACGAGGGTCCGCGTTGGGATCCTCTGCCAATCATTTTGTTGCATGGAACGTCCGCCAGTCTGCACACGTGGAGTGGCTGGACCGAACGTTTGATGCGCCAGCGCCGGGTCATTCGTTTTGATCTGCCCGCATTTGGTTTGACTGGCCCCAATCCTTCGGACGATTATTCAATTGCAGCCTACGTCAAGTTTGTCGGCGCGGTGGCAGACCATCTGGGAGTCAAGCGCTTCATATTGGTCGGCAATTCATTGGGAGGGCAAATTGCTTGGAATACGGCTTTGGCAATGCCACAGCGGGTAGCTAAACTGGTGTTAATTGATTCAGCTGGATATGCGTTTGAACCGGAATCGGCACCGCTGGGTTTCAGAATTGCGCGTGTGCCCGGTTTGCGCAAAGTGATGGAGTATGTGTTGCCACGCGGCGTGGTCGATAGCAGTGTGCGCAATGTGTATGGAGACTCCACCCAAGTCACAACCGAGTTGGTGGACCGCTATTACGAACTGACGCTGCGCACGGGAAATCGCCATGCACTGGCGCTGCGAATGGACCAACCGATCAGCGGTGACGAGTCGCTTATAAAGACACTTCAAGTGCCGACGCTCATTTTGTGGGGCGCCAAGGACCGATTGATTCCACTGTCCAATGGAAGACGGTTCAATTCGGATATTTCAGGTTCAAGGCTGACGGTATTTGAAGATTTGGGACATGTACCCCATGAGGAAAACGCCGAGTTAACCCTTAGCGCCTGCATGGCGTTTTTACAGTCATCGTGAACAGGTAATGTGTTTACTGGCAATTGGTGGTTAAATAGTGCTCCAGCCCCCGTATTCAAAGCGTAATAAGCTATTTATTTTGTAGCAGGTGTCGTGATATGAGTGAAAAAAAACCGTTTGAAATTGCGCGCGAAACGCTCAAACAGCTGACGGCCCAAAAGTTGGTGCCCACGCCAACCAATTACCAGGCAATTTACAACCAGATTGCCGGTATTCCGATCGTGCAACCGTTTCCGGCCGATACGCTGCGCGATATTGCCAAGTCCTTGCCCGTCAAAACACCAGGGCAGCAAAAGCAGCGTGGGCTTCTGGAATACGCAATTGACAGAATGAATTGGGATGGTGTCAAAACAGCATTGGTGGCTTATGGCAGCTTCTCTCCTTTGACAGGTGGCGACGATTCGCCAACGAGTCCTGTCGTTAAAGCTTCCAGTGCGGCTGCACCGTCATTGACCCATGAATTCTTTGGTCAGATGGGACGCTTGATTGAGTACACGCAACCCGCATTAGGGTCGGATGACGAGCGGTT
The DNA here is from genome assembly GCA_903870065.1 of uncultured beta proteobacterium. Lineage (GTDB taxonomy): Bacteria > Pseudomonadota > Gammaproteobacteria > Burkholderiales > Burkholderiaceae_C > Allorhodoferax. The sequence continues at coordinate 34,987 of CAIQBN010000506.1, read as the reverse complement.
TGGAGAAATAACCAAGAATTTGTTGACAGCATTGCGTCAATCTGGCGCCGATGTGTATGCCCTAAAGACCATGTTGGTCAACTACAGTGACCGGGTATCTTTTGTGGCTGAGGATCAGGCAGAAATCAAAAAAACACTGCTCAAACTATTGCATTTGGTGTTTGAAAATATTGCTGAACTCAGCCTGGACGAGCAGTGGCTTAAGGGGCAGATGGATGCTTTGATGTCAGCTGCGACGCCGCCTCTGACGCTGCGGCGTCTGGATGACGTGGAGCGACGACTGCGCGACGTCATATTTAAGCAAAAGGATGCCAAGGAAAGGGCTCAGCAGGCGCAAAGCGAAATGCGTCAGATGTTGGCAACGTTTATTGAACGCTTGTCGGACATGGCAAAGTCAACTGGCACTTTTCATGAAAAGCTGGAAGAAAACGCTCGCCAAATTGAGCAGGCAAAGAGTCTGGAAGAAATTGCGCCGGTATTGAAAGAAGTAGTCAGTGCAACACGTACGATGGCGACACACAGCAAGAATTCCAGTGACGAATTGCAGACCATGCGCGAACGCGCAGACCAGACTGATGCGGAACTGGTCAAACTACATCAGGAACTTGACCGCGTCAGCGCCCAGGCCCGGCATGATCCACTGACCGGTGCCTTGAACCGCAAGGGCCTGGAAGAGGCTGTAGACCGCGAAATTGCCAACGTCAAGCGCAAGGAAACACCTCTGTGCATGGCTTTGCTTGACATTGACAATTTCAAAAAACTCAATGACACGATGGGACACGCGACCGGTGATGTGGCCCTTACCCATTTGGCAACGGTTGCACGTGAGTGCATGCGCCCGCAGGACACGCTGGCGCGTTACGGCGGTGAAGAATTTGTGATTTTGTTGCCAGATACTACTTTGGACAAGGGTATTGAAGCCATGACCCGCCTGCAACGTGAACTCACCAAACGGTTCTTTCTGGCCGGAACAGAAAAAGTATTGATTACTTTTAGTGCCGGTGTTGCCCAACTGGCTGAAGACGAAGCCGGCGCGGAAGCGATCAAACGTGCCGACAAGGCCATGTACCTTGCCAAACGGGCGGGCAAGAACCGCGTGTTAGGGGCTTGAAAGGACGCACAGTTCATTTGTTTTTGACAGGAAATTGACCATGGTCTACTTGGTTGCCGGACTCGTTATTTTTTTGGGTTTGCATTCTCTGCGCATCGTGGCAGAGGGTTGGCGTAATCAAACGCTGGAAAGGGTTGGCGAAGGTACGTACAAGGCGGTTTATTCGCTGCTGTCGCTCGTTGGATTGGGGCTCATCATTTACGGCTTTGGCGTCGCCCGGGAGACCCCGCTGGAGATATGGAAACCGCCTGTTGGCATGCGCCATGCAGCATCATTGTTGACACTGATCGCGTTCATCTTGTTAACCGCAGCCTACGTGCCGCGCAATAGCCTTAAGTCGCGCTTGCACCACCCGATGGTGCTGGGAGTTAAATCCTGGGCACTAGCGCACGTGTTGTCCAACGGTAACTTGGCCCACATCGTATTGTTTGGTGCTTTTTTGGCTTGGGCGGTGCTCGACTTCATTGCAGCGCGTAAGCGCGACCGGGCAAGCGGTGTGCAGTATGCGGCTGGTTCCCATGCGGCTACTGCAATTACCGTGGTGGTGGGAGGCTTGCTCTGGGTCGCATTTGCCCTGCATCTGCACGGCTGGTTAATCGGGATTCGACCGTTTGGCTAGGTATTTTTTTCCATGTACCACTGGATGATGAATTTGGCAACAAAGCCCACCATGCCGAAAGCCAGCCCCAGAAAGATCACAAAAGTACCGAATTTTCCGGCCTTGGATTCCCAGGCCAAATGGCCAATGATGAAAAGCATGTAGAGCATAAAGCCGCCCACCCCGAAGGTGAGGCCAAAGCCGGCAATCTGTTCTTCGGTAAATCCAAACATCAGCGTTTTCCATGTTCAGTGATCGCGGGCTCGCGGGCTGGCCAGCCGGTCACGTCAACCAGATCACGGTAGGCATGCCAGCTGGCGTGGCCCAGCATCGGTATGACCGCAATGAGGCCTAGAAAGAGCGATCCCAGACCCAGCAGCGTAAAGCCCATGATCAATGCCGCCCACAAGCCCATCGGTATCGGATTGGCAATGACCGTTTGCCAACTGGTCAAGACCGCTTGCATGAGGGTCACACGACGGTCCAGCAGCAGGGGCATCGACACCACGCTGGAGGCAAATAGTGGGGCCGCCATGACGCCACCCATTGCAAGCCAGAGTTCGAACAGCCAGCCATCTTGTGCCAGCACCACGTGGCGCACAAAATCGGTCGGATTCAAAATAGGCGCAGGGGCCAACAGGGTGATAAGGGCTGCTGATGTCAGAACCCAGCCGGTTGCAGCAAGCGCCAGCAGTGTGCCAAACTGCACCATGCACCAGTAGTCATTGCCCCATTTATTGAAGTGGCTGTCTTGCCAGTTCAGCCAGGTTTTCAGGACAACCCGGTAATCGGCTGTCTCACCGCGCTCCAGGGCGCGACTCAGCGCATACAGGCTGGTGGCCAACACCGGGGCAATGACCATGAAGCCCGACAACGCGCCTGCAAGCAACCAGAACCGCTGCTGGGCCAAAGCCACGATAGCGGCACCACCGATTGCCAAAATCAATCCGTGTGCGAAGCTCACCCAACCAACGTGAGCCATGTCGCGCCAGGCATAAACCAGCCAGACCAGTGGACGCCAAAGTGAAATGGTGCGCACGGCGGGAAGGGTTGCTTGGGGCAGGGACATGGTTGGGTAGTGCGTGAGCGGCGCAGTGTAGGACTGAGAGCACTATACCGTTTTGACGTTGGTCAATAGGGATCGTTGCGCGGCGGTGGTGCCGCCATAATCACTATTTCACTTGTGAAGGTGTTTTGTATGCCACGTCCGATCCTTGACGAAGCCCATATTCATCCGGCTATACGCGAGCGTGTGTCCGGTCACCAGCAGGCGATCGTCTCCGAAGTGCAGTCTGCGCTGGCACAACATGCCGTGGTGGTAGTGGGCATGGGACTCAATCCCTTTCCGAAAAAAGCCCGCAACCTGCTGGACAGCGCTGGCATCCATTACCACTATTTGGAGTATGGAAACTACCTCAACCGATGGCGCGAGCGCAACGCCTTGAAGCTGTGGACCGGATGGCCCACATTTCCGATGGTGTTTGTCAAGGGCACCCTGGTTGGCGGTGCCCATGACTTGCAAAAATTAATTGACAGCGGCGAACTCAAGACGCTGCTGGGTTAATTGCGACCCTGGCGGCGGCCAAAACGGGCGTGTTCGGCGTCAAACACTTGCTTTTGGTCAGCATGCAGGATGGCATAGAACGCCTTGATGGCTTCTTCGCGTTTTTCCATTTCAACCATGTGCTCGGCGCGCAAGGCACGCATTTTGTCAATGCGCTCGGGTGTGCTGAGCTTTGCCAATTCGGCGCGGTCCGGCATATTCTTTCCCATAGCCGCAGGCGGTTTCATGGCACTGGTGAATGTGGTCCAGGGACCCTCCTGCTCGGGCGTCAGCTTGAGCTTGGCCTTCATGGCGGCGTGGCGCGTGGCCATCATGGCCTCCATTTTGGCGGGGTCCATTGCGCCGCGCATGCCCATAGTCCCGCCGTGATGCATGGCGCCAGGACCACCCATCATGGGTGACCCGGTACCGCCCTGCCCAGGTGTTTGTGCGAAGGTGGCGAAACCGGCGCTGGCCAGCACGCCTGCGATGACAAGAGATTTAAGAACGGATTGCATGGTGGTTTCCTTTTCTTTGCGTGTGTCTGACGCGGACATCGCGATCAGGCTGTTGTCAGTGTCCACCCGTCGTGTATCGGTCGCATTGCGCGACGATAAGGCTTTGTAAAGTTGGGCAAAAAAGTCGCTGAGGCGTTGCATTGACAATACAAGCCTCAAGTGAAACCCGAAAAAGATGGAAGAGGCATACGTGTGTTCAAGAATTTGATGATTTATCACCTGGTGTCAGGCTGGCCGACAGCGGTTCAATCCCTGGAAGACGCCCTGGAAAAGGCCCGCTTTGTCGAGTGTGGCGCATCGCAGGAAAAGTCTGTAGGGTGGGTCGAGCCCCGCGGCCATGCAAACGGTCCAATGGTTGAAGTGGTGGGTGGCCAGTGGTTGCTCAAACTGATGGTGGAAATTAAGGTTGTTCCCGGTTCGGTGATCAAGCGCAAGGTGCAGGAGCAACTCGACCATATTGAAGCGACCACAGGACGCAAGCCTGGTAAAAAGGAGAAACGTGAAATTAGCGACGATGCACGTCTTGCTTTGTTGCCTATGGCATTCAGCAAGCAGTCCAGCGTTCAGGTCTGGGTCGATCCGGCGGCCAATTTGCTGCTGACCGATGCCGGCAGCCAAGCCAAGGCCGATGAAGTGATGACCTGGTTGATCAAGGCGGTTGATGGCTTGGTGGTGCAATTGATCAACACCCAAATTTCACCTGCTGCAGCGATGGCGGAGTGGTTGTCCACCCAGGATGCGCCACCTGGTTTCAGCGTGGACCGCGAATGTGAATTGAAAGCATCCGATGAATCCCGCTCGGTTGTGCGCTACACACGGCATCCACTCGACACCGAAGAGGTGATTCAGCACATCAATATGGGCAAGATGCCCACCCGCTTGGCGCTGACCTGGAGCGATCGGGTGTCGTTTGTCCTGACCGAGGCATTGCAGCTCAAGAAGCTCGCTTTTCTGGAAAGTGTTTTTGAAGGAGCCCCCGCTAATCCTGCCGACGGCAAAGACGACAACTTTGATGCCGATGTAGCGATATCAACCGGCGAACTGCGCAAATTGATTGCGGACTTGATTGAGGCACTGGGCGGCGAGGTGCTGGCGGCCCAATAGCCTCGATGGAGCGCGCCACGCTAGACTCGCAATAAAAAATAAAAAGGGGCCGTAGCCCCCGTAATATATGCGTATACTGCTATATTTGTTATAGCATATGCGCGAATCCCTAATTCTTGACAGCGCAGGTGTTGAAGCCAAAAATGGCGTAGGGCGGGCACCAGCCAATGGCGCCGGTTGCCAATAACACAACACCGAGCCAGCCCCACACGCCGATGTTGCCGGTCAGGGTTAGGCCAATCAGAACCAGGCCGATGACGATGCGAGCGATGCGGTCAATTCCGCCGACGTTGAGTTTCATATTGCATTCCTTAGGGTTGGTGGTTGATGGCTGTATTGGACACGTTGGCAGGGCACTTGTCCGTGACTTCAGTCACACAGCATCTGGCTGCCCAGTGGGTGCGTCAGCATTTCCCGGGGATGCCGCACTGCATTGCTGTTCACTGCGTCTACAGGCGGGGGCGAACCAGCATGGGGATAAATTGCCAGAGGTATAGAGCCAGCGCACCGATCCAGGCACCCGCCGAGAGGTACAGCAGTGCTGGTGTCGCAGCGGTAGGCGCAATCGCGATGAGACGCAATGCAGCCGCAGTGAGTAAAAGCCAGTAGCTGCTTCGCATCATGCGGTCGGTAGCCAGTGGGCGCCCCAGGTGGCCCAGTGCCGTGCGCGTGACCATGCCGATAATCAGAACCGAAAATCCTGCCATGGCGATCACATGCACGGGCAGCACCCGCGGCAGAGCCACGCCGGCGGCGGCCAGTGCCGCGAGCAGCAGACCCGACCCCACGCCCAGATAGCCTGCGTAGAGGATCCACAGCAGGGCGTTGGTGCGCACGGCCAGAGGTTTCCAGCTGACCAGTTGCACCAGTGCCAGACCGCCGGCCAGGCCCAGTGCCACGGCAGTTAGCACGGGGATGTTCAACAGCAGTCCCAAAACGGCTGTTGCGCAGGCGCCCAGTTGCACCCACCCGGTTTCGGTGTGTTTTGGAATATCCAGGCCCGGCACAGCACGCATGGCAAAAAATGGAATAACGCGGCGACCGATTAGCAGGGCAATTAGCGCCATCACGGTGATACCGGCATTGAAGCGCTGCATCAGCAGCGCATGGTCGCCAACCCGCGCCGTGATGAGGTAGAGCGCGTCCATACCGCCCAGTGCAACGAGCAGGCCCGGCACAGCATAGTTGCGCGAATTTCTGGAGCGCACCACCGCGTGCGCCATCGCGGCAGCCGCCAGCAGAAAAAATCCGACTTCACAGCCCATTGCGAACCAAAAAGCAGTGTCAGCGGGAACCAAAAATCCAACCCGTGCCGCGAGCCACAGGACGCAGGCCAGTGCCAGCATGCGCCCCTGCAACGGGTTGATTCCTGTCCAGTTGCTTCCTGCCGTCATGAGGAACGCCACGGCAATGGTGGCGATAAAGCCCCATAACATTTCATGGGCATGCCACGCCATGCCGCTCAGTGGCCCGGTTAGTAGCTGGGGCGCATAGACCCAGACAGCAATCGCTATGAGTGCCCACAGCGTGCCAGCCAGATAGAGCGGGCGAAACGCAAGTTCGAGAAAGGCGCGCAGGCTCGGTGCAGGGCGCCGCGTGTTGGCGGGCTCCTCCAATTGGAGCAAATTTCCCACCGGGCGCTGCCTGGGAGTTGGTATTTGTATTTTAAGTTGCATTTGAAATGAATCTTAAAATGTGACGGATATCCTGTCAAGTCGGGGTGGATCCACAGGCTGGCTTACCAGGCGTCTCTGTCGGGACCTGTGGCCACGAGACTATTTGGGAATATTGGGCGCTAGCCCTCGTAAAACGGGCACATCACGCTATCAAAAATGAAGTAAATAGATGGCGATCAGGCTATGAACTAACCATCGTTTGCGACTGCCCGAAGGGCTCCGCTGTTGCGAATCTGGATGCGTTCGCGCGACAACTCGACCCAGCCCTCGCGTTCAAACCGCCGCAATAGTCGTGACACGATCTCGCGCACGGTACCGAGCTCATCCGCCAAGTCCTGGTGGGTCAGCGCCAGATCCTGACCGCGCCCCAAGAGTGCAGCAGCCAGACGCCGGTCAAGTTTCTGGAAGGCTACTGCATCAATCAGTCCGGTGAGGTCTGCCATGCGTTCGGCAAACAAACCGAGCACCTCATTGCGAAATGCTGGGGCTTCCAGCCACTGGGTGAACACCGCAGGGGGTATCAGCAGCAGTGTGGTCGGGCGGGTTGCTATCGCATGGGCGGCAAGCGGCTGGCTGCGAAACAGGCTGGCGCTCGAGGCCAGGCACAGCTCACCCGGAACCACCCGGTACAGCTCCAGCGAGCGCCCGTCACTGGAATGGCGTGAAACCTTGACTTCGCCTTCCAATACCAGAGGAAAACCTTTGCATGGGCTGTTTTCGTCAAACAACACGGCACCCATGGGCACCGTCATTGGACCACTCCCCGTCCCGAGAGTGGCGAGCGCCGGGCTGACGTTGGCTAACGCCGGGTACAGTGCATAGGGATCAACCATACAGACAATCAGGTGCTAACTGCATATCCTTCTTCCGAAATCGCGTTTGCAAGCACTTCACGTGGCTGTGACGACTCCACCTCCACGCGGTTTTGTGTCCGGTCAATGGCCACTTTGGCTTGCGGGTCAACGTGTTGTAGCGCCCGCATGACGGACTTTTCGCAGTGACCGCACGTCATGCCGGTCACGGTAAAGGTTTGTTGCATGAGAACTCCTGTGGTTGGTAGTGAATGAAAAGGACTACAGTTTGCACCTTACCATGACAACCAGCCCTTTATCTTCTGCTCCAACGGCGCCTGCTGTATCCGTCGCATACGCTGCACCTGCTGGCACGCTCGACATCAGCGTTGGCGGCATGACTTGCGCGTCCTGTTCCGGTCGGGTCGAGCGTGCGCTCAAAAAAGTTGCTGGTGTACAGGAGGCCACCGTCAACCTGGCGACCGAGTCGGCGCGGATTGTTTACGCCGATCACGCAGACATGCCCGCGCGACTGCGCCGTGCGGTGCGAGACGCCGGGTACGAAGTTCGTACTACGGCGCAAGTCGATGCGCTGGAGTCGGTGTCGCCCTGGGCGGACTTCGGCCCGGTCGCCCTGGGTGCCCTATTGTCAGCACCCTTGGCGTTACCGATGTTGGGTGATGTGCTGGGCCAGCATTGGATGCTGCCAGCATGGATTCAATTTTTGTTGGCGACGCCGGTGCAGTTCATCCTCGGGGCACGCTTCTACAGGGCTGGTTGGCATGCGCTGCTGGCGCTCAGTGGCAATATGGACCTGCTAGTCTCCATTGGTACGACTGCGGGTTGGGCACTTTCAGTCTGGTTGTGGCTGCACGCCCCGGATGGCTCCACGCCGCATCTCTATTTTGAGGGTTCGGCGGTGGTGATTACGCTGGTTTTGCTCGGCAAATGGCTGGAGGCACGCGCCAAGCGGCAAACGACTTCGGCAATCCGTGCACTGCATGCGCTGAAGCCGGAGCTGGCCCATTGGGTGGGGCCTGACGGCGAGGTCGATGTGCCGGTGTCCGACGTGCTGGTCGGTGACCGGCTGGCGGTTAAACCGGGCGAACGTTTTCCGGTCGACGGCACGTTGACCGAAGGACAGACCCAGGTAGACGAATCCATGCTGACAGGCGAGCCCTTGCCGGTCCTCAAGGTCGCGGGGGACGCCTTGACTGGCGGCTCCATCAACGGGGATGGACGCATTCTTTTGCAAGTGACTGCGGTAGGGGTTGACACCGTGTTGGCTCACATCATCCGTCTGGTAGAAGATGCGCAGGCCGCCAAGGCCCCCATTCAGCGCCTGGTTGACAAGGTGAGCGCCGTCTTTGTCCCGGTGGTGCTTTTGCTGGCCCTGTTCACTTTGCTGGGCTGGTGGTTGACGGGCCATCCCTTTGAAACAGCGGTCATTCATGCCGTGGCGGTGCTGGTCATCGCTTGCCCCTGCGCCTTGGGACTGGCTACCCCAGCGGCCATCATGGCGGGGACGGGTGTCGCGGCCCAGTACGGCATATTGATCAAGGATGCCCAAGCGCTGGAGTTGGCTCACCGCGTGGACGTGGTGGCCTTTGACAAAACAGGCACGCTAACGGTCGGGCGCCCTCGCCTGGAGGCTTTGCTGGTAGCCGACGGGGCGTCACTGGGGGCGGATGATCTGGGCGCAGCAGATGAGGCCCTGCGCATCGCCGCCTGTTTGCAAAGTGGCAGCGAGCACCCACTGGCGCGTGCGGTGTTGGCAGACGCAAGCGAAAAGCGTATCGCTGTTGCATCACCACAGAACTTGCAAGCCGTCGCGGGCCGTGGCACCCAGGGTGATGTGGACGCCATTCACTACTGCCTGGGAAGCTTGCGCTGGATGGATGAGTTGGGTGTGGACTGGAGTGCGCTGCGTGACCGCGCGCTGGCGCTGCAGGCTGAAGGGGCAACCGTGTCGGCATTGGCACAAGGCAGCACCTCAGGCTACCGGTTGCGCGCCTTATTGGCCTTTTCTGACGCGCCCAAGCACGGGGCGGCGGCGGCACTCGAGGCCCTGCGCGCGCGCGGCATTCGCCTGGTCATGGTCTCTGGTGACAACTGGGGCGCAGCCCAAGCCATGGCTCGCCGCCTGGGATTGCGACCGCAATCGGGTGAAGTGATCGCTGAAGTGTTACCGGGCGACAAGGCTGCCCTGGTCACCCAGCTGAAAAGCAGCGACAGGCCGACACCGCATACCGTTGCCATGGTTGGCGATGGGGTCAACGATGCGCCGGCATTGGCGGCCGCGGATGTTGGACTGGCAATGGGCAACGGCACTGATGTTGCCATGCATGCCGCTGGCATCACGCTGATGCGCGGTGACCTGGCGCTGGTGGCGGCCGCTTTGGACATCTCTGACCGCACGGTGGCCAAAATCCGCCAAAACCTGTTTTGGGCTTTTGCCTACAACGTCGCCGGCATTCCGCTGGCAGCCTTGGGTTATTTGAATCCGGTCGTCGCCGGCGCCGCCATGGCGTTGAGTTCAGTGAGCGTGATGACCAATGCCTTACTGCTCAAAAGGTGGCGCCCGCCAACCACCACCCCAACACCGGAAACCAAGCCGGGTGACGCAGTTAGAACCGGGGCGTTTGGCTAAGCCCATGCGGGTCTGACAAGCCGGGACAAAATCAACGTGCCCCTTCGTGTTCGTCACTATGAAGCCGTTATTTCGCAGTCGTCATTTTGCTCGAATTCGGGTTATCCATATTGGAACGCCGAAGGTGCAGGCTCAAAATCACCATTTCACTTCAAGGGAAAACGGGAATGAAAATCCAAGTATCAGTGCTGTTGATCGCCTGCACGCTGGCCGGGCCATCCTTGGCTGCGGTCAAGTTGATCAACAAAGACGGCAGTGCGCATAACATCAAGATTCAGTGTTCATCGACCTCAACCGGCAGCATCCAGTCCAACACCACGCGGGACATTGGCAAGGGTCCGTGCACGGTCACGGTGAGTGGCTCCAGTGCCAAGGGCTCAGACGGTGATACCCTGGTGATCAAGGGTGGAAAAGTCGCCAAACAATAAAACATCAGACAAGTCCGTCTTAAGACGGCTTGGCGGCTCGTGGCGCGATCGCAGCGCTTCGCCAAAGCGACAGATCCTTAGCGGTAAGACCAAGTTCATTTGGGCCACCGGTTGTGCCCGACAAACTCCTCCCAACTGAGAAAGCCGTCCTTGTTGGTATCGTGCTTTTCAAAGTTGGACGCATAATAATTCGACACCGTCGCTACTTCTTCTTTTGACAGTTTGCCGTCCTTGTTGGTGTCTGCAAGGTCGAATTGCGCCGTAGACTTTTCTTTCATCTTGCGCGCAATGTCGCCCCGGTTCCCCTCTTCGTTCAGACGCGGAACGACGGTCTGTGCCTGGGCCACCAGGCATCCAAGTGCCACCGCCGCCGCCGCCATGCGTCGATTTATGCGTTGCGCCCGTAGGGCATGACTTATGCTGTCTGGCGCCGCGTTATTGCTGTTCATCATTCCAAGCCTCCAACAGGGGTTTCATTCGGAGCCCCCAGTATCGCCGCGAGGAGCTTCACGACGAAGCCTTTGCCGTCATCAAAGATGCGAGCAGACCCAACAAAACCTCGCTGGCTTGGACAAGCTCCTGCAGATGGTGTTGGGCCGCGCCCTCCTGGCCGTCGCGCGCAAGTTGGAGGGCCTGCACCGCCAATTCATGTCCGCGCGCATGCAATTCACCAATCGAGTGGTATTGGGCAAACTGTCCGTATCGGGCACCTCCGCTGCCATCAAGCCAGCGACCAAAGCTGCAGGTGGAACAATCAGCGAAGAACTGGCTCTCCTCCAGCGGATGCGCCACATGCCATTGAATTTTTTCAACCCACGCACGATGGCTTTGCGCCGCCACACGCAGTGTCACGTCCTGCCCTGCCGGTGGCAGCACCATGGTGCGCCAGAGTGCCTTGCGTTGCCAATTCCGCGCCCAGTCCGGAAACTGCTCGGCCGGCATTGGGCGTGCAATGCCATATCCCTGGACCAGATGGCACCCCAGGTGCATCAGCATCGAACCATGCTCCAGTGTCTCGACGCCCTCGGCAATGACCGGGCGGTTGAACGCTTGAGCCAGTCGCACCACGCTTTCAACAATTCCCAGCCCGCCCGGGTCCTCCAACATGACACGCACAAAGCTTTGGTCAATCTTGAGCAGTTGGACGGGCAAGTTGAGGAAATAGGTCAGGGATGAATAACCCGTTCCAAAATCATCCAAAGCAAACTGGACTCCCAGTTTTGCGCACTCCGTGATAGTGTGCACCGCCTTCTTCATATCGGTCAGCGCCGCTGTCTCGAGAATTTCCAACTCCAGACTGGCCGGCGAGACCTGTGGATAGACCTGAAGAATTTGCTGCAAGCGAATGGCAAAATTGCTGCGCAGCAAATGATCGGCACTGACGTTCGCGCTGACGGTGAGAGACAGGCCCAGCGAATTCCAAACGGCGATTTGCTGGATTACCGACTCAATGACCCACTCTCCAACCGCCATTTCCAGATCGCTGCCTTCAAAATAGTGCAGAAACGATGCAGGCGGCAACAAGCCTTTCTCCGGATGTTGCCAGCGTATCAAGGCTTCTGCACCAATGATTTTCCCGGTGGATAAATCCGCCTTGGGCTGGTAGTGCAGGACAAATTCCCGTCGTTCCAGGGCCTCGCGCAGGCGCTGAAGGTACAGCCGGTCCGTCTGGACCTGATGGTCGTGTACCGGGTCAAAGAAGTGGTATTTGTCTTTGCCTTCTTCCTTGACCAGATACATGGCCTGATCGGCGTGGCGCAGCAGTGTGTCGGCGTCTACATCATCTTGCGGATACACGGTTACTCCAATGCTGGCCGACACCGCGACGGTACTGTCTTCAATTTGGAGCGGCTCGCGCACGATCGCCAGCACCCGATCAAGTGCCTGCTGGCACTCTTTGGGCTCCACCAGGTCGGTCAGCAACAGCACAAACTCATCGCCGCCCAAACGCGCCAGGGTGTCATCGGCGCGAAGCACGCCCTTCAGGCGCTCCGAGATGGCAACCAGCAATCGGTCACCCGCCGCGTGGCCCAACCGGTCGTTGACGGATTTGAACCCGTCCAGATCGAGATAACACACCGCCACCGACCGTTTGGTGCGCCGGGTTCGGGCTAGCGCCTGCGCCAGCCGATCGAGGAGCAACCTGCGGTTCGGTATGTTGGTGAGTTGATCATAGTGCGCAATGCGGTGCAGTTCCTCCTCATGCGCCTTGAGCAGGCTGATGTCCGAAAAGACCCCGATGTAGTGTTGGATGGCGCCGGCGTTGTCACGAACCACCGAGAGTGAAAGAATTTCGGTGTACAGATCGCCAGTCTTGCGCCGGTTGCAGACCTCACCCTGCCAAAAGCCGTTATTGGCGATGGAATCCCACATGGTTCGGTAGAACTCTGCGCCATGTCGACCCGACGAAAGCAGCCTTGGAGTGAGTCCCACAACTTCCTCGAGTCGGTAGCCGGTGATCCGGGTGAATGCCGGGTTGACGTCCACAATCGTCATATCGGACTTGGTAATGACGATGCCCTCGTAGCTGTTTGCATAGACGCTCGCCGCCAATCGCAAGCCTGTCTCCGTGCGCTTGCGATCGCTGATATCACGTATGACTGCGCTGAAATGCGCTCCAGTCGGTGTCTCCCACGAACCCAGGACCAGTTCCACGGGAAACTCCGAGCCGCTCTTATTAAAAGCGATCAACTCAAGGCTCTTTCCGACATGGCGTGGAGTTAAGCCGGGTTGTGGTTCAGTTTGACCCGTTGATGTGGCGTTCCAGTGCCAGCCTGGCATCAAGCGGTTCAAGGGCTGCCCGAGAATGTCAACCGTCGAGTAGCCAAATATGCGGCTCGCGCCCTCATTCCAGCCAATGATGTTGCCCGCAGGATCCGCCTGCACGATGGCATCGGGAGCTGTTTCGACGACCGAGCGAAGGCGCTCTTCGCGTTCGCGCAAATCGCCCGCCAGCGACTCCAGTTCGCTGCGTTGCCGCTCCGCATCGCGCAGTGCCCGATACGTCCGCAATGCAGCATAAACCGATACAAATATTTTGTCAGCGGTCAGTTCCGACTTCAGCCGGTAACCATCAATTTCATAGTCGCTGACCACTTCGCGCTGCGGAGCGTACCCTGGTTGGCCTGTCACCAGAACAATTTGTACCATCCGATTGCATATGTCGCGACGAATATGTTGGACCAGTTCCAGCCCGGCCAACTCCGTCTCCATCACAACGTCGAGCAAGATAAGTGAGATGTCGGGGTGTTCAGCCAGTAGCGCTTTGGCTTGTTTTGCAGACTTGGCATCAAACAGCTGAAGCGGTCTGCCCTCAACCCGAATATCCTTCAAGGCCATTTGCAAGACGGCGTGGATATCGTCTTCGTCATCAACCAGAAGCACTTTCCAAACTGCAACTCCCTCAAGTGGGGTTTTTGGTGCTGCCTGCGGCTCTGGCGCAAACAAGTTGGCAAATTCGTCGGTATTACTCATGTGCGTGCCTACTCCTTCAGGACAGGGACCTCAATGTGAAAATGTGCGCCACGGTCGACCGGATCCTGGCAGGCTATGGTGCCTCCCATGCGCTGGGTTATCAGGTTGTAGACAAGGTGCATCCCCAAGCCCATTCCATTTTGCAGGTCGGTGGTGAAGAAAGGGTCGAAAATGCGTTTGCGCACCTCGACCGAGAGGCCGTTGCCGTCGTCTGTGTATTCGATCAGCAATTGGGTACCGTTTTGCCTGGCGCTGATGCTGATACAGCCGCGATCCCTGCCTTTGAAACCATGTTGCAGTGAGTTGGAAACCAGGTTCGTCAATATGCTGCTCCAGTCGCCGGGGTAGCTTTGAATTTCCAAGTGGTCATCACACGCAACGCGCACGGTGAATTGGCCTTGTGACATACGCTCCCCCAGACTGGAAATGACGTCTTGGATACAGCGCCCCAAACGCATTGGCGAGCGGGTCTGCGGCAAGCCGTTGACCGCCACTTGTCGAAATGCGTCGATCAACCTGCCAATACGTTGCAGGTTGGATAACACCAAACCGGTCTGGAATTGCGCGTCGTTGAAATAGGTCTGCAGGTCCGACTGTGTCATGGTGCGTGCGGCAAAACTTTCTGCCAGCTTGGTGGTCGCGCGTTGCACGGTGGACGTGGCCAACGCACTCACGCCAACCGGTGTGTTGATTTCATGGGCAATTCCCGCCACCATGACACCGAGCGAGGCCATCTTTTCTGCCTCTACCAGGCGCTTGCGTGCGCGCGCGCTCTCCAGTGCCAAGGCGCATACGCCGGTCATGGAAAGTGCCATGTTCAGGTAGCGTTCCCGGTATTGCACAAACGCAAGCCCGTCTACCAAAATACGGCCCAATTCCTGTCCATCATGGGCAAACAGCAGAGCAAATCCGTTTCCGTCCGCAGTCCAGACGTAGGGCGATGCCAGCGACAGAGGTAAATCGCGCAGCCCCGGCTGCGAGGATGGTACCGCGCCGCGCGGCTTGTGCTCCACACCCAGGTATTGCAGCTTGTTGGGTGCAAACAGCATTCGAAACAGATCTTCGATTGCCGCAATAACTTCGGCCTCTTGGCGCGGCAGAGTCAGCTTGCCAAGCAGGTCGAGCGCGCAAGCATGGTCTGCCAGTTCTGTGCGGTGCGCGCGTTCGTTTTGCTGGTTGTCAAATTGTGTTTGGGCCAGTCGCCATTCCAATACGGCTTTGCCCAGTATCAAGCGCACGTGGTCGAGTCCGACCGCGATGCTGTGGTACGGTAAACCGGTCGCCTTCGAAAATTCGCTTGCGTCGCGTTGGACCATGGGCTCCACGCCGGTGTCGAGCAAGACCAGCTGGTGCGCGAAGTCGCGGTAGAACTCGCCGACGGTGTCGGGCGTAAAGCCCAGTTCCGCAATGTGAAGCCGCCAGTCACGCAACCAGGCGGGCGACATAAGGTAGCTGCCCTGCGCAACTGCCGCATCCACCAGCGTCTGGCCGGCTATCAAATGAAAACACTGCTCTTGCAGGGTGATCGTCACGGGCGGAAATGTTGGGGGTGGCTGTCCCAGCGCTCCCAGGCAGGCGCGACCCATAATAAGTACGTGGGTGCAGTCGGATGGCATGGCCGATTGCAACTCGTCCCACGTGATGGGAGGGCGACCGCAGCGCGATGGAAACCGCGCACAAACCACATCCGTCCAAGCTTCCAACGCCACACAGGCAGCTACTTCCGAGTGAAAGTTTGCGCAGCTAAAAATGCATAGACGCGATGCCATGGTGTGCCCAACTAGGGTGGGTCGGTTTCCGTCCAGTCTTCGATCCAGTTCAGCGGGTAGCGCCCCCATTGGTCGACAGAGTCTGAAATTGCCCGAAGTACATCATCCGACACTTGCCACGGAATTTCCCCGTGGTTGTCGCTCAGAATAAAACCGCCACCACGCGCACCCTTGGCAATGGCTCGCTTGACCTGATACTGTGCCTGATCAGGTGTCCAGCGACGCATTTCAATGCCGTTTAAATTGCCAAGCAGCGACACCCGTTGCCCGGCTGCCTTTTTGAGTTCTGCCAGGTCTTCGAGTGCACTGACGCCAACAACGGCGGTACCGGTATCTGCCAGGTCCGGCAAAATGGACAATCCACGACCCGATGCCATGTGGGTTGCAGTGGGTCCTTTTATTTGGGCAATGGTTCGCTTGGCCACCTGCTGACCGGTTCGCAGGTACAGTTCGCGCGGAATATTGGTCGGAGATGAAAGCGGGTCAAAGTAGCAAATCGCCGTGGCGCCGGCGGCCAGTTGTGCATTGGCCCAGCGCACGGCGAATGCTTCGTTCAGCTCCATGAGGCGCCAAAAGCGCTCAGGTTGTTCGTGAAGCAGCTCGAGATAGGCGTGAAAACCCATCTGCATCACCGGCAAGGAAAATGGCGATAGGGCAACGCCAATGATGGGCACGGTGTCCCCCACGCGGTCTTTCAAAGCAGCAATCGTCTTAAGCACTTTGGTCAGGCTGGGCGAGCCCGGAACTGAAGGAGACACCAGCAGGTCAATATCCGTCGCGTTTTGAATGACGGGCGCTCCGCACAGGGGCGGGCCATCCGGCAGGAACAGGGTTTCACCACCCCAGGCTTCGGTTTCAATCGATGCGTAGAAGAATGGATAAAGGCAATCTCCGCGGTACTTTTGGCGCAGGCGCAATTGGCCCTCGACCACATTTTCGAAGCGGGAAAAGTAGTCTTCAATCGACAGATTCAATTCTTTCGCACCGTGCAGCGTTGTCAGCAAAAAGAGGGGTACCCGATCAGGCTCCTGGTGGCCCAGCGTCGTCAACGTTCGCTGCATGGATGTCATGGTGCTGTGGTTCATTGCATATCCCCCATCCAACGCTGCACAATCGATACCGCCTCTGCAGCACTGCCACCCATGGCGTCCGCGCCAACCTCCTGCCACAACTGAGAGTCGAAGAGAAATGGGGCACCACCAACAACCACTTTGATATCCATCCCACTGTCTTTCAAACGCTGGCATACCTGGCTGACCTTGAGCGCGGAAGGTAATATCAAGACCGATATCATCAGCACCCGAATTTTGTCAGCAAGGGCGCGTTCGACCAGTTCATCAACATCGAGCCGGCCATAGTCAAACAATTCAAAACCGCTGGCGCGCATGACAGAGTACACAATCCGTTTTCCAAGGTCGTGGTAGTCGCTTAACACCACGATTGCGGAGCGGGGTTGGTGCTTTCGATCCGGATCACTTGGCGGCAGTACGTTTTCTACCAGTGATTCACAAAAGCGGCCGCTCATGTAAACCTGGGAAAGTGCCAGGTCGCCCTTGTGCCACGCGGCTCCAATTTGTTCCAGCGCGGGCACGACCAGTTGCTCTACTGCCTGGATCGGAGTCAGGGTCGACAGCGCTTGCTGAAACAGCGTGTTGGCGTTGACCCGATCAAGTGACTCCAAAGAATTCCGAAATGGTGCAATGAGTGGGTTCACAGATATTTCCAATCGACTCAAGATCGTCAAAGCGCAAATGGCGTACTGAACGTCCCGACCCAATACCACTGTAGTGATGAAATACGGATGGCAACATCAGGCAGATACCCTATATCGACCGGGGGAAACACCTGTGCAAGGTCACCAGGGACCGCGTTCAAACGGCTTTCCGGCCAACATCGATAATCGACCCGTCATGCCCAGATTTACTTTTTGTACCAAGTTGCTTATTGCTATGGTGGTTACCACATTGGTCAGCGCCATTTGCGTGGCGGTCTGATGGCAAAGAAAGACCACGTCAGCCTGACGCCAGCAACGCAGCTGCTCAAAGCAAGCTTGGTAGCGTTCACGGAGCATCCCTACGACTACCTGGAGCACGGCGGGGCGCAGCATAGCGCCGAGGTGTTGGGTTTTGACCCTTTTGCGGTCGTCAAGACGCTGATCATGCAGGATCAGGATGCCCGCCCGCTGGTGGTTCTCATGCATGGCAATCGCAAGGTATCTACCAAAAATCTGGCACGTCAAATCGGGGCCAAGTCGGTTGAGCCCTGCACACCCGAACTTGCGAACCGCCACAGCGGGTACCTGGTCGGCGGTACCTCCCCCTTCGGGACGCGGCGTCAAATGCCAGTCTATATAGAAGCTTCCATACTTGAATTGCCGAAAATTCTCATCAACGGCGGCAGACGTGGTTATTTGGTGGGCATTGACCCGCGCGTTTGTGTGGAGCTGCTGGCCGCCAAGCCGGTGCAATGCGCCCTGCTGATCAACGGTAGTTCATAGCAACCGGCGTTTTGCCGGCGGCCATTAAAGCTGCGTCAGAAATTCCTTGAGGCTGCCGCGCTGCGCTGCACGGTAGCTCGCGCAGAGGCGGACGGTCTCCAGCGATTGCGTCAGTGACTTGGCCATGCCGTCAAACCGTGGCAACAAGGGCCGGAAGAAAGAATCCATGTCGGACGCCATCTGTTGGCTGCAGGCACCAGAGAACATTTGCGGGAAGCGCGCCGGTGCGTCTTGTGCGACTTTGGCGGCAACGGCCTCAAAATGATTGGTTATAAACTGGAACAAACCTTCACGCACCCCGTCCGGACGGCCCCTTGAACGACCAGCCTGCATCACTTCGCGGATATCGTGCGCGGGTGACAGCCACAATTGCCGCGCGGCGTCGGCTAGTTCCGTATTTCGAAAATTCCCCAGTGCTGCGTAAATATCGGCACGCTCACGGCGGTCAGCATTGCCTGATACGGCTGCCAGTAGCGCATCAAAGTAGGAGCGGTCGCCGTCCAGCGCGGCAGTGCGCAGCACCAGGGCTCGGCCGCTGGAGGGGATGCTTTTCTTGTCCTTGAGCCAATTTTGCGCCAACGTGCGCGCTTGCTCCTTCAGCACGGCATCCTGGCCCAGTTCGGTAAAACGCCCCACCCAGCTCGATCGAATCAGGCGATCGTCAGCGGAGTCAGCGGGCTTGTCGAGCAGACCCAGGCTGCGCGCACGCTCACCGAAAGCGCGTTGCCAAAGCGCCGCATAGGCGGAGCGCTCCGAGGGCTCTATCAGTGTGTCCATGCGCGCGATCAGATTAAGCGCCGAGTCGGAGACCTCGCGTTGCCGGTGTCCGGTAAATCGGGTCGCCAGCGCCAGGGCTTCGCCCACCGGCATGTCGCCTGATTCGGTCAATGCCTGAGCGTCATTCAAGTTGGCCAGCAATTCGGCAGTACTCAAATCGGCTGCCTGCATGAGTTTGCTCATGGCGCCTGGCGGGTAAACCACCCGGTAGTAGCCTGATCCTGCTGCATTGGCCTGGACCCAGGACGGGCACTGCGTGTCGGTCAACGGCAGTTCGCCGACGTGTTGCGTCAACATCAATTGCGACTGGCCAGCTGGAGTTCGCACGGTGATAGGGACCGCCCACCGGTGGCTCTGCGCCGCCGTCACTCCCTGGGGAAGAAATCGTGACTGGGTCAGCTTTAAAACGGGTTGGGGACTGCACTCCAGCGCCACTGTGACGCGCGGAATGCCGGGTTGGTGCGTAAAGGTTTTGAAGGCCGCGGCCAGTTCCTTGTCGCCCTGCGCCAGGGCGGCAACGAAGTCCTCACCCGTGGCATTGCCCCAGGCATGTTTGGCCATGTAACGGCGTACCCCCGCCTGGAACCGGTCGGCACCCATCCAGGTTTCAAACATGGCCAGGGTGACCTGGCCCTTGCCGTACACAATGGCCGAGTTTTGTCCGCCCAGTGGATCGCTTTGGGAAAAACTGCCAGTAACCGGCTGGTAGATTTGCGAAGTCGAGAGCAGACGATCGGTCTGCATTGCCCAGGCCCGCGCACCCTGGGTGCCGCTTTCGCCATGGAACTCGGCCGGCATTTGCGCCGTGATCTTGTTGGCCATCCAGGAGGCGAACGATTCGTTCAACCAGAGGTCATCCCACCACGCCATGGTGACCAAATTGCCAAACCACATGTGGGCCAGTTCGTGAGCCTGGGTGCTGACAAAGGCACGTTTGAAACCGATGGATTCATCGCCTGGCTTGGCCAACATCAACAGCGACGAAAAAGTGACGAGGCCCGGATTTTCCATTGCACCAAAACTGAGCGTCATTGGCAGTGCCATCACGTCAAGCTTTTCAAACGGATAAGGCGTGCCAAAGTAGGCCTCCAGTTTGCTCAAAATCTCGGGCGTTACGCTGGCACCAAACGTTGCGTCCTTGGCGCGTCCGCGCGGCGTAATGAAACGCACGGCAGTCGGACCAGCCCGTCCACCGTCCAAGATGTCAAACGGGCCGACCCCAAAAGCCAGCAAATAGCTCGGAAGTGGCTTGGTGGTGCGAAACTCCATGCGTTTAAGGCCACCATCCAATGGAATCTCCCGAGCCAGGGATGTGTTGGCCACCGCCGTCATGCCCGCAGGGATGGTCAGGGACAAGGTCCATGGCACCTTCCAGCCAGGCTCGTCAAATCCGGGAAAAGCCCGGCGTGCGCTGATCGACTCGAATTGGGTGAATGCGTACCAGTCGCCACCCTCTTTCTGGCGGAACAGGCCCTGGCTGTCCTTGTCTTCCATACGCCCGGTGAACACGATGGTGAGCTCCGCCCGTCCAGCCGGGAAGGGCGTGTCGAAATCCAGATCCATCAAATCGGAGTTGCGCTGCCGCGATGTTGCTACCAGTTGTTTTGCACCCACTGTCAATACCGCTGACGAAACCGCAATTTCGGCAGCGTTGAGCCGGATCTGCTTGGCAGCTTGCGCGATATCCAATGCAATGGTCACCTGCCCGCTGTGGTGCGTCTGGTTGGGGTCAATTTTTAGTGCCAGCTGGTAGGCGGTGGGTGTGATGCCTCCGGGCAGGCGCACCGGTAAGGCATCCTCGCCGGCCAGTGTTTGCGTTGAAAAAAGGCACAGGAGTAAAAATCCGGCGAGGCACTTCATCAATGGTGTCTTTCAGTTGTTTTGCGTTCACGGCTTTTACGTCGGACATCCAGATGCCACGCAAGAAACGGCAGCAGCACGATTGAGCCGGGCAACGCCCAGATAAACAGGTAGGGGCTCACCGAGGAGGCGGCGCGCATGATGTGTTGCAGATGGGTGCGGTCCTCAGCAGTCCACTGTTGACCATTACGCGTCTTCATCAACAGTGGAATTGCACCCTTGATTTTGCCCAATTCATTGCGCAAGCGATTTTTCTCCCGGCTGTTGCTGGCCAGAAAGGAGTGAAACCAGCGCGGTCCGCGCGATGACCTTGCTTGGTAGGAGATGGTCAAATCCGGATTAAAGACCGCTTTGGCTGGCGGCACCGTGGGCTCCGCTGTTGGCTTGAGGGGGTCGGAATGTGGCATAGGCCAATTATCTGGCAAGCAGAGCACGCACGCGGTCCCAGTTGCGCCAGGCGGACAGGCCCCAGCCCACCACGCGAAACAGGGCACGTGGGCGCCACACGACGAAGGCCACGAGGGCCGTCACGGTGATGGCCGGATGGGCAAAAATCCACGACTGGGTCTGGTGCCAAATGGCCCGTGCGCGATAAACAACGGACACAAGCGCGCCAAGGGGCGCTAGCTCTTGTGTAAGCTGACTGCGCTGGACGCTGATGCGTTCGCGCAGACGTCCGCGCTGGACGTAGAGCTCAACCAGACGTTGGTCCATGGTGCGACGCAGCTTTGAGTTGGCGCAGGTCTTCCTGCAGCTCTGCCAGACTCGTGTTGAACAATGGCTCGGTGTTCTTGGCCCCCTGAAGCAAGCCGCGGTAGCAGAACAGCGCCAAGGCCCAGCACAGCCCACCGGCTATTCCGATTACCAAAAGGCGTTGCTCCCAAAACAGCAGGGCCAGGGCACTCACCGTCAAAACAATCCCCAGGCCGACGCAAAACAGTAGTGCCTGTGCCAGCATGAGTTGGCGCATGGCGTTAATACGTGCAACCTCCAACTCGTTGCCCAGCAATTCCAGCCGCGTTTGGCCAATGGATAGCAGCGTGAAGACGGTGGCCCGTGTGGCGCCCCATGCGCCTGTGTCACTGGAGGGGTTGGCCATGCTTGGCGGACGGTGAAGTTAGCGGCGGCCCAGCAGCAAACCGAGCAGGAGGCCGACGCCGGCGCCAATGCCGACTGCCTGCCAGGGGTTTTCATGCACATAGTCGTCGGTGGCACGGGCGGCGGCACGTGTTTTTTCTACCAGGACTGCTTCTGCTTCGTCCAGGCGAATACGTGCGTCCAGCATGCGTTCGCGAATGCGCCCGCGCAAGCTGGCAATTTTCTCGCCGGTCTGGTCGGCAGTGGCCAGCAGGATTTCCTCAGCGTCGGCAATGACTGCGCGAATATCGCTCACGAGCTTTTCCTGGGCGCTGGCATTTGGGGAGGTCGAATCGGACATGGATGCACCTTTCTTTAACATCTGATCAGGGTCAAAGCGTAGCAGATTCACCGCCTTGCATCGCCCGGCATCGCAACCAGCGCCGCGCGCGGTCCGGTGTCGCTGAGTCACCCGCATAAAGGGCTGCCACGCATCGGGTTCTTTCGCCTGGGGTAAAGTCACCGCCATACCAAGCGGGGAGCCGCCAGAAAATACTATATCGGAGACAGACATGAAGTACACCAGTTTGCAAACCATCCGGGATGAGCACGCAACGCTGGGCGCGATGCTGAAATCGATGCGCCAATTGGTGGTTCGTGGTCCGGCTGACAGCCCGCAACAATTTTTCGATGTCTTGCGGGGCATGCTTTTTTACATCGACGAATTCCCGGAACGCCTACACCATACCAAGGAGTCAGAACTACTGTTTCCGCGCGTGCTTCGGGTCGCACCTGCGTTGGCCGATGTGATCGCCCGACTCGACCGTGACCATTTGAATGGCGAGAAGTCAGTGCGCGAACTGCAGCACCAACTGTTGGCATGGGAACTTTTGGGTGACTCGCGCAAGCAGTGTTTTGTCGATCTGGCGATACGTTATTTGGATTTTTACCAGGATCACATGCAGATCGAGGAAACAGTGATCCTGCCCGAGGCACAAAAGCAGTTGTCAGAGGATGACTGGCGCGAACTCGACGCCGCTTTTAAGGAGCACACCGACCCACTCGGAGGCAAATACCCGCCCGACCCGGCTTACGACCGCTTGTTCACCCGGATTGTGTTGAAGGCCCGCGCGCCGGTGGGGCAGGGCGATGTTGACAGTGTGACCTAGGTACTGCTGCAGCGCCAAATTCACCTTGGCCAAGGTTCAAGTGGCGCCCCTGCGCAGTGACTGACGATCCGGCTGGCTCGTGGGAAACAGAACATTTTTAGCGTAATAGCCTTCTAGCCCTCGTGAAATAAGGGCTTGTAGCTATCAAGTTGGTAGCGTTTTGTAGTCCGTATAGCCATGGGCATCACCACCGTAGAGGGTCGTGCGGTCAACAGCGGTCAGCGCGGCCCCTTCGCGCAGGCGACGCGTCAGGTCCGGGTTGGCAATGAAGGGGCGTCCGAAGGCCACCAAGTCGGCGCCACCAGCCAGCGCCTGGTCGGCCAGTACGCGGTCGTAGCCGTTGTTGACCATCCAGGCCGCCGAACCGCCCGCTAGTCGATAGGCTTGGTGCAAGGCGGCATAGTCAAACGGCGCATCGCCTTGGGTGTGGTCGCGTGTGCCGCCGGTTGCCCCCTCAATCAAGTGCAGATAGGCCAGTTGGTGCTGCGCGAGTTGTTGCACCACGTAGGTAAAGAGCATTTGTGGCTGAGGGTCAAAGGCGTCGTTGGCGGGCGTTACCGGAGACAGGCGCAAGCCGACTCTGCCTGCGCCGATTTCATCGCAGACAGCCTGCATAACCTCGAGCAGCAACCGCGCCCGGTTCTCGATTGGCCCGCCATATGAATCGGTTCGTTGATTGGAGCCTGAACGCATGAACTGGTCGAGCAAGTAGCCGTTGGCGCCATGAACCTCGACACCGTCAAAGCCAGCGGCAATGGCGTTGCGCGCTGCGCGGCGGTAGTCGTTCACGATACCCGGCAACTCTTCAATGACCAGCGCACGCGGCGCCGAGGTGTCCTGGAACTTGGGAACCCCGTCCTTGATTAATACGGTTTTGGTTTTGGCAGTGATGGCAGAGGGGGCCACCGGAGCCTGTCCATCCGGTTGCAGGTCGGTGTGTGATACGCGGCCAACATGCCACAACTGCATCACGATCTTGCCGCCAGCGTTGTGTACCGAGTCGGTAATGGGCGTCCATGCTGCAACCTGTTCATCGCTCCAGATGCCTGGCACGTCGGCGTAGCCCTGCGCCTGGTGGCTGATGGCCGTAGCCTCGGAAATGATGAGACCAGCGCCAGCCGTCGGGCTGGCCCGCTGGGTGTAGTAGCTGGCCATCAGGGCGTTGGGGATCGCTCCGGGAGCGCGGTTGCGGGTCAGTGGTGCCATCACGACGCGATTGGCCAGAGACAGTTGGCCAACCTGGATGGGATCAAATAAAGTGGTCATGGAGATGTATTGGTTTGGGTTGAGCAGAGCGACCCGCGCAGCCAAACCGCGCAGTTCTAAGGCCAGATGCTGCTCATGCCGCAAAATGCAAGTTGCACCCTAATCGACAGACCTTTGTTTTGACACCTTTGCGACATCCATGGGCTCTGGCACTCGCGCTTTCGCTGGCCGCCGCCGTTTCTCTGGGCATCACCCGCTTTGCCTACGGTCTGCTGCTGCCAGCGATGCGGGCCGATCTGGATTGGACCTACACCCTGGCGGGAGCGATGAACACGGCCAACGCCTTGGGTTACTTTTTGGGGGCGCTGATGACCCCCTGGCTGCTGAAAAGTATGGGAGCTACGACCGTGTTATGGGGCGGTGCTGGTCTGGCCAGTATCTTTATGGCGCTGAGCGGTTTTTTTACCGGTACCGAGCCGCTTTTGGCCCAGCGCCTGCTGGCGGGGGTTGCGAGTGCCTTTGTATTTATTGCCGGCGGATTGCTGGCAGCAGGGCTTGGCGCGCGCGAACCCACTCGAAGTGGCTTTTTGATTGGTGTGTATTACGGGGGTACCGGCTTGGGCATCGCGGTTTCGGCCGTGTTGGTGCCCTGGGTATTGGAATGGGCAGCCAATCGGGAGCACGGTTGGCGCTGGGCCTGGTGGGCGCTGGCGGGAGCGTGTCTGTTGGCCAGCGCAGTCTTGTTATGGCCGGCCAGGGTGATGGCACAGATTGCCCCTGCACAGGCTCATTCAGGTGCTCAATCCGCGCACTTCCGATGGCGCCAGTTTGCCTATGCACTGGCCGGTTACACCTTCTTTGGTATGGGGTACATCGGCTATATGACCTTTGTTGTGGCGTTATTGCGCGAACGCGGCAGTAGCGCGCTGGCAGTGACCATCTTTTATGGTTTGCTGGGTTTGGCGGTCATCGCGTCCGCACGAATTTGGGCTGGATTGCTGGACCGGCACAAAAACGGCCATGCCTTGGCAACACTCAATGCGCTGCTGGGCGTAGCGACGATTTTGCCGGCGCTGACCCAGTCCTGGCCGGTGGTCCTGGCGTCTGGCCTGCTATTTGGCGGTGTGTTCTTGTCGGTGGTTGCGTCCACCACCGCACTGGTGCGGCACAACTTGCCCCAAACCGCATGGGCCGCCGGCATCAGTGCTTTCACCACCGTGTTTGCCGCCGGCCAGATCATTGGCCCCACCATTGTTGGTTGGATTGCTGACGGGCCTGGTGGCCTGGCGCGAGGTCTTGTGTACTCCGCACTGGCATTGTGGGCTGGGGCGGCGCTGGCGTGGAGGCAAAAGGCGCTGTAAACCTTTGCCCCCATCGCGGCCCTGGGTGGAATTATTGTTTGACTGCTTCCACTTGAACGATCAGGCGAACGTTTTTCGGAAAACCCCAGTCCACGCCGTAATTCATGCCAAATGCAGTACGGTCAATGGTAGTGTCAAAGTCACCGCCGCAGACTTCTCGTTTGATCATGGGACTTTGGTAGCAGTTGAACTGGTTGGCTTTCAAAGTCACAGGCAGAGTTTTGCCCATCAGCGTTAAATTGCCGACAATTTCAGCAACCTTGTCGCCACTGAAAACCATCTTTTCAGAGACAAATTTCATCGTGGGGTATTTTGCGGCGTCGAACAAGTCCGGGCTTTGCAGGTGTTTGTCAAATGCGGGTGTTCCACTGTTGATGGAAGTGGTGTCGATGGTGACCTCGACCTTGCCTGTCTTGCCTGCGCGATCAAGTTGAACCGTACCTTCTTTTTTGTCAAACCGGCCGCGGTTGGTGGAAGTGCCAAAGTGACCGATCTCAAAGGTGACGAAAGTGTGTGTCGGGTCCAGTGCATAGGTGGCGGTTTCGGCCTGAGCAAAGGCAGAGAATAGGGAGGTGGCGACGGCCAGGCAGACGAGAGATTTGCGCATAAGAAGGTGCTCCATTGAAATAAGCAGGGTTAAGGAAAAAGGGTAGTCAAAGTTTGGCGACACCGGACAGAGCCAGCTTGAAGCGGACCTGCACGTCATCAGCCACCATGGAGGTGTCGGCCCATTCGTTTTCACCGATCTTGTAGGCCAGGCGTTTGATCGTCAGTACGCCGGAGGCGTTGGTGGTAGTGCCGTTTTGGGTCAGCATGACTGGGATGGTTGCGTCTTGCGTTTGGCCTTTGATGGCGAGTTTGCCCACGACCTCGAGTTTGCCGCCCCCCAGGTTTTTGATGCTGCTTGACTGAAACGTGGCCTGCGGAAAGCGCGCAACATTGAACCAGACCGCCTTGGGTAGCTCAGCATCGGGTTCAGGAGCGCCCAAGGTGATGCTATTGATATCGATTGCCAGTGTGATCTTCCCATTGGCGGGTTTGGCCGGATCAAAGCTGACCTGGGCATCAAACTTTTTGAAGCGCCCTTCAACGGGAACGCCCATCTGTTTGCTCACGAAGGCAATTTCGCTCTGCGCGGGCAGCAGCAGTTGTTGCGCCTGGGCGGCCGTGCCGATCAGGGCGACCAGCAAAAGCAGTTTGACTGCGCGGGTCGATTTGAATCCAAAAGACATCGTACGTACTCCAAAAAAATGCGATGAAACGAGGTGCCGGCTTGGCGCGCTCTAGCGCAAGGCCGGCTTCATGCGCTCAAGCAACCCGTCCTTGTCAATCCAGTGGTGCTTGAGCGCGGCTGCGACATGCAGCAAAACTAACCCGGCCAGTGCAAACGCGCTTGCCTCGTGCCAGGGTTTGATCCATTCCGCCACTGGTTTGCTGGCCGCTACAAAATCGGGCAGGGCAATGGCGCCGAACAGAACGATCGGAAACCCCGCCGCCGAGCTGTAGGCCCACCCCACCAGCGGCACAATGAAGAACAGGCTGTACATCGCCACATGGGTGGCGTGGTAGGCCTGCAACTGCCAGCCTGGCATCGCCAGCGAGACCGCCTGTGGCAATGCCGGAGGACGATGGGTCACCCGCCACACAAGGCGCAGAGCCGATAGCAGCAAAATCGTGATGCCGCCCCATTTGTGCCAGTTGTAGAGTTTGAGGCGCCAAGGTGAGAACGGCAGGTCGGCCATGTAGAGACCCATGCCAAACGTGCCAACCAGAAACAGTCCCAGCGTCCAGTGCAAAAAGATGGCGGTGCCGGTATAGCGGCGGGATATAGAAGCGGTTTTCATTGCAGACTATCTTGAAAAATTTGCTTGCCAGGCTGTGATCTGCCAGGGGATGGACCGAAGTTTAAAAGCCCCTATGGCTAAAAAAATTCAAATTAGTTGTCGCTTTAGTACAAAAAAATTGAATTTTAAAGAGATGAAAGGGCACTCATCTGAGGCCGGTTTCCAGTGCATCCTGCTGTGTGCAATGGTGCGATACTTGACCGAAATTCGCAGCGCGTTACCGTGGCATTTTTTGTTCAGGATCGCTGTGGAGTCAGGGTCAAATCGGGAGTAGCGAATGGTGGATGCATTTAAGTGGAACCAATGTTTTGTAACCGGGTTAGCTGACGTCGATGCGCAGCACCACCATTTGGTGCAAGTCATTAACCGGTTCGGAAATTTGGTCATGCGCCAGGAAGGCGCGCTGCAAAGCGAAATCGAGGTCGTTTTCACCGAGTTGGCGAGTTATGCCGCCTACCACTTCTCGGAAGAAGAAGCCATGATGGTCGAAATGGACCTCGACGAAGGTGATATTGAAGACCACCAACAAGGCCACCGTCTGTTCATGGAGCAAGTCGCCGCCTTGCGAAGTGGCTTAGCCGCCAGCAATCCTGGTGCAGCCAAGTCTTTGTTGGAGTTTTTGACCCATTGGTTGGCCTACCATATTTTGGGAACTGACCAGTTGATGGCCAGGCAAATTGCCGCACGACGGTCTGGAGGAGTGCTGGACCCGTCACAGTCCGAGTCAACGCGTAGTGCGGACCCTGCCACGGATGCACTCCTGTCGGCCCTGAATGGGCTATTCCAACAAGTGTCCGAGCGCAACCGGGAGTTGGTACAACTCAATACCAGCCTGGAGGCGCGCGTAGCCGAGCGAACGCAGGCCTTGACACTAGCCAATCAGCGATTTGAGAGCCAGGCCAACACGGATGTGCTGACCGGGTTGCCCAATCGTCGCTACGCAATGCGTGTTTTGCTGGATGAATGGCAAACCAGTGCACGCGACAACACAGACTTGTCCTGCATGATGATTGACGCCGATGGCTTCAAAGGCGTAAACGATGTGCATGGGCATGATGCGGGGGACGCCGTATTGAGGGAACTGTCAGCCTGTCTGCAGCATTCGGTGCGCACTGACGATCGGGTTTGTCGCATGGGTGGCGACGAATTCCTGATCATTTGCGTTGGCACGCCAATTGGCGGGGCGCGCAAGTTGGCGGAGAAAATCCGGCGTGACGTTTCTGAATTAAAAGTCCGGGCGGGCGGGGGCGAATGGCGTGGCAGTATCAGTGTGGGCGTAGCATCGCGCACGCCCGAGCAGGCATCCATGGAGGATCTGATCAAAAAGGCCGATCAGGGCGTCTATTTGGCTAAGCGCAACGGGCGCAATTGCGTGGCGGTCGTGATCGACTGAAACAGGTGCAGCCCCGACCCGACCCGACCGCGGTGCCTGTCCTACACCCGCGGATCAAACCGGGGAGAAAATGTCTTCAAGTAGGGTTTCAACAGCATGTCCTCCTTGATGACATGGTTGATCAGCCATTCGCGCAAAAATGCTCCGAAATGTTCCGCCGCCGTGGCGTCCCACTTGGCGCCAATTTGTTGCGTGAGTTGGGTGAGCTTTTCCAGCAGCGATTCGTGCGAAGCATGAATTTGACTGACGTTAGGGTACCCAACAGCCGCCGCAATTTTCTCTTCCAAACCAAAATGCACTTGTGAATATTTGAACAATTGATCCAGCGCAGTCACCAATTCGGCGCGATTAACGGTTCGCAGGCTGTGATCGGCCAAATTGATAATTTCAATGAGCCGCTGATGGTCGGCATCGATCAAATCGTTTCCAACGCTAAGCTGTTCGCGCCACTGCAAGCCCATACCGATCACTCCCAGTTCAAAATTGACCCTGCCGCGGCGCCCGGTGTGAACCATTGCAAGGAATCGGCTATTGTCCCGCAATTGCCTTGGTACTCCAGTTGCAGATGGGCATGTTGCTCGATTAAAAAAGCTCACCAGTTGGCTTCGCGCTCCGGGGATGCGCTGATCTTGTGAATAGACAGATCTGCGCCGTCGTACTCCTCTTCCTGGCTCAGGCGAAGTCCCATTGTTGCTTTTAGTATTCCGTATACCAGCACGCCGCCGAAAACGGCCCAGGCGACCCCGATGCTGGTGCCAATGAGTTGGGCGGTGAAAGAAATGCCGCCGAGTCCGCCCAGTGCCTTGGTTCCAAAAATGCCAGCCGCTATTCCGCCTAGGGTGCCGCATAGGCCATGCAAGGGCCAAACCCCGAGCACATCGTCAATTTTCCATCGATTCTGCGTCAGTGTGAACATGACGACAAAAACGGTGCCGGCCGCTGCGCCAACTACCAACGCACCTAATGGGTGCATAAGATCGGAGCCTGCACATACCGCTACCAGTCCTGCCAGCGGCCCATTGTGTACAAAACCGGGGTCATTCTTTCCCGCGATCAGGGCTGCCAGCGTTCCCCCGACCATCGCCATGAGTGAGTTAACTGCCACCAGTCCGGAGATCTTGTCCAGGGTTTGCGCGCTCATCACATTAAACCCAAACCAGCCTACGGTCAAAATCCAGGCACCCAGAGCCAGAAAAGGAATGCTCGAAGGTGGGTGCGCAGAGATGGCACCGTCTTTGCGGTAGCGGTTGCTGCGAGCGCCTAGCAAGATGACCGCCGGCAGGGCAATCCACCCACCCACGGCATGTACCACCACGCTACCGGCGAAGTCGTGGAATTCCTCACCGGTCAATGCTTTGATCCATGCCTGCACGCCAAAATTCTGGTTCCACATCATTCCTTCAAAAAAGGGATACACAAAGCCGACGATGACCGCTGTTGCAATCAGTTGAGGCCAAAAACGGGCCCGTTCGGCAATTCCTCCTGAATTGATGGCCGGTATGGCGGCGGCAAATGTCAGCAGGAAAAAGAACTTGACCAACTCATATCCATTGCGCGCGGCCAGCACTTCCGCACCGACAAAGAAGCTGGTGCCATAAGCGACTGCGTAACCAACCAGGAAATACACCACGGTGGACACTGAAAAGTCCACCAATATTTTGACCAGGGCATTGACCTGATTCTTGCGACGTACAGTGCCAAGCTCCAGAAATGCAAATCCAGCGTGCATGGCCAAGACCATGATGCCGCCCAGAAGAATGAACAGAGCGTCTGCGCCCTGTTTTAGTGCTTCCATATCAACCTCTTTGTTTTAGATGCTGCCAATTGGTGCGTCTCTTATGAATAAAAAGAAATCGCACCAAAATAAGCAATTTATGCGCCAGAATGGGTTTATTGATCCAGATTGGCGGCGGCTACAATATTTGCTGTCATTGGGGAGTAGCCGCCCTTCTTTTTTGAGAGGGGCTTGCGTCAACAGACTTGTTGGGTCACATTGCTGTGGCTGGCATGGCGCAAGCGGTTTTCACATGCGTGGAACTTGGCGAGACCTTTGGCTGCATGCCTCCGTTTTGGCCGGGGTTGCCGTGCAGTCATCGGTTTTTTCCGGCCGGAGTTCACCACCATGGAAGCATTCCTCGTTTCAACCGGCATCGTCGCTTTAGCAGAAATGGGCGACAAGACGCAACTTCTTGCGCTTATTCTTGCTGCACGTTTTCGTAAACCCTGGCCGATTGTTCTGGGCATTTTTGTTGCCACCATCGTCAATCATGCGCTGGCCGGCGCGGCAGGTGCTTGGGTGACCACTGTGCTCGGCCCTGATGTTCTGCGTTGGGTGCTCGGGGGCTCGTTCATTGCCATGGCCGTGTGGATGTTAATTCCCGACCGCATGGATGATAGCGAGGAAGATGGAGCACCCCGCTTCGGTGTTTTTGGCACCACCGTCGTCGCCTTTTTTCTGGCGGAGATGGGTGACAAGACCCAGATTGCCACAGTCATGTTGGCGGCGCAGTACCACGCCTGGTTCTGGGTGGTCGCCGGAACGACGCTGGGCATGATGCTTGCCAACGCACCGGTGGTCTGGCTGGGTGAGAAAATCACCAAACTGGTACCCATTCGCATCGTGCATGTGGTGTCGGCTCTTATCTTTTTCGGGCTGGGGCTGACAGCCCTGGTGTGGGACTGAGTCCTTTCTGCGTCGCACTGTGGGCGCAGTCAGTGGCGCAAGATTGATATACTGCACCGCAGCGCCAATTTGCTCCAGCTTGCGGGCGCTTAATAAATACAGCTAAACACGGACCCGCCTCCACCCCTGCAACCCGGCCCGCGTTTAGCGTCGTCGGGTTTACTTTTTTTTATGCTGCTTGCAACCCCACAGTCGATGTTGTTCGATGCCCCTTTGCACTTGCAAAGTGGTGCTTCCCTGCGCGCATATTCCCTGAGTTTCGAGACCTATGGCAGGCTCAATTCAACGCGATCCAATGCGGTGCTGATTTGCCACGCGCTGAATGCATCACATCACGTGGCAGGAACGTATCCCGGCCAACCCAACTCCGAGGGTTGGTGGGACTCCATGATCGGCCCCGGTAAATCGGTGGATACCGATCACTTTTTTGTCATTGGCGTCAACAACCTGGGCTCTTGTTTCGGCTCCACTGGACCGATGCATGCCAACCCGGACGCGCCAACTGGAAGTGGTCGGGTCTACGGTGCAGACTTCCCCGTGGTCACGGTCGAAGACTGGGTCAACGCGCAGGCGCGCCTATTGGACGCGCTTGGTATAGAAACACTGGCCGCTGTCATGGGCGGTTCGTTGGGTGGCATGCAGGCGCTCAGCTGGACACTGCAATACCCCAGTCGCGTGCGGCACGCCGTAGTTGTGGCGAGTGCGCCCAATCTCACGGCCGAAAATATCGCCTTCAACGAGGTGGCCCGGCGCGCCATTGTGACGGATCCGGACTTTCATGGCGGTCATTTTTATGAGCACGGCACGGTGCCCAAGCGCGGCCTGCGCATCGCCCGCATGATCGGCCATATTACGTACCTCAGTGACGACGTGATGAATGAAAAATTTGGTCGCCAGTTACGGCAATCCATTGCCGTCGAGATGTCCGAGGGGAGTGATGTCGCAGGGTTTACCCGGCCCTACAAATTCAGCACCCAGGACGTGGAATTTCAGATCGAGAGCTACCTGCGCTACCAGGGCGATAAGTTCGCTGAATATTTTGACGCCAATACCTACCTGCTGATTACACGGGCGCTGGACTATTTTGATCCAGCGCGGTCATACGGCGGCAAGCTCAGCGCGGCATTAGCGCCCGCCAGTTGCAAATTTTTGCTGGTGAGTTTTACGACTGACTGGCGATTTAGCCCCAAGCGCAGCCGTGAAATCGTTAAAGCCTTGCTCGACAACCAGCGTGACGTGAGTTACGCCGAAATCGATGCGCCCCATGGACATGATGCGTTTTTGCTTGATGATCCGCGGTATTTGGCCGTTGTGCGCTCCTATTTTGATCGCATCATGCAAAGCAGCGTGGTGGCGGGCGCGGGGGAAACGCCATGACCGATATCAACACCATGCATGCGCTGGCTGAATTGGTGCCGCTAGGTTCGCGCGTGCTGGACCTGGGATGCGGCGATGGGGCTATGCTGGCCCACCTGCAACAAACCCGGGGTTGCACCGGTTACGGTGTGGAGATCGCCGATGCCAACGTGTTGGCCTGTGTTCAGCGCGGTGTCAATGTGATTCAGCTCAATCTGGATGAGGGGTTGGCAATGTTCGACGACGCGTCGTTCGACATCGTGCTTCAAATCGACACTCTGCAACACTTGCGCAACGCGGAAGTGATGCTGTTGGAGACGGTTCGCGTAGGACGGGTTGGCGTCGTTGCTTTTCCCAATTTTGCCCATTGGCCGAATCGGCTGAGCGTATTGTTGGGTCGCATGCCGGTGACGCGCCGCCTGCCCTATCAGTGGTACGACACACCCAACATCCGCGTCGGCACCCATGCTGATCTGGCTACTCTGGCAGAGCGCAATGGACTGCACGTCCAAGACTGCTTTGGTCTGCAGGACGGGCGCACCGTGCGCCTGCTGCCCAATCTGCGTGCCGGCACATCAGTCTACAAGCTGACGCTGCCTCGCACGGCGACTGGCTAGACAGTTTCAGCTCGTGTAGGTCTTACCGGTTGCCGAGCGCTCGCGCCGGTACAGTTTTTAAAAAGGCATGCAGCGCGTAGGCATCGGTGTCATTGAGTTCGCGCAGCGATTCAAATGGCATGACCTGAATGGCACTTCCATCGGCACGCTTTCCAGAGCGCAGCATGGTGACAAACGCCTTCGCATCGGAATACGCCGCCATGGCATTGCCTGCTCCAGGCGTCAGATTGGCGGCGGCAGGCCAGTCAGGTGGCCCACCAGGAATAGAGCCCCCTGACAGGCCTGGCCCGTGACAGCCAATGCACATGTTGGCGACGTAGGAGCCATGCTGGGCATTGATCGCTGCCTCAACTGGCTGGGCGGGGGTCAACCGGTGGTCAATTTTTTCGGACGCGTCGCGAATAAAGCCCAGCCCATACAGCGCTTTGACTGGCAATGGCAATTCAACCACGGCAATCCCGTCGGCGCGTGCCGGCAGCGTACGTACATAGCCGACGATTGCGGCCACGTCTGCGTCAGTGAATCGGTTGTAGTCTTCACTGGGCATGATGAATGCCACACGCCCGTCGGACTTGACTCCATGGCGGATGATACGTACCCAATCCATCGCGCTGTACCTCACAACAGGCCCGCCTAAGGTGATGTTGGGGCCGCTGATACGCATGCCCTTGCCGTCATTGATGAATTCACGTCCACCCCCATCAACGCCATGGCAGTCGGCGCAACCACGCGAGCGGTAAAGATAGTGTCCCCGTTCAATGCCGGCGGCATCAATGGACCACGCTACGGGTTGGGTCGCAATTTCCAATGTTCGTTGAAGTTTGCGTTCGCCAAGCATGCTTGTGAACAGGAGTGCGGCTACGGTTAACAAAACCAGCACTCCAAGCCCCAGGACACCCCGTTTTAGCCAGGTCTGCATGCTTTTCCTCCAGATCGAATTGAAATTGATCTTAGTCAAGCTCGTTGTCGTTGTCGAGCAATGAACGCCTGGGGTATACCCGCGGCCATTGCTACCATTTATATAGCATAAGTCGCATGTTCTGCGAGGGCTAGCGTCTGATTTGACTATGGATATTCATTCGGTGAGGCTTGCGGTCATCAAGCCTGCTCTGGCGCTTGGTGCGCTGTTCGGGGAAGGGGCAGAGGTGGGCTTGCGTATAGCGGTGCAAACAGTGTCGAAGACCGCCGGGCTTGCACCGGAAATGCAGAATTAACAATTTTCCGATTGAAGTGCTTCAGCGCGGCAGCTTGCAGTTGCGGGAGGCGTAGACTCACACATGGGAACCCACAATAAGAAGACAAGACCGTTGAGGAGCAGGCATGGCCATTGATCTGGGCCTGATTGATCAGTTGACAATGCTCGCCGAAGCAGTGGATCAACTCGATATCGGATTCACTGTGTTCGACCACGAGCTGGGTTTAGTGGCAGCGAACAAACGCTTTCATCAACTCTTGAACTTTCCCGATGCACTGTGCAGCGCCGGT
>CAIQBN010000505.1 GCA_903870065.1 uncultured beta proteobacterium | reverse complement strand
CAGGCCGGCCCGGACAACTGATGCCCATCATGGAAGACGAGCACGGCACGTACATCATGAACAGCAAGGACCTGCGCGCTGTGGAGCATGTGGAGCGCTTGGTGAAGATCGGCGTGGACTCACTGAAAATTGAGGGCCGCACTAAGAGCCTGTACTACGTGGCGCGCACCGCGCAGACCTACCGCAAAGCCATTGACGACGCGGTGGCCGGGCGGCCATTCAACCCCCAGCTCATCACTGAACTCGAAGGGCTTGCCAACCGCGGCTTTACCAGTGGCTTTCTGGAACGCCGTCCGTCACAGGACTACCAAAACTATGAGAGCGGACACTCCGAGATCGGGCACAGCCACTTTGTCGGCGAAGTACGCGACATTTCAGACGGTTGGGCTGCGGTGGAGGTAAAAAACAAATTTCAGGTGGGAGATCAGATTGAAATTATTCACCCTAGCGGAAACCGAATCATCACCTTGGAGTCCATGCGCAATCTTGACGGTGCACCCATTGTGGTGGCTCCCGGGAGCCCACTGCAAGTACGAATTCCGCTGGACGCGCACTTTGAAGGGGCCTTGCTGGCACGGTTGATGCCGGGGTAAAAATCAAATCAAATTGCCTACCGATCCACAACGGATTCCAAGCGTCGAATGGATTCGCGCACCTGGTTGGATGCATGGACGAATTGGGTATCGCTACTGAGATAAGCCGCCGCCAGTTCGTACTTTTTTTCGTTGATCACTTCTCCTACCGCACCGGCCAGCATATGAAATTCGCGGTGATTCAACAGTAACTCCTGAAACTCGGGTCTGCCCCAGTACAACCGTTGTCCATCTGCGTAAATCCACTTTCCCAACTCACAACAATCGTCTCTTCGGATGATTGCAGCATCAACTGCCGCGCCGGAATCAACAGTCCCGCGCAAGGTCTCTTTCCATTGCTCGTGCCAGACAAGTGCATCTTTCAGAACTGCGGCGCTACTGGAATTGTCTTCAGTATTGGACTTCATCGTCACATGTTACTGCTGTTTACTTCGCTCAGTTGATGGAGGATGGCATTCAAGATGCGCCTTTATTGGCGCATTGCGCCCTGTCCAACGCGCCGATTCGGTCAGGTAGTCCCGAAAAGTCGGGGAGCATGACTTTTTTGCAGAACTATATTTGTCTAGGCCAAATATGCATCTTGTACCGCACTGGTAACTCTTTGGCGCCGTAACGGTCCCCAAGCGAGGTACTATCCGCCATGTAATCTTATTACATTGATTCATGCAAAACTCTGTACCTCTTCATCCCATCGTCGTCGCCGTCACGTCCCGGATTCGTGCACGAAGTGCAGTCAGTCGCGCCAGCTATTTGACACAGGTCGAGCGGTCGATTCAACGTCCCAAAGGCGTTGATCGACTCGGTTGTGCGAATGTGGCACATGCCTTTGCTGCCATGCCAAATAACGACAAAGTCAGGGCTACGGGGCTTGGGCAAGTGAAAATTGTGACTACGAGGAGTGCCAATATTGGCATCGTTACAGCCTACAACGACATGTTGTCGGCGCATGCCCCCTTTCAACACTACCCTGATCTCATCAAGGCAGAGGCACGGCGTCTAGGTGCGACCGCACAAGTAGCGGGTGCCGTGCCGGCAATGTGTGATGGTGTGACGCAGGGCACGCCAGGGATGGAGCTGAGTCTGTTCAGTCGTGACACCATCGCAATGTCAACCGCCATCTCACTAAGCCATGACGTCTTCGACTGCGCATTGATGCTGGGAGTGTGCGACAAAATCGTGCCCGGCCTGCTCATTGGCGCACTGCACTTCGGACACCTGCCGACAGTGTTTGTTCCAGCTGGGCCGATGGTCTCTGGGCTCCCCAACGTTGAGAAAGCTAAAGTTCGCGAAATGGCTGCACAAGGCATGGTCGGACGCGTCGAACTCCTGGAGGCAGAGTCCGCAGCCTACCATGGTCTGGGCACCTGCACGTTCTATGGCACAGCCAATAGCAACCAGATGCTGCTCGAAGCCATGGGCTTGCATGTGCCCGGAACAGCTTTTATCAATCCTGGTGCAGATACCCGCGAGGAATTGACGCGTGAAGCGGTTCGAACGGTCTTGGGGCAACCGACGGGTGGAACTGCAGCAAGCTGCCCACCCATTGGCAAATTGGTGGACGAACGCTGCATAGTCAATGCCATGGTGGCGCTCGTTGCAACGGGTGGTTCAACCAATCACCTCATTCACTGGGTGGCGGTGGCACGGGCCGCTGGTATTCACATTGATTGGAACGATTTTTCTGACCTATCTGATGTGGTGCCCCTGTTAACGCGCGTGTACCCCAACGGCCATGCCGACGTGAACCAATTTCAGGCTGCCGGCGGCCCTGGTCTGGTTATCCATGAACTACTCAACTCGGGTTATCTGCACGCTGATGTACTCACAGTGCGGGCGGGCGCCTTGCATGAATATTCCGCCATCCCGTCAATGCGCGCCGATGGGGTTTTGCAGTGGAATCAAGCCTGCATCAGCAAGGACACGAGTGTGGTGCGCCCGGCTAGCGACCCGTTCAGTGAAAGTGGTGGACTCAAATTGCTTCAAGGCAATCTTGGGCGCAGTGTAATCAAGGTTTCCGCAGTGCCGCAGGAACGTCATATCATTGAAGCACCCTGCCGCGTGTTTGACTCTCAGGAGGCGCTCCAAAAGGCATTTGCCGCCGACCAGCTCAATGCCGACATGGTTTGCGTGGTCCGCTGGCAAGGGCCAAAGGCAAATGGAATGCCCGAACTACACAAACTCACGCCACCCTTGGCAGTATTGCAGGGCAAGGGATTCAAAGTGGCACTGGTGACAGATGGGCGCATGAGCGGCGCCTCCGGTAAAGTGCCCGCTGCGATCCATGTATCCCCAGAGGCAGCGATTGGCGGGCCACTTGCCAAGGTGAGGAACGGCGACCGCATCCGCCTTGATGCTACCCGAGGTACGCTACAAGTGCTGGTGGACGCAGACCAGTGGGATGCGCGCATGCCGGAGACCATGCCCACTGAATTGCGCGATGCAAATGAAATCGGAATGGGGCGTGAACTGTTTGCAAACTTGCGACGCAACGCCCTAAGTGCCGAAGAAGGCGCTTGCAGCTGGCTCTGAAGTCGATCCCTGTTGACCGACATCCATGCCTCCTCGCCACGCGCAGCCACCTCGATAGCATTTAATACCTTGCGCCCAGCACACCCTCAGGACATGCCATGACCCCTCCAAATTCATTCACTGCATTACAAGTCATGCAGGATGCCCCGGTCATTCCGGTCATCGTGCTGCACGATGTGGCGCACGCAGTACCGATGGCCCGCGCCCTTGTCGCCGGCGGGTTACGGATGCTTGAGGTCACCTTGCGCACACCCCAGGCGTTAGCCTGCATCGAAGCCATTGCACGCGAAGTGCCTGAGGCGGTGGTGGGTGCAGGAACTGTCAGAACTGTGGCAGACACCGTTGCCGCAGCCGGAGCTGGTGCGCGCTTTGCTGTCAGCCCTGGCTACACGCCTGCGGTGGGTAAGGCGTGCCGTAGTGAGGGCCTGGCGCTGCTGCCTGGAGTCGCAACGGCAAGTGAAATCATGATGGCTCAGGACGACGGATTCACCGAAATGAAATTTTTTCCGGCCGTCCAATCCGGCGGAGTCGGCATGCTCAAAGCTTGGAGTGGTCCATTTTTCGATATCAGGTTTTGCCCCACTGGCGGGATAACACCCCAAAACGCTCCCGAGTTCCTTGCACTACCCAACGTCGCCTGCGTGGGCGGATCATGGCTCGTGCCTGCCAATCTTTTGGCACAAGCTGACTGGGCACTTGTCACCGAATTGGCAAAGCAGACACTGTATTTAAGAGAATAGCGGCCTAGCCCTCGTGGAGAAAGGGTCTTACGCTACCAAAATAGTAGCAAAATCGAGACCCTGCCAGGTCAGTGGCGGGAATCCAGCTTGAACACGGATACCGCTTGCACCAGTTCGTCTGACAGGGATTTCAAACTTGCTGCCGAAGCGGCCATCTGTTCTACCATGGCTGCGTTTTGCT
>CAIQBN010000504.1 GCA_903870065.1 uncultured beta proteobacterium | reverse complement strand
GGTAATTTCGACTTGCGCCACATGGCACGCACGGTCATGGATACCGGGGGAAACGTCATCCCGGCTACCAGCGCAAACACCATCAGTAGCGACGGTGACACCCGCTGTAGCGCGGCAATCACCAGCAGCACTAAGGCAATCGCGTGCGCAATGCCAAACGGAAGCATGGCTGCACCAGGGCCACGCTGGTCTACGAGTCGCCCTAACAAAGGAGAGGCTACGCCCAAGGCCATCAAGTAGGCAGCGCTGACGGCGCCACCAATGGCAAACGAGCCGTAAAGCGATTGCACCATCAAGGTCAGCGACAGGCCATTGATGCCCGCCGGCAGACGTGGCAGGATCGATGCCAGCACAATGCGCTTGAGTTCGCGGTCAGAGAAAAGGGTTTTGTAGGGTCCGAGATTGAGCAAGGGGCTGACTTCTAAGAGTTGATTGGAGGGCCGGTTCGCAATAAACCCTGTCCTACGACGAGCAACTGCAGTGCGAGGTACCGCCTAAGTCAAAGTACTCATCCCGCTTCTTGGTGTAATACAGCGCTGCGAGCTCTGGCGACTGTTCACTGTAGGGGTCTGCCAGCAAGGCGTGCAGGCGCCGCACCAGTGTGAAGTCCCCAGCGTCCGTGGCGCTGCGGTAGGCCTCTACCAGCATCCACTCCCTCGGGATGTACTTGGGGTTGACCTGCTTCATGGCCACCGACACCTCCAAGGGATCACGCCCGCATTGAGCCAAGGCAGTGTGCCATTTTTGCAGCCATGCGCACCAGCGGACCTCCATCGCTGCCGGTTCCTGGCCATAAGCCCCGCGGTTTGCGTAGAAGCTGGGACGCAAGTCCTCCACCTGCTGGGGTAGGCTGGAAAGCTCGCGCCAGAAGATTGTGTAGTCCACCGGGGTTTCTGCCATGAGGGTGTGCAACTCGGCAAATAGTTCCGCACGAAACTCAATCAGGCCCATTTTTTGAGCCCACATGGCATTTAGAGTGCCCGCCATGCTGTCCGGCAGTGCCTGCACCACCGCGTCCAATGCCTCAATGGCGCGGGTGTCCTGTCCCAGCAAGGGCAGCACGGCGGTGCAGAACATCCTGAAATTGACCATTGCGGCCATGGGCTGGTTCATAAAAGCGAAATGTTCCCCGCCACCAATCCACATTTGAAACGCGGGGTCGTAGGCCTCCATGAAACCAAAGGGGCCGTAGTCCAGCGTCCGTCCCCCCAGTGCACAGTTGTCGCTGTTGAAGTTACCTTGGCAGTACCCTACCCGAATCCAATGGGCCACCATATGCGACAAACGCACACCAAACTCACGTGCCATGGCAACGACTTTGTCCGCTAGCGTCACATCAGGGCCTTGCAGTGTGGCAGCCAAGTCCAGATATTCGCGGTCGAGTGCATGTAGAAAAATTGCCTCCAGCTCGACCAGCGCACGCGGGTGCGCGTTGTTCCTAGCGCGCCGACCGAACAATTCGACTTGACCGACCCGCAAGAAGGAAGAGGCCGCACGGGTAGTGATGGCCGCCGGTTCGTCCACCATCCGGTCGGGCTCCTCGGTTTTTGCACCGGGTGAATACCAAGGGCGTCTGACCGTTTCACTGCCCGAGACAAAGAGGCACAGGGCCCGCGCGCTCGGAACTCCCAGCGCCGCCATGGCTTCCGAGGCCAAAAACTCACGGATGCTGGAGCGCAGCACGGCACGGCCGTCGCCACCGCGGCAATACGGGGTGGTGCCGCCGCCTTTGAGCTG
>CAIQBN010000503.1 GCA_903870065.1 uncultured beta proteobacterium | reverse complement strand
CGTGCCAGCAGGCCCTCCAGGTCGGAAATTTGTCGCCTGATTTCCGACACTGAAGTCTCCTGGCGCGTTTGCACCCCGGATACTGCATCTTGTGTCTCTTGTTCGGCCAATGTGATGCCAGCGCGCAGGGTCGCAGCATGGGCTTCAATGGCGGCAATTTTGATGCCTGCATCTTGCAGGGGATCGGCAATTGTCCACGTGTCATCAGCAGCGTCCATGGCCGCAATAACCTGGCGCCGTATGGCTTCGTCCATCGCCTTCAACCCGTCGAGCAGGCGCAAAAACCGCTCAGCGGGGTAGTTTGCCACTGCCACCCCGGCTTGGGCATAAATCTGGTCGAGACTGAGCCCAGACACCTCAGACAATGGCACATTGCCAGCCGGAGTACTTTTGCCATCGGGGTCAAGCCACGACGGCAGAGGGGCATTTTGTTCCTGCTCTGGTTCAATTGGAGCTTGCACTGCGTCGGGCACCAGCGCGTCATCCTCGCGCTGCACAAGGCCCGCGCGCTCCAGAAGATTCATCATTCCCTTCATCTTGACTCCATTCGTTTGAATTGTCTGGCTGTGTCGTTGGTTCGCATAATTAGTTTGCACCGATCAAGAAAAATTTTCGATGGTCCTCAGCAAAGGCACGAAAACCATTGGTCAAAGCCGAAATGGCCACATCCTGCGATGAACCCACCAAGTACTGCAAGCCTGCTTTGACCCCTGACACGGCGAACTCGAAGTGATCAGCCTCCACTGCGCCTCCGTGGCCACTGTGCACCCCTACCCAGGCATAACAGCGATGTTTGCCACCGGCGAGTTCGATGGTCGAACGCATCAGATGTTGCACCAGATCATTGCGTTGTCCGCGCAAGTGCTCATCAATCAAAGAAAACTCGCGGTCCGCCAGCAACTCGGAGCCCAGGTGGTATCCCATGCCGGAAAAAATTTCACCTACGGCACCACCACTGCCCTGGTAACGACCCCGGTACCCGAACATCACTGCGTCGTTGACCTCGCTCAGCGCGACCGGATCGGGTTCGTTCAACACGTCGTCGCCTAGCCCGTAAAAATCTGCCATGGAAATGAGCGACGCCTGCGCCATACAGCGGTGCGTGTCACGCATG
Source organism: uncultured beta proteobacterium (assembly GCA_903870065.1). GTDB lineage: Bacteria > Pseudomonadota > Gammaproteobacteria > Burkholderiales > Burkholderiaceae_C > Allorhodoferax. The sequence goes on along the minus strand of CAIQBN010000503.1, from coordinate 3,590 downwards.
GGGCTGATGTGATCGTCATATTCATCACGTGCGGCATCAAAAATGAAACTGGCGACATAGTTGCTGCGGTCGGCGGTTGCCCGCGCAAAGCCAGCCTCCTGAAAGTGCTGCCGACTGTCCCCAATCAGGCTCGCCAGGGCCGCCACGCCATTGGCAAAACGACCATTCCAACTCGCGTATTGGGTAAAAAATCGCACCACATCCTCGCCGCTGCGCATGCGGCTCAAGCGGTATTGCACGCGCGCATTGGCCGCATCACAATCTGCCAGCGAACGGAAAAATGCAAGGTCCAGTTCAATCGTCAAGATACACCCCACCATGGTAAGCAATGATTATGCTGCCCAGGCCGAATCGACCCACACATACCACCACAATAGACTAAGGGAATGCGCATTTTTACCGAATATCGGCGCACCCATACGGTGCTAAAGATGCCGCGTCGGACTTTTGGTCGAAAACCAGATTCCATAAACCACGCAGGCAAGCGAAAAACCGGCAACCACACCGCCCCAAAACCAGTATGGCAACCAAAGTGCCCGGGCCATGACGGCACTATCGGACGGGTGGGTAACCCCGTTGACAACCGCGTTCGCGGAAAAAAGATAGTCCAGATTGCTGAACCATGACATGCATAAGGTGACCGCAATCAGGTGGACGACGAAACTGGCCAGAGAATCGTTGAGAAACCTGGCTGCCAATGCCAAGGCAACGGCCATGGTCAGCAAATAGGCGACACCAAAAGCATTGCGTGACCAAACAACCATGCAAACCAGCAGCACTGCGGCCAGCGCTGCCAAAACGGCGCGACTCCAACGTGGCGATCCCGTGAGCAACAACATGGCAGCGCCCGCGATGGTCGGCCCTATCAACCCGCCTGCTGCGACAAATGCGGTGGCGATGCGCCCTGGGTTGCCAGACCAGACCGCAAGGCCGGATCCGTCGGCATTCAACTGCATCTGCTCAAACTGGGCTCCGACCAGCATTGCACTCAAGCCGTGACCCATTTCGTGGGCAAAGGTTGCCAAGAGTGACAGCGGATACAAAATGTGGTGACCATAGGGCATTTGCCAAATGACGGCCACTGCGAAGGTGGTCAAAATCAATAGCGAGCGAGGACGCATGATGAAAAAGCCAGTAAGTGGGGGCCAGCTGGTTTGAAACGCCGCAACTGCCTCTGTGGCACAGAGCATAAACCAGCACTAGAACCCGCGTAACTCAGAAAGAAGCCCCTGGTCCCGCGAGGCCTTCAACCAAACCAATTGAAGGATCAGTCGGGATGGCTGCCTTGCTCCGTGTCCCCCGCCCTGCGGGCTCCTCCTTTACCTGCGCAGAACAGCCACCCCGACTGATCCGACCCAGCGCTAGAAGACTAAAATCACAGGCTGTCTCCAGAAAGCCGTATCCCGATGCCACGCCAACTCTTCGTCACCACCGCCCTGCCCTACGCCAACGCGCCGTTCCACATCGGACACATGATGGAGTACATCCAGGCCGATATCTGGGTGCGGTTCCAGCGCATGCACGGCAGCGCGGTGCATTTTGTGTGTGCGGATGACGCCCACGGCGCGCCCATCATGATCGCGGCCGAGAAGGCCGGCAAAACACCACAGCAATTCGTGGCCGACATCGCAGCCGGGCGCAAGCAGTACCTGGATGGCTTTCACATCAGCTTCGACAACTGGCACTCCACCGACGGCGCCGAGAACCACCTGCTGGCGCAGAACATTTACCGCGATCTGAAGAAGAACGGACTCATCGACACCCGCACGATCGAGCAGTTCTATGACCCGGACAAGGCCATGTTCCTGCCGGACCGCTTCATTAAGGGCGAGTGCCCCAAATGCCACGCCAAAGACCAGTACGGCGACAACTGCGAGGTCTGCGGCGCCGTCTATTCCCCCACCGAGCTGATCAACCCCTACTCGGCACTTAGCGGCGCGACACCGGTGCTGCGCACCTCGGAGCACTTCTTCTTCAAGCTGTCCGATCCGCGCTGCCTGGCCTTTCTAGACCAGTGGACACAAAGTGGCGCGGTGCAACCCGAGGTGCTGAACAAGATTGCCGAGTGGATCGAGCCCGGCGAGGACGGCAAGCCCAAGATGGGCGACTGGGACATCAGCCGTGACGCGCCCTACTTCGGCATCGAAATTCCCGATGCGCCGGGCAAATACTTCTACGTCTGGCTGGACGCACCCATCGGCTACCTGGCGTCGCTGCAAAACCATTTTGCCAAGATCGAGGGCGACGCGGCCAAGGGTGCCGCCGCGTATGCGGCCTTCATGGCCGACCCGGCCACCGAGCAGTACCACTTTATCGGCAAGGATATCATCACCTTCCACACGCTGTTCTGGCCGGCCATGCTGCACTTCAGTGGCCGCAAGACGCCCAATGCGGTGTTTGTGCATGGCTTTCTGACGATCAACAGTGGCGAGAAGATGAGCAAGAGCCGCGGCACCGGGCTGAACCCGCTCAAGTACCTGAGCCTGGGCATGAATCCCGAGTGGCTGCGCTACTACCTGGCCACCAAGCTGACGCCGCGTAACGAAGACATCGAGTTCAGCCCCGAAGATTTCATGGCCCGGGTCAATGCCGACCTGATCGGCAAATACATCAACATCGCCTCGCGCGCGGCCGGCTTCATCAGCAAGCGCTTTGCGGGCAAGCTGGGCGCGGTTTCTCCCGATGGCGCTGGCCTGCTCGACACCCTGCGCGAAGGCCAGGACGCAATAGCCGGCCTGTACGAATCCCGCGAGTTCGCCAAGGCGCTGCGCGAAGTCATGCTGCTGGCCGACAAGGTGAACGCCTATGTGGACGCCAACAAGCCCTGGGAACTAGCGAAAAAGGAAGGCATGGAAGCCCGCTTGCACGATGTGTGCACTGTTTGCATCGAGGCCTTCCGCTTGCTAACGATTTATCTCAAGCCTGTGCTGCCAGCGTTGGCGGCAAATGTGGAAGCCTTCCTCAACAGTGGTCCTCTGTCGTTTGCCAAGGCCAATGGTGGCCTGCCCGCGGGACACGCCATCGGCGACTACCTCCACCTGATGCAGCGCGTCGACATCAAGCAACTCGATGCACTGTTTGAGGCTCCAGCCCTCGTTGTTGCTGCGCAAGACGCTCCTGAAATCATAGCACCTGGTGGTGAAGCCCTGGCGCCCACCATAAGCATCGACGACTTTGCCAAAGTTGACCTTCGCATTGCCGCCATCGTCAACTGCGAAGCGGTGGAAGGTTCGACCAAGCTGTTGCGCCTGACCCTGGACGCCGGTGAGAAGGACGACGCCGGCCAGCCCAAACTGCGCAATGTGTTCAGCGGCATTGCCAGTGCCTACAAACCCGAAGACCTGGTCGGAAAGCTCACCGTACTGGTGGCTAACCTGGCCCCGCGCAAGATGAAGTTCGGCGTATCCGAGGGCATGGTGCTCGCCGCCAGCCATGGCGACGAGAAGGCTCACCCTGGCATCTACATCCTAAGCCCCTGGCCCGGCGCGCAGCCCGGCATGCGCATCCATTGAACGTTATCGGGTAGAAAAACAGACCGCCACCGTGAGTTATCGAATCCACTGGTGGGCCGACATTCACCGCAATCCGGG
>CAIQBN010000502.1 GCA_903870065.1 uncultured beta proteobacterium | reverse complement strand
TCACAACCTCGCTATTGGGCAAGTTTTGAACCGCTGAACGCAACAACTTCGCGCCCTCAAGAAACTCGCCCTTCTTGGCCAGCAAAACACCCTGGTTGTTGATGTTGACGACCTCTTGCTTGGACTCATTGATCAGCGCGATGCCTTCAGCCTCCAGTTTTGCGCTTCCAAAAACGGTCTCGATCTGGTGGGCAATTTCTGCATTTTCATGGTTGTTTTTCACCAGGTCACGCATCAGGTCACAGGCCTGGTCTTTTTTGCCCAGTGCCAGCAATGCCTGCGCCATCTCTAAAGCGGTTGCGGGACTGAACTTGCCAGCGAGCCCCCCCATCAGACTTTGGGCTTGTGCCATGGCCGCCTCTGCCTTGTCGGCATGGCCCATCTTTTGATAAACCGCGCTTTCGACCGCCGCAGTCTGAATGGCGGCCTCCGGATCGTCCTTGAAGGCGCCCTTGCTGCGTGCCAGCACCTTCAGTGCTTCTTGCGGTGCATCTTGAGCCGTCAGGACCTTGGCCAATCCGGCAAAAACAGCAGGGCTTTTGTATGGCGAGAATTCGCTGATCCGGATATTTTTTTCAAAAGCGGCCTGCGCGACTTCCATATCGCCATTTTTGAAAGCCGTATCGCCGAGCGCTTTTTGGCGCGTCGGAGAATTGGGTGAGAGCTTGACTGCATCCTGCAGCACCTGCTGCGCCTGCGCACCCTCGCCCATGGCATCAAATGATTTAACCAGCCAGTCTGCCGCCTCCATGAACATCCTGTTTTCGCCCAACACCTGCTGGAAGAGCTCTTGCGCACCCGTAAAGTTACCCTTGTAATAGCGCACCTTGCCCAATCCCGTTTTGGCCCATGGCACGTTGCGGCTGGCCAGAACCGACTCAAAGAGCGCCGCGGCCTTATCCAATTCTCCAACCGTCAGCAAAAGGTCGCCTTTGATTCGCAAAATTTCCTGGGTGTTGACAGTTTGGGATTGGAGTTGCAGGTCGCATTGGGCAATGGCGTCGACATAGTCCTTGATGTGAAGCGCTTCTTCGATGCCGCGCAAAGACTGCTTTTTTGTAATCAGTTTCTCCAAACGACTCTCCAGCAGACTCTGGTTGATTGGCTTGAGTAAGTAGTCGTCCGGTTTGACCTCTGCAGCGCCCATGACCATGTCGGTTGTTTTTTCGGCGGTCACCATAACCCAGATGGTGGACACGCCAACATAGTCGTGTAACCTGGCTTCCTCCAAGACCTGTTGGCCGTTTTGACCGGGACCGAGGTTGAAGTCACAGATCACAATGTCGTACCGACTAGTGCGCAACTGGCTGAGGGCTTCTCGTCCATTGGCCGCTGTATCAACCTGGGTAACGCCCATCGATCTGACAAACTCGCGCAGCATCGTACGCATGCCCTGGAAGTCATCTATCACCAGGATCTTGGCTCGGGTAAGGGACACCGACATTGGCTTGGCCTTTCGCAGTCTGGATCAGGGAAGTTTCACGACAAAGCATCCGCCGCCGTACGCGCCACCGTTTTCGATGGTGAGCGAACCTTGGTGGATACCGTTTTTGTGCATATTTGCCACTTGGGAGGAGAAGTAGAAACCCAGACCAGTGCTTCCGCTTAAAAAGTTCACGTTTTTGTTGGCAGAAACACCGTCCCTGAGCAGCATGCTTTCAGGATACCCCCGGCCATTGTCTTCAACACGCAGCACGAGAAACCCCTCCTCAATCGACGCGGCAATCCGGATCCTGTCCTTGGTGTAGTTGTAGGCATTGTTCAGGGCATTGATCAAGACCCCTTCAACCAGATCCCGATCAATGTACCAATAACAATCCGCGGCGCAATCGACCACTACCGCTACGCCCTTGAATTCCATCGAATAACGGTTTTGCAGTACGGTCTCGTGAATCAGGTCCGCAATCGAGTGTTCCACGATGTCGATCGGGTAAATGGCGTTTCCCAGTTTGTACAGGCTGAGCAATTGGATGAGGTTGGAATTCATCCGGTTGGCCTGATAAATCACATGGCCCAGGTCTTCGAAGCCCGGCATGTCACCGCGGTCCCGGCATTGCTTGGCAATTTTTTCCAACGCGGTGACTTGCACGTTCAGCGAATTTTTCATGTCGTGAATGGTGGAGGCGATGAAATCGGTGAAACTGATTTTTTCTTGTGTCATGCCGCGCGCCCTTCAGGTTTCTGGTTCAGAGCAGTATGCAAAATTTTGATTGGCCTGACCCACATTGCCTCTGCTTCACCGACCCATTATGAAGCGAGTATCGCCAAGGGCAGCACCGCATTGGCGACAGCCGCACACCCGCGGTCAGCCATACCAACCGGACCCCTTGACTCCACGGTCAGCCTAGGGGATCGCGTTCTGCTGGGAGCTGCACATAGTGAGCCGCACGCTTCTCAAAAAATGCGGCGATACCTTCCTGTGCATCGGCGCTCAGTGACGCGCTGGCCATGCGCTCCACCGCGAACGCATAAGCCTGTTGCTGTGGCAAATCGACTTGCCGGTAGAACCCCTGCTTGCCTAGTCCTTTGGACAAGGCACTGCCGCGGCTTGCCCGGTTGACCAGATCCAGCGTAGCGGCCTCAAGCTGATCCGGCTCAACCGCCTTGTTAATAAGCCCCCATTCAGCGGCCGTGGCAGCATCAATTGCATCGCCGGTCAAAGCCATTTCCAATGCGCGCTTGCGCCCTACATTGCGCGCAACTGCCACCAGAGGGGTGTGGCAAAACAGGCCGGCCTTGCCGCCAGGAATCGCAAAGGAAGCGGTGCGCGCCGCCACCGCCAGATCGCAGCTTGCCACCAGTTGGCAGCCTCCTGCGGTAGCCAATGCGTGGACCCGCGCAACAACAGGCTGGGGTATGGACTGGAGGGTGTTCATCATGTCGGTGCAAACCGTAAACAATTCGCGTGCCTGCTCCAGCGTGGCGCCGGCCATGTCGCCAAAGTTGTGGCCCGCGCTAAACACCGGACCGTTGGCCGCCAGGATGACGCCGCGCGCGCCACTGTTACCAACCGTCCGCATTGCCTGAGTCAGTTCCCGCATCACGTTCAGCGCCAGGGCGTTGCGCTTGTCGGCGCGGTTGAGCGTGACGGTCGTGATGGGGCCGTCGGTGGTGATGAGCAAGTGTTGGTAAGGCATCGTGTCATTGTGGCAGAGCCACTCCGCCTGCGACAGACTCGTGCGCCCAGACCTCAAAACGCTGCAAGACGTTGGGGCCAAAGGTGCTGGTCAAAGCGACGTCGCAAGCGTCTCGACCACGGGCCATTAACACCCGGCCAACGCGTGGCGTGTTGTTGCGGGCGTCAAAGGTGTACCAGCGGTCACCCAAATAGGCCTCAAACCAGCCGGCAAAGTCCATGGGTGCAGGCACCTGCGGGATCCGAATGTCGCCGAGGTAGCCGGTGCAGTAACGCGCCGGTATGTTCATGCAACGGCAAAAGGCGATGGCCAGATGGGCGTAGTCGCGGCACACGCCCTGGCCCTCGCGGTAGGCCTCCCATGCGGTGCGGGTTCGCCGGGCATGCTGGTAGCCGAACTCTATGTGCCGGTTCACAAAATCGCAGATGGCTTGAACCCGTGCCCAGCCCGTGGGGCCACCGCCAAAATGCGACCAGGCGATGTCGGCGAGCTGATCGGTCTCCACGTAGCGGCTTCCCAACAGGTAAACCAGGGCCGATTCCGGTAGGTACTCGACCGGCACCTGGATGGCGTCAGGGGCCACCACATCGGGCAGGCCGCTGTCGTTGATCAGGGCATCGGTGCGCATCACGAACTTGCCCTGCGGCGCAACCAGTCGGCTGCACCAGTTGCCAAACAAATCGCGGTAGGCCGTTACCGGCACGGACGGCTGGGTGATGAGGTGGTCCGGGTAGACCAGGTCGCCGGAGCGCGAGTAGTGGATGTTCAGCGCCAGAATCATCGGTGTCGGTGCCGGGCACTCGTACTCCATCTCAAATCCCACCCGAATCTGCAGACCGGTAGGCGGCCGTTGAAGGACGGACTGCGGGCGTGCGCCCGATGAATCTTGCGCCGGGATGTGCATGGTGGGGGGGGGTGTGGGCTGCCAGCGCCGGCAAGGAGTCCGGCCAGCCAGAAGGACAAGCCCTAGGGTTAACCCCAGTTTAGGGCGCAATGCGGCACGCTGGTTGCCTATTTCGCCAAGCCCTTCAATGCGTGCGTGAACCAGGTGCCGCCACTGACCAGCACAATGCCCACCAAAACCGGCACCGCGCCCATCAAGAAGCTGGGCTCGATGGGCTCCGACAACAGCCAGCCGCCCAGCACGATGCCAAACAGTGGCGTCAAGAACGAAAACACCCCCAGACGCGAGGCCAGGTACTTGCGCAGTAACCAGAACCACACTAAAAAGCTGGCAAACGACACTACCACCGATTGAAATGCCAGGCTTGCCCAGACTTGGGGGGTGGAGTTGATGTGGGTCTGGTCCGTCAGAAACGCCGCGACGACCAGCATCACGAAGGCAGCCACCAACTGGTAGAGCAGCGTCTGTGTAGCGGGCGCGCCGGCCAGCCGCGTCGTGCGCACGACCACAGTGGTTGCGCCCCACGCCATGCCACCGAGCAGCCCTAACAAGTCACCCCAAAGCATGTTTCCCGGCGCTGTAGCCGCCCCTTGACTACGTCCGAAAAAAGCCAAGGCTAAACCCGCGAATGCCAGCGCAATGCCCGACCACTGCGCCGCGCTGAGGCGTTCGGCCGGCAGTTTCCAGTGCAAGCCCAGCGCAGCAAAGATTGGTGCGGTGTACAAAAACACCACCATGTGCGAGGCGCTGGTGTGGCGCAGCCCCTCAGCCACCAGCAAAAATTCCAGCCCGAAGAGCAAGCCCACCACAATGCCGGGGCGCCAGATACCGTCGCTCACGCGCATGCGTTCCTGCCGCGCAACCATCAACAGCCCGACCAGTATGGCTGCCAAGCCCGAGCGCAGACCAATCTGAAACACCGGCGCAATGTCAGCCGCGGTGGCCTTGAGCACCACCTGCTGCAGTCCCCACAGGAAACACAGCAGCAGCATTAACGCAATGGCTTGTCCGTCGAGCGCTTTGCGTACAGTCATTCAGGAATCCTTGGTTTGGGTGGCAGGGCATGCATTGTCGGTTTGACTGCCCTCATGATTACCGTCCGTGCGGAAATAACTAGCGAGTCCGACCAAAAAAACCATGAAACAGCGCGGTGCGCGCTGGCGACAGCAGCTGGTTATCAATGGCATTTTTGCCTCCGGCCCTCGTAAATTATGCTGTGAGCGCTCATTTTCTTATAGCAAAATCGAGTCAATTGAATCCCTTTGGACCCACCTGTAATCGGTTATGGTCACTGGATGATTTTTCACCGGTATGTACACGTTCTGCCCCTGCTGGCCGTCCTGGGGTCGGTGACCGCGCTGGGCGTTGGCACATCGTTTGCCAAGCAACTGTTCCCGCAAGTGGGCTCTCTTGGAACCACTGCATTGCGTGTGGGCTTGTCCGCAATGCTTTTGCTGCTGATATGGCGGCCATGGCGGTGGCCGCTGTCGCGCGCCGATATCGGCTCGGTCGTCCGCTATGGAGTAGCGCTCGGATTCATGAATTTACTGTTTTACATGGCGCTGCGGACCATCCCGTTTGGCGTGGCTGTGGCGATCGAATTCGCTGGGCCGCTGACCGTTGCCCTGGTTTCCTCGCGCAAAAAAATTGACTTCCTGTGGTTGGCAATGGCCATTGTCGGACTCGGCCTGTTATTGCCGCTCCATTCTGGCATCAGCGGTCTGGATCCGCAGGGCGTCTGTTTTGCACTGGCCGCTGCAGTGTGTTGGGGTGCTTATATTGTGCTGGGAAAACGCTTGAGCCATTTGCATGCGGGGCAGTCCGTGGCACTGGGGCTGACCGTGGCGGCGCTTGCGGTGGTTCCGTTTGGCGTCTGGCAGGCCGGCAGCGCATTGCTGGAGCCGCGCATTCTGCTCTTTGGATTGGGTGTGGCCGCCGTTTCGAGTGCCGTGCCAATTTCGTTGGAGATGGTGGCTTTAAAGCGGCTGCCACAAGAGGCCTTTGGCATCATGACCAGCATGGAACCAGCGGTTGCGGCTTTGCTGGGCTTGCTGATGCTCGATGAGCATCTGACAACACTGCAATGGCTCGCCATCATATGCACCATGCTGGCAGCGGCAGGCAGTGCCGTTACGGCCCGCCGCACTCAGACGAGTGACCGGTGAGCGGCAGGTCCATTGGTGACAGCCGAATTGGCCCGTGAAAACACCACACCTCTTCACTTTCCTGCAAGCCGGTCGATACCACAATCAGTCAAGTCAAAAACATACAACAAGCCGAAGTCAAGCCATGAGCGCCACAGCCCAACATTTACTTTCACAAAGCGAGCTGGCCCGCCGTTGGGGCCGTTCCGAGTCAGTCATCAGTCTGACAACCGCCGTCGGATCTGGTCCGCGCTATGTCAAGGTTGACGGAGTCATTCGTTATTCGGTTGATGAAATTCAACGCTACGAGCGTGCTTGCCTGTTTTTCGAACCCGCAGAGTTTGCGCGCCAAGCCCTCAACTAAGGATGTTCAACCGGCGGCCGTTCGCTGTTTTGGTGTGCGGATAGGCGCGCGGCCCTAATCCCGATGATTTCAACCAACAAACTGGCACGCTGGTCTTTTTTGCCCGATAATTGCTGCACTGCAACATTTTTTAAAAGGCCACACCATGTTCAAGAACACTCCCTTCGAAGCCATCGCAAAAACGATGTCGGAATCCGCACCCACGATGACCCCTGAGGCCATGCAAAACGCCATCCGGCCAATGCAGGACAACCTCAAGGCCTGGGCCGACCTGGCGCAAAATCAAGCCAAGGAAGCGCAAGCTGCTTTGACAGACACGGTTGAGTCGATCAAGGGAATCAAAGACCCACAAGCCGCGTTTGACATCATGAAGGCATCCGCTGAAGCGGGCATGGCCATGTTTGCCAAGAACCTCAAGGAAGTCACCTCGTTGAGCGTGGACCAGTTCCACAGCGGTATTGACGCGGCCGAAAAAGCCCACCCTGCACCCGAAGCATTTGCCCAAGTTGGCAAGAGTCTGAAGGCCGCTGCATCCACTGCCGAAAGTACTTTGGACTCCATGCTGGAAAAGGGCGCGACGGCCATGTCCGCTGCTGCGCCAGCTCCTAAAGCAAAAAAGACGCGCTAACACAAACACTGCGCCAGGCGCAGTGATAAGCCGAACCCAGCCCTTGCGCTGGGTTTTTTTATTGACGCAGGCGCAACTACGCGACAGGGCGCAAGGCCGGAGCCCCTATACTAAATTCGCAGGCCGACTGCACTTCAGCACATGGCCTTGAATCGAATGTTGTACAGCAAGGAGCGGTGGCATGGCTTTAAGGGATGTGATGGTCCAACTGGACCAGGATGAGCGTACTGGTGCACGATTGGCCCTGGCAACCGCGCTGGCGCGTCAGCACGCAGCGCGGCTGGTTGGCGTTTTTGCGCAACGCGGGCACGCCCAGCGCGTCGGCGTTGTCAGCAACTGGCCGAGCGAGGAATTTACCCAAGCCTGCGATGCCAGCAAAGCCCAGTTTGAGGCAGCCACCATCGGCCTGGACCAAGCCCATTGGCGTTTCATCAACCGGGGCAGTGAGTCCGAAGTAAGCCGCCATTTTGTTGATCTGGCGCGGCACACTGACTTGGTGGTGCTGGGGCAACACGAACAGGGCAATGATGCTGCGCCCGAGGACCTGGTCGCCGAAGTGGTCATGGGTTGCGGCCGCCCTGTACTGATTCTGCCCTACGTCGGCACCTTCACTGAAGTCGGAATGTCCCCACTCATTGCCTGGAGCAACGCACCCGAGGCGGCGCGCGCGCTCAACGATGCCTTGCCTTTGATCGCGAACTGCCAGCGTGCCTATGTTCTGTCGGTCGCTAGTCGATTGGAGGACGGTGAAGCTTCTTGCGCTGAAGTGGAACGCCATTTAAGCGCACATGCAATCCATGCCCGTACCGAAGTGGTTCTGGTGCAGGACTTTGGGGTGATGGATGTACTGCTCAACCGCGCCAGTGACCGCAGTGCAGATTTGCTCGTTATGGGCGCCCATAGCTCGATTGGTTTTCCGTTCGAAAGTCGTGGGACCGGCACCCGCTACATCCTGCGGCATATGACGGTGCCGGTTTTAATGTCAAGCTGACGGCCAGTTATGCGCGGTCGTGGCGATCCCACTCCGCCTTGATGGCCAGAATCGCTGGCAGGATACGGATAAAGTGCGCCACCAGACGCGGCTCGAAATGGGTTCCACCGCTGGCCCGCAGGTTCTCCATCACGTCTTCAAGTGGCCAGACTTCTTTGTACGGCCGTTTGGTGGTCAGGGCGTCAAAAACATCAGCAATGGCGACAATTCTCGCCATGTCGGGGATCGCCTCGCCGGCCAGACCATGCGGATACCCTGTGCCATCCCATTTTTCATGATGGCAATGGGCAATGGTCGCTGCCATTTGCAATAAGGGTGCCGCGCTTTTCGACAAAATTTTGTAGCCAACCGTAGAGTGCGTTTGCATCACAGCCCACTCCGGCGCGTCGAGCTTGGCCGGCTTGTGCAGGATCGCATCGGGTATCGCCAATTTGCCAATATCATGCATCGGCGCGGCCAGTTCCAGTTGCTGGCAATCCGCCTGACTCCAACCCGACGCGCTCGCCAGGGCGCTGCTGTAAGCCGCCATGCGCCAGATATGCGTCCCGGTGTCGGTGTCTTTGAACTCGCTGGCCTCGCCCAGCATGTAAATGGCATCGTTGTAGCTTTGCGCCAACTGTTTCGTGCTGACCAACGAAAGGTGTGTGCGCACCCGTGCCAGCACCACCGCCGCAGACACCGGTTTGACCAGATAGTCCACTGCACCGGCCTCAAAGCCGGCGGTCTCATCGCCCGTTTCAGCCAGACTGGTGACAAATATGACCGGGATACTTTCTGTGTTCGGATCCGCCTTGAGCCGGCGGCAAGCGGTGTAGCCGTCCATGTCTGGCATTTCAATGTCCAGCAAAATCAAGGCTGGGCAGTGTTTGGCGGCGGCGGCCAGTGCTTCACTACCGCTACGTGCAAAAACCAACGTGTACTGCGGTGAAAGGATCTGGCGCAGCAACGCCAGATTGGCTGGCTCATCATCCACGATTAACAGGGGTCCACTCACGGCATCAGCTCTCCACGTTCATGTCGATGTCCAGACTGTCGCACAGTTGGCGGGTCGCAGCACAGGCGCCCCTGAAGTCAAAATCACTCAGGGTCGCATGCAAGGATTGCAGCCGCTCTGCGGGCAGCACAGTTTGCACCTGCGCCAGCACCTGCTCTGCGCGGTCTAGATTGTCGGCTTCCAGTGCCTTGAGCAGATCCATTAGCAGCGGCGACAGGCGGGCCGTTTGCACAGGGGTCAGCGAGGTCGGGCCACCATCGGCGGCAGAAGAATCAGGTGCATATGCGGCAATGGAGTCCACTGCGGTACGCAGGGCGTGCTGCAGGCGCTCAAACAGTCGCTTGACGTCCGTATCGTCTGCCTTGAGCTTGAGCTCAATCTCGCCAGCGCAACGCGCAACATCGCCGACAGCTAGATTGCCAGCGGCACCTTTGAGTTTGTGTGCCAGAGCCGCCGCGCCAGCCCTGTCACCCCGCGCGAGAGCGCCCTCCATTTGTTGAACGCTGTCCTGGTAGGCCACAACAAACTTGCGTAAAAATTTGCAGTAAACACCGGCGTCACGCCAGGTGCGCAATCCACTGGCCATATCCAAGCCCGGTAACGCTTCCTTTTCCCGTACGTTGGCGGCGGCTGTCGTCATCGGCGGCGAGGGCGCCTGCAGCAGCGCGCTGTCCGGCGTTCCCGGCTGCGGCATCCACTTGAGAAGCGTTGCAAACAGATGCCCCGGATCAACCGGCTTAGCAATGAAATCCACCATCCCAGCCTCCAGGCAGGTGCGCCGATCCTCCTCGAATGCATTGCCAGTCATGGCCAGAACGACAAGTCCGGCGCGACCGGGCAGCGCATGAATGCAGCGCGTGGCTTGCAACCCGTCCATTACCGGCATTTGTAGGTCCATCAGTACCAGCGCATAAGCGGTGGACCTCACCAGGTCGACGGCTTCCTGCCCGTCCGCTGCGGTATCGATGACAAGGCCGGAGCCTTCCAGTATTTGCATCGTTATTTCGCGGTTGATGTCCACGTCATCCACCAACAAAATGCGCGCACCAGCGTGTCGGCGCAACTCGGCTTCTGCGCCCTGTGAATACAGCACGATTTCGCTACCCGACATGCGCTCGCCGTGCAGCAGTCGTGCCGTGAACCAAAATGTCGAACCCTGGCCTGGCACACTGTCGACGCCGGCTTCGCCACCCATCATCTGAGCCAGCCGTCGCGTAATCGCCAAACCCAGCCCGGTGCCGCCGTACTTGCGGGTGGTTGAAACATCAGCTTGCTCAAACGCCTGAAACAGGCTTGCATGTTTTTCCGGCGCGATGCCAACCCCGGTATCCTCAACCTCAAAACGCACCCAGACTCCGTCTGGAGTTTTTTCAAGCAGCCTGGCGCGCAATGAAATGAATCCACTGCTCGTAAATTTGACGGCGTTGCTGGCGAAATTGAGGATCGATTGGCGTAGCCGGGTCGGGTCGCCTCGCAGCCACACCGGAACACTACTAGGGTCAACGTCAACCACCAGTCCTTTGGCACGCGCAGCATCTGCAATCAGCGAATACACGTTGTCCAGTAAGCTGCCAAGGTGAAAGTCGGTTTGCTCTAGTTCCAGGCGACCGGCTTCAATTTTGGAGATGTCCAAAATGTCATTGATGATGGACAGCAAGTGACTGGCGGCGGACTCAATTTTGTTGAGCCGCTGCAACTGCATGGCACTGGGCTGGTCGCGCCGCAACAGATGGGCAAAGCCCACAATCGCGTTCATGGGTGTGCGAATTTCATGGCTCATATTGGCCAAAAATGCACTCTTGGCCCGGTTGGCAGTCTCGGCAACGCGCTGCGCCTCGCGCAACTGCTCGGTGCGTTTGATTACCAACTCTTCCAAGTGGTCGCGGTGTTGCTCCAGCTCTTGCTGCATACGCAAACTTTCCGTGATGTTTTCCTTGGACGCCATGTAGTGGGTGATCCGACCATCGGCTTGGCGTATCGGGGTGATCCGCACCGATTCGGTATACCGCGTGCCATCTTTGCGTCGGTTGTAAAAAACACCCGTCCAAGCCTGCCCCTGGGTCAACGCGCTCCACAATTGGACATAGATTTCTGGGGGCGTCTCGCCAGACTGCAGGACCCTCGGATTTTGCCCAATTGCCTCCGCGCGGCTGTAGCCAGTTGATCGGACAAAGGCCTCATTGACATACTCCAGGTTGCCTTCGAGGTTGGTGATAGCCACCACTACCGGACTTTGCTCCACCGCCATGGAGAGCTGGTGCAACTGCAGCTCAGATTCCTTGCGCTGCGTTACATCAATGGTGTAAGCCAGGATGCAACGACGTCCGTCGTAATCGATCACTTCCGCTGAAATACTGACCTGACGGACAGAGCCATTTTTATGCAGCCACTGGGTCTCATAGTCGACCAGGCGGCCGGCCGCCTTGAGCGCAATCGCCCAATCGCGCCTGGACGAATCGTCTGGCCATAGACCCACTTCAATGGCTGTTCGTCCAACTAGTTCATTCAGACTCCAGCCAAAATCCCGCTCCCAAACAGGATTCGCCTGGATAATTAAGCCCTCCTGCAGTGTGGCAATGGAAGCAGCGATCGGGCTCGAGTTAAACACCATCGTCATCAATTGAACGGATCGTTGCCACTCGGCTTCAGCGTGTTTGCGCGTGCTGATGTCGCGCAGGTATGCAGTGAAGTAATGCCGCCCGTTTTGCTGCAACTTCGAGATGGTGACTTCCATCGGGAATTCGCTCCCGTCGGCGCGAAGACCTAAGACCTCGATGCGCTTACCCAGAATAGTGGAGTTGCCGGTATCGAGGTAGCGCTCAATTCCCTTCTTGAGGTTGCCGCGCAACGCACCCGGCACGATCAATTCTGCCAAGTCACGGCCAATAGCAACTTCCGCGGCATGTCCAAAAACCGGTTCGGCCTGCGCATTCCAGCTGATAATTTTTCCTTCCTCATCCATACTGACAACCGCGTCCAGCGCAGAATCCATTAGCATTTGTGCGCGCTCCTGACTCTCGCGCACCGATGCATCGAGGGCATGGCGCTCCAACGCCGACTCGGCTTCATGGGCTGCCAGAGCCAATTTTTGCACTCGCTGTTGCTGCCGCCACAAAAGAAATACACCCGCACACAGCGACAACACTGCGGCAATTGCTACCGTCACGACATAGGACACCAGCTTGCGCAAAGGCGCAAACACTTCATCCTGGTCCAATTTGGCCACGATATGCCAACGTGTTCCGGCAACTGGGCGGTACGCCGCAAGGACGGTTTGTTGCCGGTAGTCAATCCCGATTGTGGTGCCCTGTGCATTGGCCCGAATTGCATGGACGGCTGGCAAATTCGGGGTATCGATGGGGGGTGCCAACAACAAGGCGGTATTTTGTCGGTGACGTAGGTCGTTCATGAACAGCACGGTGTTGCCTTCCTGGCGCACCAGCAAGGTCTCACCGCTGGGGCTGGCGGTCGGCCAGGTTTTGATCATGGGGTAAATGAATGTGTTGGCGTTAGCCATGAGCACGATGGCGGTCTGCGTGCGCCCGTCCGCTGTGGTTGGTCCCACTGGTACGAGCCACAGAATTTGCGTCTTGCCTGCGCGGTCCCGGTACAACTCGCTGCGATCTACTGTTCCAGAGCGCATCACCTGCAACTGTGGTGTGACCCGCTCTGCATCGATGAGCTCATCACTGGACTGCATGATGATTTGTCCATCTTGGCGTACGACTGTCAGTGCGGCGTACCCGCGTGTCTGCACGAAACTATCGAGATAACGCTGCAACTGGGCCTTTTTGTAACCTGAGTGGGTGCCTTGGGCCAGTTCCCCAATAGTCTGCACCAACACTTCATTGGCCATCAGGGTTTCACTATCGTTGTTGCGTTCGCGCAACCAATTCTCGATTTGGTCAGCCTTGAGCCTGGCGATGGCCTCCAGATTGGAATAGGTTTCCCGTTCCAGTTCTGGCGTGTAGAGCTTGACGACCATCCAGCCTGACAGCGGCACCACCATGATCAGCGCTGCGAAGATCAACACCAACGCACCCAGGCGATGCCTCCTGCCGCCAAAGCCCGGCAGGCGCGCAGCGCCGGAGCTGGCAAGTGGTATGTCCTGGTTGGGCATGATTACCGCGGGTTTGCGAAGACGGGCTGCATCGTGCATCTTCATTGTGCATTTTGCAGATACGCGCCCATACTAAGCGAGCTATGCGCCCAACCGCAAGTTCAAACTGCGCCCATGTCAGCCGGAATTTGAACAGGCGGCGCCGAATGCCCAATTCGGCGCTACTAAATTAATAGTGTGCTATGCCCATTTCACGAGGGCTAGCATCCATTTTGGCTTATATCGCAACCGCGGACTGCGGGCAGCCCTGCGCGATCACGACCGGCTTGACCAGGCCTGTGCCAAGGCGAATACCGAGTTGGGTGTTCCCGGCCGTGCCACCGGTGGCCGTGGTTTGGGAAACACGCCTTTGAGTGCCGGCTTGCGTTCCTCGACCGCAAAACCCTTGGCCTTTTGCTGCAAAGCGAGGCTGTGCAAGGTGACCGTCTGCAAGTAAGCAACGACAGTGGTTTGCAGCGCATCCCACAGGTCCTGCGTCATCGCCTGTGCGCTCGGCGATGATTCGCGCTGCGCCTCTTTGCTCCGATCCTCATTGCCAGTCTCAATCGCAATGACGATATCAGCCACCGTGATCGCCTGCGCCGGCTTGGCAAGACGATAGCCGCCACCGGGTCCGCGTGTGCTTTCGACCAGGCCGTGCTGGCGCAGATGGGCAAACATCTGCTCCAGGTACGACATGGATATACGGTGACGCTGCGCAAGATCCTGCAGGGGGACAGGGCTGGTGGACTGGCGCAAGGCCAGGTCGATCATGGCAGTAATGGCAAAACGGCCCCGGGTACTCAATCGCATCAAAACTCTCCTTCCAGCAAAAATGGGCTGGTGAAGCATGAATGTAGAGCCGACAATGCTTCGTGTAAATTCGTATTTATGACAATTTAACTTCGTTTTTTTCGAAGCAAAGGAAGTGGCCATGAATTTCAAGCACTTGTACTATTTCTGGGTCACCGCCAAGGCCGGTGGCATCATGCGGGCAGGCGAACAACTGCACACAACGCCACAAACCCTCTCTGGCCAGATCAAGCTGCTGGAAGGGTGGTTGGGCCGGACACTTTTTCGCAAAACCGGTCGAAATTTGGAACTCACCGAGGACGGCCACTTGGCGCTGGGTTACGCAGACCAAATTTTCGCCCTCGGCTCTGAACTGGAAACAGCGTTGCGACAGGCCCACGGCGGCAAGCGGCTGCTGGATTTCAAGGTCGGTGTGGCGGACTCGGTCACCAAATCGATTGCCTACCGACTGCTTGAACCTGCGCTCACCGTCAGCGAGCCCATTCGGTTGGTGTGCAGTGAGGGCAAGTTCCCCGACCTGCTAGCGCAGCTGGCACTAAACCGCCTGGATCTGGTGATCGCGGACGAGCCTATGTCGCGCCGGTTGAGCGTCAAGGCATTCAACCACTCGCTAGGTCGCACCACCATGAGCTTTTTTTGTGCCCCGGAACTCGGATCCGGCCTGCAGGGAGCTTTTCCGCAGTGTTTAAATGACTTCCCCCTGCTGATTCCTGGCGCGCAGGCCTCGGTGCGCCAACAACTTGAGGGCTGGCTCAGCCGCTACCAGATTCACCCCCGGATCATTGGCGAATTTGACGATGGTGCACTAATGAGCGCTTTCGGGCGCGAGGGGCGCGGCGCCTTCATGGCCCCCACGATCACGGAGAACGACACGATGGCGCAATTCGGCGTGGATGTCATTGGCCGCACCGACGAACTGGTGGACGAGTTCTATGCCGTATCGGTTGAGCGGCGTATTACCCACCCCTGCGTAGTGGCCATTACGGATGCAGCGCGTGGTCGATTATTTGGATAATCGCCATGGTATAGATGATTTAGCTATTTAGAACCAACAATTCAGTAGTTCCAGTTTTAACAAATGAATTCCAGAATGCATTCCATCGCACTACCGCGTTGCATTTTTTGGAGTTTCAAATGGCAGGTCATCTTCTCTCGCGTCGGCTCTTCACCTCAGTAGCCCTGGCTGTCACCCTGGCGGGTGTTTCGTTTGGCGCCACAGCACAAAAATCCGTTGAGTTGCTCAACGTCTCCTATGACCCCACCCGCGAGTTATACGTCGAATTCAATGCGGCCTTTATCAAGCACTGGAAGGCCAAGACCGGGCAGGACGTGGTCATCAAGCAATCCCACGGCGGCTCGGGCAAACAGGCGCGCGGCATCAGCGTCATCACCCCAAACCCGAAGACGTCTGGTGGCGCGCGCGGGAACTACCTGGCAGCCTGGGAGTTTGCCAAGCGCAAGTTCGGCAGCGACGCCCAGGCCAAGGATTTCATTACCGAGCTCTATGCCAACGTTCCGGTGCTGGACACGGGCGCACGCGGCTCCTCCATCACGTTTGCGCAACGTGGCCAGGGTGACGTGTCCATATCCTGGGAGAACGAGGCCTTTTTGCTGGAAGAGGAATTTCGTAGCAAGGTCGATGTGGTCTACCCATCGCTGAGCATCCTGGCAGAACCCGCGGTAACCGTGGTGGACAAGATCAAGCTGTTCACCATTGACGAGGCGTTTGGTGGCTGGGCCAAGGCGGCCAAGGACCACTTTGTCGATGGCGGCAGCTTTGACCAGATCTATTTGAAGAAATAAGCGATTGCGCTGTCAGAGATCAAATGCGTCGATAGTCCACGCCAATGCGGCACAATTCGCTATGCAATCCATAGCATTTGCTTCGACCCACACCACCAAGGAAACTACCCATGTCTGAAACCTGGAAATTTGAAACCAAGTCCGTCCACGCCGGCTACAGCCCCGACCCCACCACCAAGGCGGTGGCGGTGCCGATTTACCAGACCGTGGCCTATGCATTTGACAATGCCCAGCACGGTGCCGACTTGTTTGACCTGAAGGTTGCAGGCAACATCTACACCCGCATCATGAATCCGACGCAGGACGTGCTGGAAAAGCGCGTCGCGGCGCTGGAGGGCGGGATTGCCGCGCTGGCGGTGGCCAGCGGTCAGACTGCAGTCACCTATGCCATCCAGACCATTACCGAGGCCGGCGACAACATCATTGCCAGCACCGCGCTCTACGGAGGCACCTACAACCTGCTGGCGCACACCTTGCCCCAGTTTGGTGTAACCACCCGCTTTGCCGATTCGCGCAACCTGGCCAGCTTCGAGGGCCTGTTTGACGATAGAACGAAGGCGGTGTTCATTGAATCGGTGAGTAACCCGCAGGGCACAGTGACTGACATTGCGGCGATTGCCGAGATTGCCCACCGCCACGGTGTACCGCTGATCGTGGACAACACGGTGGCCACGCCCTATCTGCTGCGCCCGTTTGAACATGGTGCAGACATTGTGGTGCACTCGCTCACCAAGTACCTCGGTGGCCATGGCACGTCGCTGGGCGGCGCGATTGTTGACTCGGGTAAATTTCCTTGGGCTGAGCACAAGGCCAAATTCAAGCGCCTGAACGAGCCTGACCCGAGCTACCACGGTGTGATCTATACCGAAGCCCTCGGCCCGGCAGCGTATATTGGCCGCGCCCGTGTGGTGCCGCTGCGCAACCTGGGCGCCGCAATATCACCATTCAACGCCTTTTTAATCCTGCAAGGCATCGAAACCTTGTCGCTGCGCATGGAGCGCATCAACGAAAACACGCTCAAAGTGGCGCAGTTCCTCCAAACGCATGCCAAGGTGGCCTGGGTCAACTACGCAGCCCTGCCCAGCCACCCCGACCACGCGCTGGCGCAAAAGTACCTGGGCGGCAAGGCCAGTGGCCTGATGACCTTTGGCGTGAAGTCCGCTGCCGGTGAAGGCCGCGCGGCAGGCGCACGTTTCCTGGATGGTTTGAACCTGTTCACCCGTCTGGTCAACATTGGCGACGCCAAGTCGCTGGCCACGCATCCGGCCTCCACAACCCACCGCCAGTTGTCGCCCGAAGAACTGGTGAAAGCGGGGGTGACCGAGGACGCAGTGCGCCTGTCCGTGGGCATTGAACACATTGACGACCTGCTGGCTGATCTGGAGCAGGCATTGGCCCAGGTTTGAGTCGCGTGCCGGAACTGCACTTGCCAAGCAGTTCCTGTGCCCCAAGCACAGCGCTTGGGGCACCACGCTGCCGATAGAATGGCCGTTGCGGGCTCTATCCCTCGAAACGGTTCCTGTGACTGCGCGTACACCGAGCTTTGATTCACCTCTGGCGCCTGAAGATGCACTTATCCAAGTCGTTTTGCGCCTGACTGCATGGGTTTTTGTGGTGGCCGGCTTGACCCTGGCAATCTCTCTGGGCCTGAGCCAGGCGGCACCCGCGCTTCAAATTGGGCTGAACTTGGGTGTCGCCGTGATTGGCATGGCCAACTTGCTGCTGCTGCGCAAGGGGCACCACAAGAGCGCGTCACATTGCGCTGTCTGGGGCATGTGGGTCATTATTACCATCCTGGTGGCCACCAACGGTGGACTCGATGCGCCAAACCTGCTGAATTACCCGGCTCTGATGGTGCTGTGCGGCTGGTTGTTGGGTGACAGGGCAACCAAGTCGCTATATGGCATCACAGCGCTGGCCTTGATGCACTTTTATACCAGCAACCCCGTCACCAGTTCGGCTCCGGTGGTGCCGGGTGGAGGGCTGATCAAGCTGTTCTTTATCCTGATTGTTTTATTCATCACAGGCGCGCTGACCATACTGGTGCGGCGCAGTTACCTGCAGCAGCTGGCCAAGGCCCTCAATAGCACGCGTGCATTGCAGGCTCAGGAGGCCGAGTTGCGCAAACTGTCTTTGGCGGTCGAGCAAAACCCCGAGAGTGTGATGATTACCAACCTGTTGCCCAGCATTGAATACGTCAACGACGCATTTGTTGCCAAAAGTGGTTACACGCGCGAGGAAGCGATCGGTCAGAACCCGCGTTTTCGGCAATCGGGGCAACTGAGTCCAGCGGTCTACGCGCAAATGTGGTCCCAGCTATCCCAGGGTGATGCCTGGCGGGGCGAGTTCATCAATCGCCACAAAGACGGCTCCATCATCGTGGAGTCTGCGGTGGTCGCACCAATTCGACAAGCCGACGGCACGATTTCCCATTTCGTCGCCATCTCAAAAGACATGACGGCGATGCGACAGGCACAGCATGATATTCAGCGTTTGACCCACTTTGACTCCCTCACCGGGTTGCCCAACCGCACACTGCTGATGGATCGCATTGAGTTGGTGCTGGCTTCGGCCCGTCGCAGCGCGACCTGGCGTGCGCTGATCGTCATCAATGTGGAGCGTTTCAGGGATATCAACGACGCGCGGGGCCACGCGGCGGGCGACGTACTGCTCAAACTACTGGGGCCACGCATCACCCAATTGCTGCGTAGCGGTGACACGCTGGCGCGCATCGCCTCGGCGGAGTTCGCCATCCTGCTCGAAGACCTGGGTGAAAGTGCCGACAACGCTGCGCCGCGTGCCATGGCCGTCGCCAACAAGATCCATGGAGATTTGCGCCATCCATTTGATGTCGGCGGCGAATCCAGTCTGACCATTACCGTCAGCCAGGGCATTGCGCTCTTTCCCACGGGGGACGGTGATGATTCAGCGCCAGAGATTTTCCGGCGATCGCAAACCGCCATGCACCGTTGCATGACCAATGGCGGAGCACGCATCGCCTTTTTTGACTCCAGCATGGACGCAGCCCTGCAAGAGCGCTTTCTTATCGATGGCGATTTGCGCCGGGGCATCCGCGCTGGCCAATTGCGCCTTTATTTGCAACCGCAAGTGGATGCCAGCGGCTACTGGGTCGCGGCAGAAGTGCTGGTGCGCTGGCAGCACCCGCAACGCGGATTGGTGGCGCCGGGCATTTTCATTGCCATTGCCGAAGCGTCCGACCTGATTGTCGACCTCGGAGTTTGGGTCATGTTCGAATCCTGCCGCCTGATTGCGCAAGAAGCAATGGCGGGGCGCGCACTCAAGCTGTCGGTAAACATCAGCGCCCGGCATTTCCGACAGGCCACGTTTGTCCTCTGGCTCCAAGAGGTCTTGCGGGAAACCGGGGCCGCCCCAGACTGCCTCACAGTGGAGTTCACCGAAAGCCTGGTGATAGAGGACATCGATGACGTGATAGGCAAGATGCGGGTGCTGGCCGACATGGGCGTCCAGTTCTCGATCGACGACTTTGGCACAGGCTACTCATCGCTGGCTTACCTGAAACGGCTGCCTATTCATGAAATCAAGATTGACAAGACATTTGTGCAGGATGCGCCGCGCGATGCCAGTGATGCCGCATTGATCGAATCGATTCTGGCAGTAGCAAACCACATGCATTTAAAGGTGGTGGCTGAAGGTGTTGAGACGCAGGAGCAGGCCGACTTCTTGAACCAGCGCGGCACGGTGCTGCACCAGGGCTATTTTTTTGGACGACCGGATGCCGCCGAAACCTGGCTTCAGCGCTGGCGTGCTGCAGCCCCTGAATCCACCCTGCAACTCGGCCCAACACATTAGCGGTTGGCAAACCATGGTGTGCAGCGACGTACGGTGGGCTTGCAAAACCCATGCGGGGTCGCTTTGCATATTCCAATATTGACATAAAAAAATAAAACAGTAGTTTTAGTTTTAAGCGCGGCTACAGACAATGCGGGCTCACCTCCACCCGCAAACACCTATGTCCCGCGTTTCACCCACCATCATCATCGTGCCCGGCTGGCGTGACTCCGGGCCGGGACATTGGCAAAGTCTGTGGCCGCATTCGCCATTGCTTCGCTGCTGGCATTGCTGGCCCTGGTCACCCTGTTGATCAAGTCTTTTGTGGAGTGGCAGTTTGAGCGCGACCAAAAGGCCGCCGCGTCCATGCCCCCGGAACGCCCCTCCGTTTGAACCCGAGAAAACTGTATGAGCATCGCCATTCGCAACGTCAGCAAAGAATTCGGCACCTTCAAAGCCCTCAACGATGTCAGCCTGGACATCAACTCGGGGAAACTGGTGGCGCTGCTAGGCACATCGGGCTGCGGCAAAACGACTCTGCTGCGCATCATCGCCGGGCTGGAAACCGCCGACCAGGGTCATATGCTGTTCAGCGGTGAAGACACGACCGACGTGCATGTGCGCGAGCGCAATGTGGGCTTTGTGTTCCAGCACTATGCGCTGTTTCGCCACATGAGCGTATTTGATAACGTGGCTTTTGGACTGCGCATGAAGCCGCGTGCCGTGCGTCCTGCGGAACCGGTCATCAAGCAAAAGGTGCATGAACTGCTGGGCCTGGTACAGCTCGACTGGCTGGCGGACCGTTACCCCGCACAACTTTCCGGCGGCCAGCGCCAACGCATTGCGCTGGCACGGGCGCTGGCCGTGGAGCCCAAGGTGCTTTTGCTGGACGAACCGTTTGGTGCGCTCGACGCCAAGGTGCGCAAGGAGTTGCGCCGCTGGTTGCGCCGCCTGCACGATGACCTGCATGTGACCAGCATTTTTGTGACGCACGACCAGGAAGAGGCGCTGGAAGTGGCCGACCGGGTGGTGCTGATGAACAGCGGCCGGGTGGAACAGATTGGCTCCCCACAACAGGTGTGGGACCACCCGGCCAGCCCCTTTGTGTATGGCTTTCTGGGCGATGTCAACCTGTTCCACGGCCGCGCCCACGAAGTTGAAATGCTGATCGGCGAAGACCACCACGGTGTGCGCCTGGACAGTCCGGAACACCATGGTGCGCAGGATGCAAAGGCCTTTGCCTATGTGCGCCCGCACGACCTGGATGTGCAGCGCTATGTGCGCAATGCCAACCAGACAAGCAACGGGGGCCAGCGCGGCATCCCTGCCAAGCTGGTGCGCGCGATAGTGGTGGGCCCGATTGCACGTTTGGAGCTACTGCCTCTCGACGCGTCGGCAGCGGGCAGTGGTGACGTCATCGAGGCCCAAATTTCGGCCCAAGAATTCAATGAAAAGGGGTTTCGTGACGGCGAGACGCTGGTACTCACGCCCCGCAAGGCGCGTGTTTTCGTGACGCAATAGCCACCCGGTGCGCAGCGCCACTCCGATGTTGCCCAATGCAGACGGGGCTATGCTGCTTTCTTGCGTGGCGCGCGCGTTGCTCGAGCCACGGG
>CAIQBN010000501.1 GCA_903870065.1 uncultured beta proteobacterium | reverse complement strand
GGTGATAGCGCGCTCCGTGGTGCGCAACGACGGCACCTACAACGGCCGCGACATTGGTGAAGTGCTGGTCAATAAGGGTGAGATCGGCTACGTGATCAATATCAATACCTTCTTGCAGCAGTTCTACATCTACGCGGTGGATTTTGTAGAGTCGGGTCACCGTGTGGGCATGCGCGCCAAGGAAATTTGCACGCTGGACAACCTGCCCGATGAGGTTCTGGAGCAACTCGGCGCAAAGGTGGCCGTACTCCGCACACTCGGTTCTGCCGCGCCGTCTGACGAGCCAGTTCTATCCGCCACCGACTAAGGTCCCCATGAACACCACCGCCACCGCTCTTGTACCTGTTACGTCCAATGCCATGCCAGGCATTGAACCCCGCGAGCCAGCCTATGCGTGGGGCCAGCGCGTCATTGCACTCGATGATCTGGTCAACGACGGCAGCTACCCCGATCGCGCAATCGATGCACTGCTGGCGGCACGCGGCTCGGTCGGCGAAGTGGTCAATATTGGGCATGCCCCCGAATTGAACGAGCCGGTGTATCTGGTGCAGTTCGCGGGTTGTGTAGTTGGCTGCCTGGAGATCGAACTCGTTCCGGCGCCGCGCGGCTTGTTGCCCGAAACCGAGGACGGGGTGTGAACATGCCCGCGGCCATCATGGCGCCGGCCAGCGCACTGGTGGTGGACCTGATGGTGCGCCGGATGGAGCGTGCCCTGCGGGAGCGGGTGCGTTACCGTTATGTTCGGCCCCACGTGCGGCGCGAGGGTGACGCCTTTCGTATCCAAAGCCCCTGCTGCTCGCGCAAAGTGGACCGCTCAGGGGGCTTGATTGACATTGCCTTACTGATTCCGCATGCACCGGGCCACTGGTGTTTGTTTTCCCGTAACCACGCTAACAGCACCTGGGAGCCACGGCAGCAGGATGCTTCGCTGGACGTGTTGCTTGACCTGCTGTGTATCGATAGTGAACGCCAGTTCTGGGCCTGAAGCCGCCACCACGGCGACCGCCACACCATGATTTACCTGGACCACAACGCCACCACGCCGCTCGCGCCGTCGGTCATCGCGGCCATGTTGCCGGTGCTGTCTGATTTGTGGGCCAACACCTCGTCACAGCACGCGCCGGGGCAGGACGCCAAGCGCGCGCTGGGTGCCGCACGCGCCACCGTCGCCCGCATTGTGGGCTGCAAGCCGGTGGAGGTGATCTTTACCAGTGGTGCCACAGAGGCCAACCACATGGCGGTGCGTGGCCTGCTGGCCGCCACGGCTTCGGGTCGCAATCGGGTCATCTTCAGCAGCGTCGAGCACGCGGGTCATCTGCGGCTGGCGCGCTCGCTGGCGCAGGCAGGTATCCCGGTGGACTTTATTCCGGTGCGCGGTGATGGCACACTGGATATGGCCGCAGCAAAGGCATTGATTACGGCGGACGTGGCACTGGTCTCTTTGATGGCTGCCAACAATGAAACCGGGGTGCTGATGCCGGTGAGCGAGGTTGCCGCTCTCACGCATGCCGCGGGCGCCGTGATGCATGTCGACGCCACACAGTTCATCGGCAAGCTGCCCTTTAACTTTGCCAGTTGCGGGGCGGATGCGGTGTCGTTGTCAGCCCACAAATTTCAAGGCCCCAAGGGCGTCGGTGCATTGTTATTGCGCCAGGGCGTGGCACTGGTGCCGCAGACGTCGGGCAGCCAGGAACGCGGACGCCGTGGTGGCACCGAAAATCTCGCCGGCATTGTGGGCATGGCTGCCGCGCTCGATCTCCTGGGTGACGTCGGCAACCAGGCCGATCGCCTGGCCACGCTGCGCAACACGCTGGAAACGGGCCTGCAGCAGGCAATGCCTGAAACCCATATCTGGTGCCAGACCGCGCGTCGCTTGCCGGGCACCAGCTATCTGCGATTTGGCCAACTATCGGTCGATGTGGTGTTGCAGCGTCTGGAGCGCCTGGGTGTGGCGGCCTCCAGTGGTGCGGCCTGTTCTTCAGGGGGGAGCGAGCCGTCGCATGTGCTGGCCGCCATGGGTGTGCCCGCCGAAGAAGCTTTGGCCGCCGTCCGATTTTCACTGGGCGCCACCAGCACCTTGGCCGAAGTGAACCACCTGTTGCAGACACTGCCGCCATTGCTAGTGCCACTGTTGCGTGAAGAAATGCTAACCGCTCCTTAGAGCCTATCCATGAACCCCAATTTATCCCCAGGAGCCAATGATGAAACTGATGATCCGCAAAGACAGCAAGGGTGTACTGACCGGCTATGTACCAAAGAAAGACCTGGAGGAACCCATTGTTTCCATGGTTAATCCTGGCATGTGGGGCGGCCTAGTCACGCTGGCTAACGGCTGGCAGTTCGACTTGCCCGCCATGCCCGCTGATACACCATTGCCCATCACGGTCGAAGCCCGTCGCCTGGCGTTGACGGAAGAATCGGGGGACTGATATGGCCTTCACCCCCGACTACCTGCGCAGCGCTGGCGAGGTGATTGCTGCGGCACCAACACTGCGCGATGCTGCCGCCATTTGGCGGGCGCGTGACCCCGCGACGCGGGTGGTGCTAGTGGATGCGATGGATATGCGCGACGAGGCGCCGGCGCTGCAGCTGGGGTCACGCCGTGTCTATCTGGCCACCACAAACGGCCACTGCTGGTCGGTCACTGAGCGGGCCGATGATGCCACGGCACTCATTCTGACGCAAGACTAGCCATGGAAGTTGAGGCCATTTCCCTGTTCGAGCCCGAATGCGGAGCGCGCGAAATTAAGCTCGTCACCGCAGCCCTGCCACTGCACACCATGCTGGATGAGGGGCAGATCCAGTACATCATCAAAACGATGAAAGAGACCGCCTCAAATGTGGGCGCGAGCGCCGCCATTTAATAAGGAAAACCATGACCGATTTGATTCAAACCATTGCCCAACGTCTGGATGCCGGCGCGGTCATTCCCTACCTCGGCCCAGACATGCTTTCCCTGTGCGCCAACGTGCAGGTGCCAGCTAACCCGCTGGCGCTGGCTGAGAGCATGACAGCCAAGGTCAGTGTGCCGCACAAGATCCGCAAGCGCTTGACCCAGGCTGCGCAGTTCATCGAGAACTTCAAGCACCGCAAGTCGGTGGTGCATTTGATGAACGAGGCATTTGCCAATTCACCCACGCCGTCACCGCTGCACCTGGCTTTGGCACGCAGTGGCGCCGGGTTGTGGGTAGACACCTGGTATGACGACACATTTGCAGCAGCGCTGGCACAGGTCGGGCCCACGGGAAGCTGGGCCCAGGTTCAGGGCTTGTCGCAGTCCGAGCACTTTGGGCACTGGACCGGTGACTACGCCGACGATGGCGCCCTGCTGCCAGAGCTGCCCAAAGAAGTCGTGCGCTTGCTGTACAAGCCCATGGGCAGCCACAGCCCGGCAGGCAACTACCTGGTGTCCGATAGCGACTACGTAGAAGTGTTGACCGAGATCGACATTCAGACGCCGATCCCCGCGGCCGTGCAGGCCTGGCGCACCGGGCGCAACTTTTTGTTCCTGGGCTGCCGGTTTGACGACCAGCTCACACGCTGCTTTGCGCGCCAGATCATGAAGCGCTCCAGCGACCAGCACTGGGCCGTGTTGCCCGAAGAACCCACCCGCATGGAAGCGCGCTTTCTGCAGGAGCAAAACATCAAGCGCATCGCCATGCCGCTGGTGCAGTTTGCCCAAGAGCTGACGCGGGCCTTGCAGGCGACCGTCGCTGCCTGACCGTTCATTTCGATCACCGTATTTTTAACCACTTGTCGGGCTTGAGCCCGCTTTCACCATGACCAAACTCACCGTTCTGCCTTCCGGCAAATCCTATGAAGTAGCTTCGGGCACCAGCCTGCTCAAGGCACTGCAATCTGTGGGCGAACCCATCGTCAGCAAGTGCGGTGGTGAAGCCCGATGTGAATCCTGCCACGTGGCCGTGCCGGTGGGTAAAAAGAGCCTCTACAAGATCCAGCGCGTCGAGAACGAAAAGCTCGATGGCATTGTCGGTATCGGTTCCAACTCGCGCCTGGCTTGCCAGGCCATCCTGGGCGAAGAAGCCGTTACTGTGCAACTGCTCTAAGCCGTTTGCCCGACCATGGCCGAGCCGGTGCCCCCGTGTCAGCCAGACCCCGTCGCCCCCCACCGTCAGTCAGGCGCGCATGCAAGCCTTTGGCGACGCGATCTGGGCGGTTTACAACATGCGTGAGATGTGGCGCAGCCTGGGGCCGCGCATTGACACCGTGCAAAAGATTGTCACGCCGGGCCGCAATGACCCGTGTAGCTGTGGCAGTGGGATGAAATACAAGAAGTGCTGCGCATTGCTATTATTAACGTAGCAGCTTGTGCAGCATCCACGAGGGCTAGCGCCGGATTTTCCATATGGTTTCTTTGCTGGCGGAGATGCCACTTTGCTACCCCACCAACGCCACCGCTTTGATCTGCACCCAGACCGGCATGCCGGGCGCCAGCCCCAGCCCGGCGGCTGAGCGCTGCGTTAGCCGCGCTAGCAGGGGCGAGGGGCCGATCTTGAGCCGCAGCAACGACAAGGCCGGGTGGTAGTCGCCCGCCATTTGCTCCACGGTTGCGGGTAGGCAGTTCTGGATGCTGGTGCCGTTGACTGGTTGCAGCGCGATGCTGACATCGCGCGCCAGGATGCGCACGCGCACCGGGTGGCCCAGCGCATGGCCGCCATCGCGCACCCACAGGCTGCCACCTGGGAAATCGACACGGGCCAGGTGCCACTGGGCGTCGCGCTCGGCCACCATAGCCTCCAGCACCACGCCCACATCTTCACCAAGCTGAATGGGCAAGTCCAACCGCGCCAGGGTTTCGGTCAGCGGCCCCACGGCCACGGCACGTCCAGCTTCCATGACCACGATGTGGTCGGCCAGGCGCGCCACCTCGTCCGGCGCATGGCTGACGTACAGAACCGGAATATCCAGTTCGGCGTGCAGGCGCTCCAGATAGGGCAGGATTTCCTGCTTTCGCTTGACGTCCAGCGCGGCCAGCGGCTCGTCCATCAGCAGCAGGCGCGGGCTGGTCAGCAACGCGCGGGCAATGGCCACGCGCTGGCGCTCGCCGCCGGATAACCCGTGCGGCATGCGCTCCAGCAGGTGTTCAATACCGAGCAGTTGGGTCACATGGTTAAAGTCGACGCGGCGTTGCGCCAGCGCCACACGCGATTGACCGTACCGCAAGTTGCGCTGAACCGTGAGGTGGTCAAACAAGTTGGCTGTCTGAAACACATAGCCCAGGGGCCGCTGGTGCGTGGGCTTAAACAAGGTTTCGCTTTGCCACGTTTCCCCGTTAACCATAAGGTGGCCCCGCCCCGCCCGTTGCAGGCCCGCAATGCAGCGCAGCAGCGTGGTCTTGCCGCAACCCGAGGGGCCAAACAACGCGGTAACACCCTGGCTTGGCAGATCCAGATCAACATCCAGCGTAAAGCCCGGATAG
>CAIQBN010000500.1 GCA_903870065.1 uncultured beta proteobacterium | reverse complement strand
TCGCGTGCGCAATAAATGCTCATGAATCGCTCATCCTTACTGAAGGCGGCACGCTCGCATGTCGGCCAGACGCTTGGCATTCATCTGCCACGGAAGAAAGGCGTTGATATCCTCTGGCGGACGGTTTCCATTATCCGCACAGGCCTGCAAATACTGTGCAAGCCAGGTACGCGCGTTCAATCCCCAAAGTTTCATGGTTGCCAAAGTGCCGTACATCGTGGCGGCCAACTCTGCGGAGCCTTCAGAGCCTGATCCGTAGAAATTCTTTCTGCCAACTACGGGCCCACGAATATCACGCTCAGCCGTGTTGTTATCCATGTCCACCCACGGAGAATTGACAAACACGGTGAGGCCACTCCAATGCAGCGTCATGCTCTGGAGCACCTTGGCCGCCGGCGGGAACAGTTCATGATTGGCCACTTCAGAGGCGCACCGCGTGGCCATTTGCTGAAGTGTCTGCACTAGGGTCTGTTGCGTGAGCGCTCGTTCAGCGCTATCCACGCTGGTGTTCAAGCGAATTCCATTGAGGTAATAAAGCTGCCCGATCATGTCAACCCATTGCAGCGCCCATTCGGCGCTTTGAGGATACGAATTGGCAAGCTCCAGAAAGTCGCGTCTGACATGAGCCCAGCAAAAAGCCAACACCACGCCTGGGTTCAGGCGGGCGAAGCGCTTATAGCCAGAGTAGCGGTCGCAGCTGATAACACCCTTGTCGACTCCGGCCAGTTCGGCCACGATGACCTCGGCCGCGCGTGTCTGGTCAATGACGTAGTGGACCACGGAGCTGGAATGAAACACCCACAAATACCAGCGATGGCCGACCTTGCCTTGCACGTCCACGAAGACCGCCCAGCGGGTTTCGTCCGCATGCCAATAGGGCTCACTACGAAGCTTTAATTGCAGCGCCATATCCAGAGGCTTGAACAATGGCGCTATGGCCTGCAGGCCGCCGGCTAATGTTCCTGGCGACATGTTTAGACCGTGGCCAGCCAAATCTTGCAGCAACCGCTGGCTGGGCCGACCATAGAGAAACTTGTCCAGCAGCACGCTGGTCCAAACAGAAATGCCAAACTTGCCTCGCTCAATGAGCCGCGCTGGTGCCGGTGCGCAAACAGTGCCGTTCACACACCCACATTGGCACGACGCAGAGTAACGATGACGGTGGATCACACGCCGGTAGGCCTTGACCTCAATCTCCAGCACTTGCGAGTCTTCCGTATCAACAAGGCTGTGAAACGCCAAGCCGCACTTCGGGCACTGTGTCCTGTCTAGCGTTGCATCTTCATGGCGGGCGGGCAACTGCGTTTGCATGGTGCGCCCGTGACCGGTAGAGCCGTGCTGCTGTCCTCGTGGACGGCGACATGAAGCCGTTCTGTTGCGGCCCTCACAATGTTTGCGCCGTTCGCTCTTGCCTGCGAATACCCGACTTTGCAGATCGCGGACTTGGCCCTTTGCCAGTTCCAACTCGGTTTGTAATGCGGCGTTAGACTTGAAAGAAGTTGCCTTGAGTTCACGCAAAATGCGCTGGTAGCGAAGCTCGCGCCACTTGAAACGATCAACAGCTTTGCGATGCGCCGTCTGCCAATAATTTGCAGCCGACCTCAGCGCTATGTGCTCTTGCTGTGAACGGCTGCCAAGAAGCGCACTTTTTTGGCTTTTGAGCGCGGTATTGATCCCGCTTCGACGATCCATCACTTGATTTCATCCTGGTGGCCCTCGGGCCACCAGGATGGCCGCGTTTCATAATCTGGCCATTACTGG
>CAIQBN010000499.1 GCA_903870065.1 uncultured beta proteobacterium | reverse complement strand
GTGCCGTGTCCAAAACGAGCCAGCGTTTCCTTGTTCTGAGCCTCCGCCCGATACAGCTCATAGCCTTGAAGCAGCACCGTCCTGATGCCATACACATGGGGGCTGTGTGGGTCTTGCGCCTGCTCACATTTGGCATGGTGCTTTCGATGAATGGACGCCCACTCCTTGGTGACCTGTCCGGTGGTGAGCCACAGCCAGAACCGAAAAAAATGTGATGCCACGGGATGCAAATCGAGTGCACGGTGGGCTTGATGGCGGTGCAAAAAGACCGTCACACTAATCATCGTGATATGGGTTAGTGCCAGAGCGACCAAGCTAATTTGCCACCAATGCAAGTCCAGCACGCCATGGGCCAGCCATTCAATGGCAGTATTCAGTAAGGCCCAGTCGGGTAACAGCATGCTCAACTCTCTCTCAGAAACAATTCGGACGAACCCATTTTAGGTTCGGCCACGAACGCGAATTCGCACAGATGGCTACTTCTTCTGCCAGACCGCTGCAAAGAAGCCGTCCGTTGCATGCCGATGCGGCCACAAGCGCAAGTACAACTGACCACTTTCGCCACCGCTGCACAAATTTCCCGCGGATTCGACTTTAAGGTCGGACAGAATGCCACCAACCGCAAGCGGCACCATATCCGGGTTCGCTGCAGCAAAGGCATCGGCAACCGCTTCATTCTCCTGCGGGAGCACACTGCAAGTCGCATACACCAGCCTCCCCCCGGACTTCAACATACGCGAAGCGCTTTGTAATATGGCGGCTTGCTTGACCGCCATTTCAGCGACGGACTGCAAATCTTGCCGCCACTTCAAGTCGGGGTTGCGCCGCAATGTGCCCAAACCCGTGCAGGGCGCATCCACCAGCACCCGATCCATCTTACCGCTCAGGCGCTTCACCCGGTCATCACGTTCGTGGGCAATTGCTGCGGGATGGACATTGGACAGGCCACTGCGCTTCAGGCGCGACTTGAACGCGTCCAAACGATGCGCCGACGTGTCAAAGGCGTACAGGCGACCTGTGCTGCGCATGGCAGCACCCAATGCCAGGGTTTTGCCGCCCGCACCGGCGCAAAAATCAACAACCATTTCACCGCGTTTGGCATCAAGCAACATCGCCAACAACTGCGAACCTTCGTCCTGCACTTCAAATTCGCCCCGCAAGAAGGATTCGTTCTTGTTCAGCGCCGGCTTGCCCGCAATGCGCAGACCCCATGGGGAATACGGAGTATTAACGGCCTTGATCCCTGCCTGCGCCAGCGCTTTTTGAACGTCCACTCGTTTGGCCTTGAATGTATTGACGCGCAAATCCAGCCCGGCCCCTTGATTCAGGGTTTCGACCATCGGCCAAAACTCGGCACCCAATTGGTCCTTTAGCGGTTGCACCAACCATTCCGGCAGGTTGTGGCGGTGGCGCTCCATTAAATCGTTGGGACTGACCTTTTCGCATTGATCCAGCCAGTTCTTTTCCTGATCACTGAGGGCACTGCGCAAAAAGTCGCCTGGGCCATAAAAACCCAGTATGGCCAGGCGCCGCTCTTTGGGACCGCTGCCCGATGGTGCCAAATGATCGAAGAGTAATTTTTTGCGCAGTACGGTGTACACCGTTTCTGCCATCGTGGCACGCTCACGCGGACCCAGACCCCGGTTATCGCGGAAAAAGCGGGAAACCACGGCGTCAGCTGGGTGATCAAATTTGAGTGTGAGCCTGATGAGTTCGGCGCAGGCGTCCAGAAGAGCTTTGGGGTGCATAACGTAGGATTGTCCCATGACTGACTCATCCCTCCCCCCATTAATAGCCACGCCGCCAGGCCTATACCGTCACTACAAGGGCAATCTGTACGAAGTGCTTGACACTGTGCGCCACAGCGAGACACTCGAAACCATGACGCTGTACCGGGCCTTGTACGGGCAAAAGGAATTGTGGGTCCGCCCATCAAGCATGTTTACCGAAGAGGTGGTCGTCGTCGGCGTGCGGCAAGCGCGGTTTGCCAGGCTCACTGCCGACAACTCCAGTGCCCCGTCTTCCTGAACTGATGCCGGCTTGCAATCGCGCGCATTAACCGCAAGGCAAACGACTTCTCGCGACTTAACTTTTTAAGAAAATGGGCTGTAGCCCTCGTAAAACATCCGCTTATAGCTACTTTTTTTGTAGCAAATCGGCGATCGCCCTGGGGTAAATGATGTGCTCCTGGGTTAGCACCCGGGCAGCCAAGGTATCTGCGGTATCGTCCGGCAAAACCGGCACCACCGCCTGCGCCAAAATCTCGCCATGGTCAAGTTCCGCCGTCACCTGATGGACCGTTGCACCGGCAAACTTGCAGCCCGCATCGATAGCGCGCTGGTGCGTATGCAGGCCGGTGAAGGCTGGCAACAAGGATGGGTGAATATTAACCAGCCGCCCGGTATAACGCGCCACGAAGGCGGGTGTCAGGATACGCATAAAACCCGCAAGAACCACCAGAACCGGCTCGTCTGGCTGATCAAAGCGTTCAATCAAACCAGCAAGCGCGCCGTCGAACTCGTCTCGCGAGGCAAAAGCCTTGTGATCAAGCACCATGGTGGCAATACCTCTTTCGTGAGCGAAAATCAAACCTTTGGCATCGGCCTTGTTGCTGATCACAGCGGTGATCCGGGCATTGAATTTCTCACGCCAACCCTCGCGCTGGGCGGATTTGACGATGGCTGCCATGTTGGAGCCACCGCCTGAGATCAAAATAACGATGTTTTTCATGTTGCAGGATTATGACTTTGACCACACCCTCCCCTGTGCTGCCTTCCGGCGCTACGCTCCTTTTGTCTGCCGTTGAAGCCCGCGTGCTCGGCACTTTGATGGAAAAGGCCCGAACCGTACCGGACAGCTACCCGTTATCGCTCAACACCCTGATGCTGGGCTGCAACCAGAAAAGTAGTCGCGAGCCGTTAATGAACCTGTCCGAGGCTGAAATCGCATCCGCACTGGACAACCTGATGCAGCTCAATTTGGTGCGCGAAACCAGTGGCAGCCGCGTGGCTCGATGGGAACACAACTTCCAGCGTGGCGTAGGGGTGCCTGAGCAATCGGCTGTTCTGCTGGGCATTTTGATGCTGCGTGGGCCGCAAACTGCCGGTGAATTGCGCCTCAATGCCGAACGCTGGTATCGCTTTGCCGATATTTCATCCGTCGAGGGCTTTTTGGAGGAATTGCAGGACCGTTCCGCAGAAAAAGGTGGCCCGCTGGTTGTCAAGCTACCACGCGCGCCGGGCGCACGTGAGCAACGTTGGGCGCACCTTGTTTGTGGCGCGTTCGACCCGTCGAGCCTGTCCGCGCCGGAGCGCTCGGGTGAGGCCGGCGGCGCCCACAGTGCCGACCGCATCAGCCGACTGGAAGCCGAAGTTGCCAGCCTGCGCGAAACGGTTCAGCGCCTGTGCTCCGAGCTTGGCGTTGCGCCACCCGCATCACCGGATTGAGGGCAACGCAAGCCAGGGACGACCCGGGATCCTGTGCAATGGTATTGTTTCGACTTTTCCGGAGAAACAATTCATGCCCTTGGACCCCTTCTTGCGCCCCGAGCGCTTTCGCCCGTTTCTGTGGCCATCGCTTGGCGCGCTGGCAGTTGCACTATCGGCGCTGTGCATGGACGCCAGCGC